>JAATEY010000333.1 GCA_015655465.1 Gammaproteobacteria bacterium | reverse complement strand
GGTCGCGTCGCCTTTGTCGGCCCCACCGGCATCGGCAAGACCACCGGCATTGCCAAGCTCGCGGCACGCTGGGTCATGCGCCACGGCCCGCGCGACATGGCGCTGGTCTCCCTGGATGACCAGCGCTTCGGTGCACACGAACAGTTGCGTGTGCTCGGCCGCCTGCTCGGCGTCGAGTGCTATACGCTGGGCGATCCGGCAGAACTGCCGCAACTGCTGCAGCGTCTGCCGCTGCACCGCATGGTGCTGATCGACACCGCGGGCATCAGTCCGCGCGACAGCAATCTCCAGGCACGCGCCAGGGCACTGGTGGACGTGACCAGCGCCGCGCAGATCGACATCTGGCTGACGCTGTCGGCCGGCGCGCAGTCCGGCGTGCTGGAAGAATCGCTGCAGAATTTCGCCATCTTCGGGCCGCGCGCGGTGATGCTGACCAAGCTCGACGAAGCGGCGAGCCTCGGTGGCGCGCTGTCGGCGCTGGTCGGTGCCGGTTTGCCGCTGAGCTATGTGGCCGAGGGCCCGCGCATTCCGGAAGACCTGGCGCCGGCGCGCGCCCATCAGCTGGTGGCGCGCGCCGTGCTGCTGTCGCGCACCCATGACGCATCGGCAGGCGATGAGCTGCTGGCGCGCAAGTTCGGCGGGGTGGCGCATGCTATCCGCTAGTTTCGATGCCGTGCAGACCGCAGGCCTGCGTACCGCGGTGCGTCCCGATCCCGTGCAGGTGATTGCGGTCACCGGCGGCAAGGGTGGCGTGGGCAAGACCAGCGTCGCCGTGAACCTGGCCGCCGCGCTGGCTGCGCAGGGTGAGCGGGTGCTGCTGTTCGACGGCGACCTCGGGCTCGCCAATGTCGATGTGCTGATGGGGCTGACTCCGCGGCACACCCTGGAACATGTGCTCGACGGGCGCTGCACGCTGGAAGAGGCCATCGTGCAATCGCCGGCAGGCTTTGCCGTGATTCCCGGCGCGTCGGGCGTGTCACGCCTGGCCGGCCTTTCCACTGCCGAACACCTTGGCCTGGTGCAGGCCTTCAGTCACCTGACTGCCGGCCTCGACGTGCTGATCGTGGACACCGCTGCCGGCATCTCCGACAGCGTGCGCCAGTTCTGCCAGGCAGCCCAGAACGTGCTGGTGGTGCTGCGCGATGAACCCGCCTCGCTCACCGATGCCTATGCGTTGATCAAGGTCCTGCATCGCAGCCACGGGGTGCGCCGCTTCCGCATCCTTGCCAACATGTCGGCGGCCCCCGGTGCCGGCGAAGCACTGTTTCGCAAGCTGGAGCGGGTCACCAGCCGCTTCCTCGACGTGGTGCTCGATTACGCCGGCGAGATTCCGGAGGATTCATTCGTCCGTGCCGCCATTCGCGAGCAGCGTTGCGTGGTGCAGGCCTATCCGTCGTCGCCGGCAGCGCGCGCCTTTGCACGCATCGCCAGGCAGGCCAGCAGGTGGCAGGTCCAGCAGGGACCGCGCGGCAATGTGGAATTCTTCATCGAACGCCTGTTGCCGCAGCATGTTCCGCGCCTCGAGGCAGTGCGATGAATCAGGTCAGTGCCTACAGCTCGGTGGCTGGTGGGGCTTCCGCGACCGTGCTGGTTGGCCGGCATGCCGAACTCGTCAAGCGCATCGCCTACCATCTGGCCGGCCGGCTGCCGCCCAGTGTGGAAGTCGACGACCTGATCCAGGCCGGCATGATCGGCCTGCTGGAGGCAGCGACGCACTATGCTTCCGACCGCGGTGCCAGCTTTGAGACCTACGCCGGCATCCGCATCCGCGGCGCCATGATCGATGCCCTGCGCAAGCAGGACTGGGCGCCACGCTCCGTGCACCGCAAATCGCGGGCCGCGGCCAGCGCCATCCGCGAGATCGAAGGCCGTGAAGGACGTGAAGCGCGCGATACGGAAATCGCCGCGGCCATGGGCATTCCGCTCGACGAATATCACCGCATCGTGCAGGACTCTTCGGCCTGCCAGCTCTCCAGCATGGACGAGGTCGACGATGCCGCCGCAGTGGCCGATCGCGAGGCCAATCCATTGCTGGAGACCGAAAGCGGTGCGCTGCGCAGCGCGGTGGCCGCAGCCATCGCCGGCCTGCCGGAACGCGAGCGACTGGTCATGTCGATGTACTACGACGATGAACTGAATCTGAAGGAGATCGGCGCGGTGCTTGGCATCAGCGAGTCGCGTGTCTGCCAGCTGCATGGCCAGGCACTGGTGCGCCTGCGCGCGCGCCTGCGTTCCTGGCAAGAAGAGAGGCCTGAATAAGCCATGGACCTGCTGAGCATCATCGGCATCTTGCTGGCCTTCGTCGCGCTGCTCGTGGGCGCGATACTGAAAGGTGCGGGGCTGCATTCGCTGGTGTCGTATGCAGCGATGATGATCGTGTTCGTCGGCACATTTGCCGCAATACTCATCCAGACCCCGGGTGGGGTGATGAAGCGTGCATTCCGCATCCTGCCCTGGGTGTTCCGTTCGCCCGTGCCGGATGGGCAAGCCATCGTCGCGCGCATGGTCGAATGGAGCCAGGTCTCGCGCAAGCAGGGTTTGCTGGGCCTTGAATCCATGCATGGCGATGAAAAGGACGAATTCATCCGCAAGGGCCTGCAACTGGTCATCGACGGCAGCGAGCCGGATGCCATCCGCGGCATCCTGGAAGTGGAGCTGCAGACCCGCGAGGCCGCCGACATCCGTGCGGCCAAGGTGTTCGAGGGCATGGGCGTGTATGCGCCGACGCTGGGCATCATCGGTGCGGTACTGGGGCTCATGGCCGTCATGCAGAATCTCGCCGATCCGGCCAAGCTCGGTTCAGGCATCGCCGCGGCTTTCACCGCCACGGTCTACGGTATCGGCCTGGCCAACCTGTTCCTGCTGCCCATTGCCAACAAGCTCAAGACCACTACGCTGGCGCAGAGCCAGGTCAGGGAGATGATCATCGAAGGCCTGATCGCCATCGCCCAGGGCGACAATCCGCGCATCATCGAATCCCGCCTGCAGGGCTACCTGCACTAGAGCGCAACATGGCACGCCGCAGACATCACGAGGAACACGAGAACCACGAGGCCTGGGCCATTCCCTATGGCGACCTCGTCACGCTGCTGCTGGCGTTCTTCGTGGTGATGTATTCGATTTCATCGGTGAACGAGGGCAAGTACCGCGTCGTTTCCGACTCGCTCAATGCCGCATTCCGTGGCCAGCCCACCACCACCCTGCCGATCCAGATCGGCGACAAGGCCGCAACCACGGTGGCGGCGCCGATCGTGCAGCTGGCACCGAGTGAGAAGACGCTGGCGTTGCGCCAGCTTGCGCAGCAGGCTACTGACGCGCTCAGTCCCCTGATCACGCAGGGTCTGGTCGACGTGCAGGCCGGCGATGGCTTTGTCGAAATCGCAATCCGTTCCGACATCCTGTTCGCCTCCGGCGCGGCGCATCTGGCAGGCGACGCGCAGTCTGCCATCACCATGCTCGGCGAAGCCCTGCGCGCATTTCCGAACAGCATCCGCGTGGAAGGCCATACCGACAACATTCCCGTGTCCGGTGGCGCCTTTGCCAGCAACTGGGAACTCTCCGCGGCGCGCGCGGCCAGCGTCGTCCACATGCTGGTCGAGAGCGGTGTCGATCCGCGGCGCCTGTCGGTGGTCGCCTATGGCGAGTTCCGCCCGGCGCTGCCCAATGCCACACCCGACGGGCGCAATGCCAATCGCCGCGTCGTGCTGGTGATCGAAGGCAGCGAGCCCGCGGCACCATGAGCCAGGTCATTCCACCGGTCGGCGTGGCCGAGCCATTCCAGCGCGAGAAAGACGAAATTCTCCAGGCGCTGGCCGCAGAGGTTGCAGGTGGCAGGGTGCAGTGGCCGGGTTATCCGGATGCGGCGCTGCAGTTGCAGCGCCTGCTCAACGATGCGCATGTGGACGCAGACCAGATAGTGCAGGCCGTGAGCTTCGAGCCGGCCCTGTCCATGCAGGTGCTGCGCATCGCCAATGCCGCGATATTCAATCCCGCCGCCCAGCCGGCACGTGACCTGCGTGCAGCCGTGCAGCGCATTGGCAGCAACCTGGTGCGTGCGGCGGTGCTGGCTTTCGTGGTGCAACAGCTGCGCAATGCCGACGAGCGCAGTGCGCTGCGCGAGCGCTTCAGCGCATTGTGGCGGCGTGGCGTGGTGGTTGGCGCCATCGCGCGGGCGCTCGCTGCGCAGCGGCCGGTGGTCGCAACGGACGTCGCATTGCTGGCCGGCCTGCTGCACGTGGTCGGGCGCCTGCATGTGCTGTTGCGGCTCAACAGGACACCCTGGCTGCTGGAGCAGCCGGGCTTCGCCGAAAGCGTGATGGAGCATTGCGCTGGCAAGGTGAGTGCAGGCCTGCTTGCCAGCTGGGAAATGCCTGCCGGTTTCAGCCAGGCGATCCTGGACTACGGCAATCCGGAGCGCTCTCTCGCCGGCCCGCCCGGCCTGACGGATGTGCTGGCGGCAGCTGTCGTGCTGGCCGACCTGTTGCCCCCGTCGCGCACCGACTACCTGGACCAGATTCACCTCGCCAATGTTTTTCTGCAGGCCGAGCCGCTGTGGAAGCGGTTGGGCCTGACGCGTGCAAACTGCAGTGACGCGCTTCACAAAGCGCTGGAAGAAACGCAGCAACTGCGCGCGATGTTTGGCGCCTGACCCTGGGCTGGCACGAATACTGCTGAACCAAAGTCATGCGCCGATTTGTTGTCGGCCCGCAGTTTACGGTGGTGTCGGATCATGCAATTCAACGCACTTTTTCAACAGAACGAGCTGGCCTTCTACGGCATGCGTGCCCTGGTGCTGGCACTGGCGCTGCTGGCCTTCGCCGTTGCGCTCGGGCGCTGGCGCCGCACCGGCCGGCAGGACATGCAGCGCCTGTTCTCGGAACTCGATCAGTCGCGCGGCGAAACGCGTGCCCTGTCGGATCACGCGCTGCAGCTGACCATGCAGGTCCGCGCCCTGCAGGCGCGTATCGAAGACCGGCAGCAGCTGGCGGCAGTCAGTGCCGGGTCGGCGCAGCGCGGGTACGACCTCGCCCTGCAGATGGCCCGCAACGGCTCCGCTGCGGTCGACATAGTTTCTGCCTGTGGTGTGACGCGGCACGAAGCCGCGCTGCTCACACGGCTGCACAATCCTTCCAGGCATCAGGACTAATCAGGACGGGGCATTATGTCAGCTCAGCAACAGGGAAATATCGCAGGCCCAACCAACAAGGAAGCCTTTGCCTTCGTGCAGAAGCTGGCCCTGGAGATGTCTGCGGGCAAGATCGAGATTCCTTCGTTCCCGGATGTCGCCGTGCGTATCCGCAAGGTGCTGGCCGATGACAATTGCGACACCGGCCAGATCGCCAAGGTGGTCAGCGCCGAACCGGCCATGGCGGCCCGGTTGCTGCAGGTGGCGAACTCCGCCGCACTCAATCCGAACGGCAACCGGATCACCGAACTGAAGAGCGCCATTGCGCGCATCGGTTTCTCCAACGTCCGCACCGTGTCGCTCGCCTACGCGATGGACCAGATCAAGAATGCGCCGGCACTGCAGCCCATCCGCAAACCGCTCAACGACTTGTGGGAGCGCAGCGTCAAGGTTGCGGCCATGGCATATGTGGTGGCGCGCCGCTGGACCAAGGTCAATGCGGACCAGGCCCTGCTGGCCGGCCTCATGCACGGCATGGGGCGCGTCTATATCCTCACGCGCGCGGTGAATCATCCCGCGCTGTTCTCGGATGCCGAGTCCTATCAGCAGATCGTCCGCGACTGGAACACTTCCATCGCCAAGGCCGTGCTGGAGAGCTGGGAGATTGCGCCGGAAATCGTCGATGCGGTGGAGCATTTCGAGGACATCGAACGCGAAGGTTCCGACACGCCAGACCTTACCGATGTGCTGACCATTGCGGATGTGCTGGTGTCATTCCACGCCGATCCGGCAGCGCTGGAAATTCACCTGCAGCAGGCCACCGCGAGCGCGCGGCTGGGCCTCAGCCCCGACGAGTGCCGGAAGGCACTGCAGGAGACAGCGGGCGAACTTGCCGGTTTGCGACAGGCGCTGGGCGGCTGAGCACGATTTTCGGCCGGTTCCCCGTGCCGACTTGACACCTTCCCGGCCCGACCCGGACAATCCGCGACCCACGGGCGTGGGCCCCGTTCAGGGGCGGCCGGAAAGGTAGCTCAGCTGGTTAGAGCACGGCACTCATAATGCCGGGGTCGAGGGTTCGAGTCCCTCCCTTTCCACCATTATTTCAAGCACTTAACGTCTAGCTGCTGGGGCGCAGCAGCACGATTGCGGGACTTTTGCGGGACGATGTCTGGCACACCCGATTTGCGGCGTCGATCAGGTTGGTGATCTCGGCCGCCGAGTAGTGCGTGGTGATGCGCGAGGACTTGTGCCCTAACAAGTCCTGCCGATCTTCAAAGCTCACCCCGACCGCGCGCAGTCGCCGGCCGAACGTGTGCTTAAGATCGTGCACTCGGATGCGCCGGAATCCCTGCGGGCAGGGCGTTTCCATCACTTCCAGATACCGCGCCGAGGCGCGCCGTCGCGCCGCCTTCCAGCCCGAGCTGTTGATGCCGGTCACCGGGTGACCGTCATACGTGAACACATGTGTAGCGTGCTGGCCGCGCATCGATTCGATCACCGACTGCGCGACGTCGTTCAGGATGACGACACGATCAGCCTTGTTCTTCACGACGCTGGCCGGAATCACAAACACACTCCTGTTCACCTCGGGTAGCTTCACTTCCCAGTCCCACCTCAACTGCACGACTTCCTGTTCGCGCGTCCCGGTATTCACCTTGAATAGCGCCATATGCGCCAGATGACCATCCAGTTCGCTGAACAAGAGCCGCTGTTCGTCCCATGACAATGGATACGGTCGTCGCGCGTTTTCGTGCGGCAGCATCCGCAGCAGCGGCGCGGTTTCGAGCCACGTG
>JAATEY010000342.1 GCA_015655465.1 Gammaproteobacteria bacterium | reverse complement strand
CATGTGTACAAGGAAAGGGAAGTGGACGTCGTGGTGGCCAAGTTCGACAAGACCACGGCGGGAACCAATCTTCGTTTTCCGACGGCCGACTACGCGGCACACGCAACGAAGGCGAATGCAAAGCTGAAGGAAGCGGTCGTCAAATACAACATCACCAACTTCGACAGCGGCAACGCCGTTACGCCCGTGACTCTGGCTGGTGGCGCGGCGACGGTCACCTACGACATCAAGGCAGGCGGAGGAACCGACCTTACCGCCATCGGCACCGCGATGACTGGCACCGGTACCAAAGTTCGAGTGGCGATCGTTCGCGACATGAAGTCGGTATACTATCTCAGCGCCAGCGCTGCAGTGGGCGATACGTCCCTGGTCGTTACGGCGGATTCCACGTATTTCCAGGTCGGCAACCAGCCACCGGTTGGTACGGGAGCGAACCAGGAGACGATCAGCATTACCGCCCTGGCGGGCAATACCATCACCTGTGCCCCGCTGACCAAGGCCCACGCGGCGGGCGAGACGATTGAATTTCCGGCTGCGGGATGGAGCAGCGACCCGATCCTGATCATCGAGGGCAGTGCATCACTGGAAGTGACCAAGTGGACGGTGCTTCATGAGGTCGGACATCGGGCGCTGGAGCTTGCGGATATTGTCGACCGGACGGATTTCATGCACTTCGACCAATCCTGGACCGACTACCGGCTGCGCTATTGTCCGCGCAAGAAGAACTATCCGGCCGGAACGACGGCGACCGAGAATCAGTGGGACAAGATTCCACGCACATGAAGCAGTCGTCATGAAAGGCCTTGCAACGCTGCTTGTCCTGCTCAGTGTGCTGGTGGCGCAGGGGGCAAGCAACTACAGTACCCAGAGGACTGCCATGTCGACAAGCGCTCAAGACTACATAGACGCCTTCAGGCGTGGCGAAGATTTTGTGGCTCCATCGAAGGGAGTCTTCGTCGACGGCCAACCCGATGATGCGGCTCTGGAAGTCCTTGGAAGGGAACTGGGCGCTGGAAATCCCGATGTACGCGAAAACATCGTCAAGCTGCTGGTGGACATCGGACGCAGCACCGACCCGCTCACGGCCAGGGGCGCGGATACATTGCGCAATCAGCGCATCATTGCATTGCTGGCCGGCCCTGGACTGGACCGGCAGGATGCCGGTCGCGAGACAGCCATGGAGGCTCTGCGCAAACTGGTTCTCCAGCGCGACCTGATCCCTTTCGGGGAGGCCTTCACGAAGGTTCTGGAGAAAGAACCCAGCGAGGAGGCATTTCTGCTGGTGGCAAAGTCAAAATTCCCGAAGGCAAAAGATGCTGTCGAGAGACTGCGAAGGCAGCCCGGCTGGAAGAATGTGGAAGCGGCCACGATTGCCGATGCCGCGCTTGGCTCCGCGGTGGATGAAGACCGTTTTCTCGCAGCAGCGGCCGCAGCAACGACTGGCGAGGCACTCGCCAAAGCGTTGGGTCCACTTGGACTGATGGGAACACCGCGCAGCCTGAAAGCCCTTGCGGAGTTTTTGCGCTCTCCGCTGACTATTGAAATCCCGGGTCACATGCCCGGCAAGAGCCTGAAATCCGTGCGGCTGAACGTGCTCGATGCATTGCTGTACAACTTTCCGGATCAGCCCGCACTGTATCCAAACAACATCAACCAGGACGAAGACTACCGGGCGGCCGAGCGCTTCTGCACTGCTGCGCTTGGTGTGGTGTACCAGGATCCGCCACCGCCTTACCTGAAATACGGCAATGTGCCACCCGAACCACTGAGACGATGAGATCCACCGGAAATGTCCGATCGGGATCGGCATCCTGATGCTCGTCGAATGACCCGGACGCCCGCGGACAGCTTGCAAGAGGCCATGCTGCGCCACCAGCGTGGCGACCTGGACTTTGCAGAAAGCATCTATCGCAGGGTGCTGGAGACCGACCCCGATCAGCCGGACGCGCTGCATTACCTGGGCATGCTCAACTTCCAGCGGCAGCGGCCAGCGGAAGCCTTGCAGCTGGTGCAGCAGTCGCTGCTGAAAGCGCCGGGAAATCAGCATGCATGGACCAATCTGGGCAATATCCTGATGGCCAGCGGCCGACGGGATGAGGCACGGGTCTGCTACGAGTCCGCGGTGAAGCTCGAGCCTGATCTGATGGCAGCCTGGCACAACCTCGGTGTCCTGCACCGGCGTGCCAAACGCATGGAGGAAGCCATTGCCTGCTTCCTGCGCGTGCTCGATTGCCAGGCAGATTCCACGGAGCCGGGCCCCGACTACCGGAATGCGCTGGAAAGCCTGGTCAATCTGTTGCAGCGGACGCGGCGCATGGACGAGCTGGCAAGAATTCTCGACCTCTGGAAAACGCGATTTCCCGATGACCCGACCGCCCGGCACATGGCAGCCGCGACGATGGGCAGGGACATCCCGTCGCGCGCTTCGCCCGAGTACGTGAAGCATCTCTACGAGCGCTTTGCGGAGACCTTCGATACCACCCTGGCCGCATTGGGTTACCAGGCGCCGCAACTGCTGACCGACCTGCTGGCCAACGAGCCGGAATATCAGTCGGGACAGGCGCGGATACTGGATGCCGGATGCGGCACGGGACTGTGCGCGCCGTTATTGCGGTCCTCGGCACAGTGGCTGGTCGGCGTCGATCTGTCGCCCGCGATGCTGGAAAAGGCCCGGCAACGCGGGCTGTACGACGACCTGCATGAGTCCGAACTATGTCAATTCATGGGTGCGTGCCCCGGGGATTTCGACGTGGTTGTCGTGGCGGACACGCTGGAGTACTTCGGCGATCTGGTGGAGTTTTTTGCCGCGGCCCGCAAGACCCTGAGGCCGGGTGGGCTGCTGCTCTGTTCCCTGGAAGCAATGCCTGCGGACAGCGGAGGCAACGACTACCTGCTGCAGCCGCATGGCCGGTATTGCCATGACGCGCAGTATGTACGGCGTACCCTCATGCAGGGTGGGTTCGGGGAACCTGCCATTACCCTGGCGACCCTGAGAAAAGAACGTGGCGAAGATGTGACCGGGCTCGTCATATCGGTCCGCTGCCCCCGTTAGCGGTCTTGCGGGGGAGTAGTGTAGTATCCGACACTTGATAAAATGACCGGCAATCATTGATACCCAAGGGTTTTTTGCTGGCGTACCGGGTCTTCTTGCGTTTAAGGGGCTTAGCATGGCGCGAGCCAAGGTAGTTGAATACGACTACTTCCAGTTTCTGAACCTCATGCGTCGTGCGACGGGCTCGGGCTGCCGGATCGATAGGGGAGACCGGCGCTGGGCTGAATTCATAAAAACCCATAGTATCAATGAGGTCGCTGCGACCGCCATTGCCAAGCAGAAGTTTGAAAGCGTCATACCGGTGATAGTGGCCGAAGGTCAGGATACCGACGGGTTGTATTTCTATTCGAAGGATGAAGAGGGCTGCTTGCGACTGGTGGCGGTCGAATAGACCACGACAAGGATTTCAAGGAAACCGCGAACATGCCCGGTACCTCCCAGAGCGATCACAGCTTTTCGATTTCCACTCCTGCCACGTTGGCCAAGGACAAGCTGCTCTTTCACCAGATGAACGGTGTCGAGCGCGTCAGTCAGCCATTCGAATATTCCGTGAGCGTCCTGTGCGAGAACGGCCAGCTGGATGCCGACAAGATCCTGGGCCAGGGCATCACGGTGACCTGTGTCGAGCGGGACGGAGCGAAGCGTTACTTCCATGGGCTGGTGGCCGAGTTTGCCCAGGTGGGATACGTCGATCGCTTCCACGAATACCACATCGTGCTGCGGCCCTGGATCTGGTTCCTGACACTGGCGGCCGATTGCCGGATCTTCCAGGACATGTCGGCCATAGGCATCTTCGAAAAGATTGCCAAGGGTCAGCACCATTTCTCCGATTACAAGCTGGAGCTCAAGCAAGAGCCAGGGCACCTTGAATATTCGGTCCAATACCGCGAGACCGATTTCAACTTCGTGAGCCGGCTGCTGGAGCACGAGGGCATTCACTATTACTTCCGGCACGAAGAGGGCAAGCACTTCATGGTGCTGTCCGACAGCGTGGCGCAGGACAACAGCCTCGAGGGTCACGAGAAAATCCACTACCACCCGCCTGGCGCCCCGCTGGATGTCGGCGACAAGAATGGCTATCTGCGCGATTGGTCGGTGTCCCGTCAGGTGCTGACGGGAACCTATGCAACCACCGACTTCGATTTCGAAAAGCCCAAGTTATCGCTGCTGCGCAATTCAACCATCGCGCGCAAACATCCGCACGCCGATTTCGAGATCTTCGACTATCCGGCAGAGCCTGCCAAACTGGATGCAGGGACTACCGGCGCGCTGGCCAAGGTGCGCATCGAAGAGCTGCAATTGCTGCAGATGCTGGCGCGCGGACATGGCGATTCGCTGGGGCCGGCTCCCGGCCACTGCTTTGAGCTGGCGGATTGCCCTCGCAAGGATCTCAATATCCATTACCTGGTGTTGAGTGCGCACTATGCGTTCACCGGCCACCAGTACGTTTCGGGTTCGGCGCGCGCCGAGGCCTCGGTGTCGGTGTCGGTGGAGGCACTCGACGCCCGGGCGCCATTCCGGCCAGCCAGGCTGACACCCAAGCCGGTGGTGCATGGCGCCCAGACGGCGATGGTTGTGGGCCCGGCTGGTGATGAGATTCATACCGACAAGCACGCCCGGGTGAAGGTGCAGTTTCATTGGGACCGCGTAGGCCAACGCGATGAAAAGAGTTCCTGCTGGGTCCGTGTGGCCCAGCTTTGGGCCGGCAAGAACTGGGGCGCGATCTACATTCCGCGCATCGGCCAGGAAGTGCTGGTGGATTTTCTGGAAGGCGACCCGGATCGTCCGATCATCACGGGGCGTGTCTACAACGCCGAATCACCGCCGCCATATGCATTGCCGGGCAGTGCCACCCAGTCCGGCATCAAGTCGCGCAGCAGTGCGGGCGGGAGCGCCGACAACTTCAACGAACTGCGTTTCGAGGACAAGAAGGGCAACGAGGAAATCCTCATCCACGCGGAGCGCGACCTGCTGATCCAGGTCGAGCAGAACGGCAGTCTGACTGTCGGCAACGACCAGAAGACCACCATCAAGCACGACCTGACTTCCGATATCAAGGAGAACGAAAAGCGCGATATCGGCAAGAAGTACACCCTTACAGCTGGCGACGAGATCAAGCTCGAAACCGGGCAGTCGAAGATCGTCATGAAGAAGAATGGAGAAATCGAGATCAGCGGCGACAAGATCACCCTGAAGGGCACGTCCAAGATCGAGGCCACGGCGATGGAGGTGAAGATCAGCGGCGACACCAAGGTCGACATCAAGTCGCTCGAGGTGAAGGTCTCCGGGGATACCAAGGTCGACGTGTCCTCGAACGTGCAGGTACAGATCAAGGGCCTGCAGACCACGGTGAAGGGCACCATGCTGGAACTGACCGCCGATGCCATGGCCAAGCTCAAGGGCGGCATCACCATGATCGGTTGAGGCAGCGCCATGATCCCAGGTCTCGACCCCAAATCCGACCAATCTCCTGCTGCGCTGGTGGCAGGACTGGAAGTCAGCGAGGACGCGCTGCGCCTTGCCGCCACGGCGCGCAACCTCAACGAACTGCTGCGGGTGCTGATGCGTGAGCGCCTGCAGGTGGATGCGGTACGCATCCTCCTGCGGGTGCTGCCCAAGCGTTATGCGCTGGCCTGGGCCTGCGAATGCTTCAAGCGTGATGCCGAACGTGCACCGCTGCCGCCGGCCGATGCCGCCTGCCTGGGAGCGGCCGAACACTGGGTGGCGGATGGCGGCGATGCCGCCCGGCAGGCAGCCATGGAGCATGCAGAGGCGGGCAAGTTCGATACCGCCGGCGCCTGGCTTGCCGCTGCCGCTGCGTTCAGCGGCGGCAGCCTGGCGCCGCCTGGCTATGCGGTGGTGCCGCCCAAGGAGTTCCTTACTGCAGATGCCTGTTTTGCCGCGCTTTGCCTGCTGGCGACGCGCGAACCCAGACAGTTCGGCCCGCGCCTGAGCAACTGGCTGGAGCGGGCGCTCGGCGTGTTCGCGCCGGCTGCCGGGGGGCCGCCGCCATGATGCCCGCGGCGCGCATAGGCGACATGCATGTCTGCCCGATGGTGACGGGGATCGTGCCGCATGTCGGCGGACCGATTCTCCCGCCCTGCGCACCGACGGTCCTGATCGGCATGCTGCCGGCCGCGACGCTGGGTAGCCAATGTGTATGCGTGGGTCCGCCGGACGTCGTCATCATGGGGTCGCCCACAGTGCTGATCGGCGGCAAGCCCGCTGCGCGCCTTGGCGATCCCACAGCTCATGGCGGCACGATCGTCCTGGGTTGCCCGACCGTGCTGATCGGCTGAGCGGCCGGATGTTCCTGATACTCGACATCCTCAATCCGGAAGCCGCGCGGTTTGGCGCCCAGCGAAGCCATGTCTTCAGCATCCAGGGCGGATGCATCGGGCGCGCGCCCGGCAACGAGTGGGTGATTCCCGACCAGCACATTCACGGCGTCCACGCCGCCGTGCGGTTCATGAGCGGGCTCTTCTTTATCGAGAAGCGTGGCACGAATCTGGTCGCGGTCAACAAGCCGGAGATCGACCTGTCGCTCAACGAGCCGTTTCCACTGAAGGAAGGGGACCGGCTCTTCATCGATGAATACGAAATCGCAGTACGTCTGAGTGCAACGCGACCGGCGGTAACGGTGGCGGCGCCGGTCAGCGGGGTCGCGGAGCAATTTGATGCGACCGGGTCGCGTGACCCCGGCGTGCCACTGTCACCCTTGTTGCTCGACCAGGAGTTTGTCAGCCTCGATCCGCTGAAGGGGCTGGGCGGTCCCGGGCACCGCCCGGTTGAATCGGCGCCTTTTGGCGGTATTCTTTCGCACGGTTCCGCGCTCAACGACAGCTTCCGGGCGCCACAGCTTCGGGGTGTCGTTGAACCGCCGCCCGGCGGGAATTTCATACCTGACAACTGGGATCGCACCAGCCTTCCCCAGTTCGGCAAGCCCCCGGCCGTGCAACCCGCGCCGCCGAGCCAGCCGGCTCCGCCACCCCCGCGCCACGCCGGCATCGTGCCACAGGTCACGCCGGGTTCCGGACTGGAAGCCGTGACTGCTGCATTGGGACTCAGGGTGCAGGAGTTGCAGCCCGGCGATGTCGACGCACTAGGCCGCTCCATCTACGCCTGCCTCGCCGGCGTCATCGAGCTGCTGCAGGTACGCAATGAAATCCGCACGCGATTCCGGGTGTCGACAACCCAGCGCGTCCCCTCGGATCCCAACCCCATCAAATACGCGCCCAATGCGGAAGATGCATTGCATGAGCTCTTCCGGCGGCGGCAGCCAGGCGTGCTGCCGCTGGATCAGGCGATGGCGGATGCGATGGACGAGGCGCGCTTCCATCAGCTTGCGATGCTCGACGCGATGCGTCAGGCCTTCGATAAACTCATCGAGCGGCTTGATCCGGAGCGCAAGGTCGACACGACCGAGGCCGGAATCCGGCTGGGCGGTCGAGGGCGGCAATGGGAAAGTTACGTGCAGTATTTCCGTGAGCAGGTGGGTAATGATCGGGAAGAAGCGTTCCGGCGGCTGTTTGGCGTGGAATTTGCTCCCGCCTATGAACAGGCGCTGGAGCGCATTCGTCGCACGGTGCGACACCGCGACGCGCGCAGGGCAAGGGAGTAATCGGGCCATGTCGAATCGAGTCAGAAGTCCGGGCTGGTCATCGGGCCGCCTGCTTGCGGGTGCCATGGTTGGCCTGGCCGTGCTGCTGCTGGATGGCTGTGCCAGTAAACCGCCACCGCCACCGCCTGTAAGTCCGCCGCAGCAGTTCATTGCGCACCTGCGTGCCGCCAGCGATGCCAATCCCGATGGCAATGGCCGGCCGTCGCCACTGGTGGTGAGGGTCTATGTCCTGAAGCAGGATCAGGCCTTCAAGTCGGCCGAGTTTTTTGCGCTGTACGACCACGACAAGGAGACCCTGGCTGCGGATCTGCTGGCGTCGCAGGAATTCGAGTTGAAGCCGGGCGAAAGCCAGGACTACGTGTTCACGGCCTTGCCGCAGGCGCGCAGTTTCGCCGTGATAGCGGCCTACCGCGATCTGCGCAATGCGCAATGGCGCGCGACCTATGACGTGGCGCCGCCAGCCGAAGGCAAGGCGATCACCAGGATCCCGAAAGTGGACCTGGATGTGTTGCTGGCGCGGACCAGCGTTGCCATCAGCATCGGACATTGAATGACAACCAACAGCAAGATCGTCTGGTCGGAAGGACTGTTCCTTCGACCGCAGCACTTTCAGCAACAGGAACGTTTTCTCGAACGCTATGTCGAGGCCCGTTGCGCAGGTCTGCGCAGCAATGGCTGGGGACTTCTGCAGCTGGAAATCGAACGCGACCTGCTGGCCGTCGGCAAATTGGCGCTGCGGCGTGTGCGCGGGGTGTTTCCCGATGGCACACCGTTCACCATGCCCGAGGACGATCCGTTGCCGATGCCGTTCGAGGTGCCTGCCGACCTGCGCGACGAAATCATTCATCTGGCGGTGCCGATCCGCCGCTCCGGTGCCGTCGAGACAGACCGTGCCGAACGCCCGGATGCGCTGGCGCGGCACAGCGTGCGGATCGAGAACGCGCGCAGCGTGATTGCCGGCGAGGAGGGCGATGCCGCCATCGAGGTGGCGCCGCTGCGCGCGCGGCTGGTGCCCGACAGTCTGCCGCCGGAAGGCTACGCACGCATTCCAGTCGCGCATGTCACCGAGCGGCGGGCGGATGGACAGGTCGTGCTGGACGATCGTTTCATCCCGACGGCACTGGTCAGCAGCGCTGCGCCGCGCGTGTCGTCGTTCCTGACGGAACTGCAGGGCATGCTGCACCAGCGCGGTGAGGCACTGGCGCAGCGCGCGGTGGCCACGGGTCGTGCTGCTTCTGCGGAAATCGCGGATTTTCTGCTGCTGCAGGCGGTAAACCGCTACGAGCCCCTGGTTACCCATCTGGTGGCAAGCGGTGCCGTCCATCCGGAGGATGCATATATCTGGCTGGTACAGATCGCAGGCGAACTGTCCACGCTGACGACGCGTACCCGCCGTCCGGTGCCCCTGCAGGTCTATCGCCACGACAATCTTCGCCAAAGCTTCGAACCGGTGTTCGCGGCGCTGCGTACGGTCTTCAGTGCAACGCTGGATGCCAGCGCCGTTTCGATCCCCGTGGAAGCGAAGAAATTCGGTATCAGTGTCGCCGTCGTTGCGGACAAGTCGCTGTTTGGTTCGGCGGAGTTCGTGCTCGCCGTGCGGGCGGATGTGGCAGCCGAGGACTTGCGCCGGCTCTTCCCGATGCAGACCAAGATCGGACCGGTGGAAAAGATCCGGGACCTGGTCATGCTGTCATTGCCCGGGATAGCGCTGCGCAGCCTGCCCGTGGCACCCCGGCAGATTCCCTACCACACTGGTTTTGCGTATTTCAGCCTGGACCAGGCGCACGAACTGTGGGCGCAGATCGGCAGTTCCGGCGGCGTGGCATTTCATGTATCGGGAAACTTTCCCGGTTTGTCATTGGAATTCTGGGCGATCAGGGGGTAACCAATGGCAGCTTCAGATGACCCGGCTGGCGACCGCACGATTATCCGACCGGCAGGCGCCGCGCGCCGCCCACCGGTGACGCCTGGCGCGTCACCGGCGCCGTTGCCCCCGGTGGGTCCTGCTCCCGTGCTGCCGCCTGTAGCGCCCGCTGCGCGTCCTCCGGCATCACCGCCGTTGCCACCAGTTGGCTTGCAGGCCCCGGTGCCGCCCGCATTGGCCGAGTTCATTGGCACCGGCAGCAACGGCTTGTTGTCGGCCGCAACGCCGTTGCTGGTGCTGGCGCAGCGCCTGCGTGGCACTGTGGCCGTTGCCGACGTGGGCAGATTGCGCCGGCAGGTCATCGAGGAAATGCGCGCGTTCGAGACCCGGGCTCGCGGTGCCGGGACCGGCGATGAGGATCTGATCGCGGCACGCTACGCGCTCTGTACCGCGATCGATGAGGCAGTGCTCAACACCCCATGGGGCGCGCAAAGCGAATGGGCGTCCCAGTCCCTGCTGGTGGTTTTTCACCGTGAGGCGTTTGGTGGCGAGAAATTCTTCCAGATTCTGGAGCGGGTGGTCGTCGACCCGCCGCGTTACATCAATTTGATGGAGCTGATGTACGCCTGCCTCTCGCTGGGCTTCGAGGGACGCTACCGGCTGGATGACCGGGGTGCGGCACGACTGGCGGATGTGCAGCGCGACCTGTACCAGCGGATTCGCATGCAGCGCGGGCCGGTGGCGCAGGAGCTGTCGGTGCGCTGGGCAGGTCTCACGGACCGGCGCAATCGCGTGGTACGGTTTGTGCCGCTGTGGATCGTGGCATTGGGCACGGTGGCGATATTGATCGTCACTTTCGTGATCCTGTACGCGGGCATGGGCAGGCGCTCGGAACCGGTGACCGGTTCGCTGGCCGGCATTGGCCTCGAGCCCATGTATGCGCAGTCGGCTGTTGCCCCGGCGGGGGAGCGTCTCAAGGAACTGCTGAAATCGCAGGAACAGAGCGGCCAGTTGCAGGTCAAGGAGCAGGCAGATCGTACGGTCGTGACCATCTCCGGCAGCGAGATGTTCGGTTCGGGCAGCGCCGCGATCAATGCCCGCTTCGTGCCGGTGCTGGATGCCGTGGGCAACGCATTGGCGCGCACCACCGGCAGGGTGACGGTCATCGGGCACACCGACGATCAACCGGTGCATTCGCTGACTTTCGGGAACAACCAGGTGCTGTCGCTGGCGCGGGCCCGGGCCGTGAGGGACCGGCTGGCAAGACCTCTGGGCGGCACCGAACGGCTGGAAGCGGTCGGGCTCGGTGACACACGGCCGAGCTATACGCCGGCCAATCTGCCGGAGAACCGGGCGAAAAACCGCCGCGTCGAAATCGTACAGCTCGGGGGAGGGTGAGCGTGCTCCGCTTTCTGAAACAAGTATGGCTGCTGGCGCTGATCGGCCTGCTGCTGCTGTCATTGATCGTCTGGTTTGGCGGCCCCTATCTGGCGCTGGGTTCGTTCAAGCCGTTTGAATCGACCACCGGCCGGCTGATCGGCATTCTGGTGCTGGTGGTGTGCTGGGCGGTGTGGCTGCAGCTGCGCGCGTTGCGCGCGCAGCGTTCCAACAACAACCTTGCTGCAGCTGTCGTGGCACCGTCGGAGGGCGCGGGTGCAGCGGGCGCGGCAGGTGGCGAATCGCCGGATGCGCGGCAGTTGCGCGAACGCTTCACCGAAGCCGTGGAAACCCTGCGCAAGTCGCGCGGCACCAATCTTTACGACCTGCCCTGGTACGTCATCATCGGGCCGCCCGGCTCCGGCAAGACCACTGCGCTGGTCAATTCCGGCTTGCGCTTTCCGCTGGCGCAGAAATTTGGTGCCGGCGCATTGCGCGGCGTGGGCGGCACGCGCAATTGCGACTGGTGGTTCACCGACCAGGCGGTGCTGCTCGACACCGCGGGCCGCTATACGACCCAGGATTCGGACGCGGCCGCGGACAGCGCCGGGTGGGCGGAATTCCTCAAGCTGTTGAAGCGCTATCGCGGTCGCCGACCCATCAACGGCATCCTGGTGGCCATGAGCGCTTCGGATCTCATCCTGCTGGATGATCGCGCCCGGGCCGCGCATGTGGCGGCCGTGCGGCGTCGGCTCGAGGAGCTGAACCGGAGCCTGAAGATCCGGCTGCCGGTTTACTTCCTGGTCACCAAGTGCGACCTGGTGGCTGGTTTTACGGAGTATTTCGACGAGCTTGCGCAGGACGGCCGGGCCCAGGTGTGGGGCACCACCTTCCCGATCGAGCAGAGCGAGAATGGTGCGGCTGCGGCGGGCTTTGGTGCGGATTTCGACGCGCTGATCACGCGTCTGCATGAACGCCTCGTCGGCAGGATCGAAACCGATCGCGACCCCAGACGACGTGCGGCGATCCTGGCATTCCCGCAGCAGATGGCCTCGCTCAGGTCCGCGCTGACGGCATTCGTCGGCGAGGCCTTCAGTGCAACCACCTACGACGCCAGCGTGCTGCTGCGGGGTGTGTACTTCACCAGCGGCACCCAGGAGTCGACGCCGATCGATCGCATGATGGGGTCGATTGCGCGCACCTTCGGCCTGGATGCGCAGGCGGTCGCGCCGGCACCCACCGGACGCTCCTATTTCATCGAGCGCCTGCTCAGGGATGTGGTGATTCCCGAAGCGGGACTTGCCGGGGTCAACCGTCGCCTGGAACTGCGACTGCTGGGCCTGCAGTACGCCGGGTACGCAGCATGTCTGTTGCTGGGTGTGCTCGGCCTCGCGGCGCTGCTGCTCAGCAACGCGGGTAACCGCAACTATCTCCAGCAGGTCTCGGCAGCGCTGACGGCGTATGAGCAGGCGCCGGCACCCGCGGGCGCCGTGTCTGCGGCAGGCATCGCCGAAACACTGCCGCGTCTCAACGCACTGCGGGACGTGGTAAAGACCGCGGAGCAGTACCGCAGCGATCGGCCCTGGCGCGTACGCTGGGGTCTATATCAAGGTGGCAATGTCGGCGAAGCGGCGCGTGATGCCTACATCAGAACGCTGAGCCGCTCCCTGCTGCCGGCTCTCGGCGAACGGTTCAGCATGTGCCTGCGCGCGAGTACGGCGCAGCCTGAACTTCTGTATGAATGCCTCAAGGCCTACCTCATGTTGTCGAGGCCGGAGAAGCTGGATGGCGACCTGATCGGGTATCTGGCTACACAGGAGTGGCAACGCCTGTTCCCCCGCGATCCTGATGTGCGCGACCAGCTGCAGGAGCATTTCGCCGCGTTGCTGGAAGACAAGGGGCGCCTGCAGCCGCTCGCGGAGGACAAGGATCTGGTGGCCGGTGCCCGTGACTCCCTGCGCGACCGGTCGCTGTCGCTGGTGATGTACAGCAACCTCAAACAGGAATATGGCAGTAATCGCAAGCACAAGCCGCTGCGGCCGGATGTCATGGCGGGTCTGGGCAGCGAAAGCGTTCTGGTGCGTGTCAGTGGCACCAAGCTGAGTGAGCCGCTGCCGGCGCTGTATACCAAGGCCGTGTTCGATGAAATCCAGACCTCCGGCAAGGCCGCTCTTTTGCTGCGGTTTGAGGCAAATCGCTGGGTGCTGGACAACGTCGCGCCGTCGCCCCAAGAATTGCCGCGCATCATGCGTGAAGTCAATGAGCTTTACGAAAACGATTACATTCTTGCCTGGGACGCGCTGCTGCTCGATGTGCGCCCACGTCCGACCAACGGCGACCAGGACACGGCGAAGCTGTGGCGCCAGCTGTCGCATCCAACAGGCTCGCCGCTGAAGAAGTTCTATGTGGCGGTGGAAAAGCAGACCAACCTGCTGCGCAAGGATCCGGAGTCAGCGGCTGCAGCAGCGGCATCAGCCGCAGCTGCCGCCAAGGCCAAGGCCATGGTTGGTGCGACACTGGGCGGGCTCGCATCACAGATGGTCGGCGGCGACGGGGCGTCCTCCGATCCAGACGACGTGCCGGGAGCCAAGGTCACCAGGCATTTCGAGCACTACCACCAGCTGGTTGATGGTGGCGGAGGGCCTGCCCCCATCGACGACGTGCTTGCCAAACTCGGCAAGATCCAGCAGCTGACGGACCAGGCCAGCCGCACCGATGGCGGCCCGGCCGCCGATCAGGTCAAGGCGGGGCTGTCGGATGCCATTCGGGCATTGCAGGACGAAGTCACACTGCAGCCGCCGGCATTTGGTCAAATCCTGGCGCAGCTCGGCGAGCACGGCAATACCCAGGCCGTGACGAAGGACGGTTCCGACCTGCGCCGGCACTACGAGGAGCAGGTACTGCGTGAGTGCCGCGATGCCGTCAAGGGACGCTATCCTTTTGGCAGTGGCGTGGATGTGCAGTTGGCCGATTTCGGTCGACTGTTCGGTTATGGCGGTGTGTACGACAGTTTCTTCAGCGAGAACCTGCAGTCCAGGGTGGATACGGCGCCGGCAACGTGGCGCTGGCGCGAAGGTGCCGGCGACGCGGTAAACATTCCCGGCATCCTGCAGCGGTTTCAGCAGGCGCAGCTGATACGTGAAACCTTCTTCACCAAGCAGAGCGCCCAGCAGCCCGAGGTGCGGTTCAAGCTGACAGCCGACGATCTGGACAAATCCTCCAGCCGGTTCACGCTGAAAATGGACGGACAGGAACTGGTATACCGGAATGAGCTGCCTCGCCCGGTTTCGATGGCCTGGCCTGGACCTGCCAACGGGGAGGCGACGGTCAGTTTCGGAGCATCCGGCAGCGCCGGCGAAAACCAGGCATTCACGGGCCCCTGGGCCTGGTTCCGGCTGCTTGAGTCAGCGCAGGTCCAGCCCAGGACCGAGACCCAGTACAAGCTGTTGTTCAGCATCAATGGCCGTTCCGCGAGCCTCGACATGGAGGCAGCAACGGTCCGCAATCCGTTTGCCCGGCCGAAATGGAAGCTTTTCCGCTGTGACTGAGCGGCACGTCATGCAAGCGGGCTTCTACGGCAAGCTGCCAACGCTTGGCGATTTCGTCAGGCGCCGGCTCAGCGCGGAGTTTGTCGAAGTCTGGGATCGATGGCTGCAGCAGGCCGTTGCCACGGCGCGCACGCAATTCGGCGGTGACTGGAACGCACGCTATGCTCGTTCGGCTCCGTGGCGATTTGCGTTCGAGGCCGGCGTGTGCGGACCCAATCCCGTGCTCGGCGTCATGCTGGCGAGCAGTGATCGCGTGGGACGGCAGTTTCCGATGACCGTGGCCTGCGAATTGACGACGGGCTGGCAGGCGCTGGAAGCAGCCACCCGTGCCGGTGCATGGTTTGCAGCCGTCGAAGGCGAGCTGCTGCTGGCCGTGGGTGGCCGCTACGAGGTCGATGTCTTCGATAAGGTGGCGACTGGTTTTGACGAACTGCGCGAACACCTGGAGCCGACTGCTGCCGCCGCCGACCTGCAGGCCTGCGAACAGGTGCTTTCGAGCCATGGTGCATTTCGCCTGCCTCTGCAACCGGCGGGTCTGGCAGCCTCGCTGGCGGCCATGAGCGCCGCGCGGCTCGCCCGTTCTGCTGCGCCGCTGGCCATGTTCTGGTGTGAATCCACTGGCGAGGCACCGCAGCTGCTGGCAAGTCGCGCGCTGCCCGCACCTGCGGTGCTGACCGACATGCTGTGTGCGACGCGGCTGGAGGTGGAGGCATGGGCGCCAGCATTGCCGGCTGCGCAGGAACTGCCGGCGGCTGCGCAGCAACCGTCGGGCACTCCGCCGCACGATCCAGATCCTGCGCCTGCCCTGGTGCGCCGCAGCCAGGTGCTGGCGCATGACGGCCAGTTGCGATGCTACGGCGTGCTTGCAGTCGCGGGGCCTGATCCCGACCGCCTGGACTCCATGCTCGCCGACATCAGCGCCAACCTCACGATTCCAGGCCTTGATCCGGAAGCCTGCATTGCCCTGCTGGGTGACCTGATGCCGGGCAGCACGCCGGATGCTGCTGCGGAGGCTGATGCGCAGTTTGCGTTGTGTATGGCGGATGACGCGGGTTCGCAGTTCGCATGGCAGGGAGGCGGAGCCGTTTTCCGGCTACGCGATCGCGAACTGGTGCGCCTGAACCCCGACGGTGGCGCTGCGCCGGCCGGTGGATCGCTGATGGATCTGTTGCAATCCGCGGGTGATGAAGCGGCGCCGGTGGTCAGCATGAACCGGGTCTGCGCAGCAGACATTGCTCCGGGAGACAGGTACCTTCTCTGCGCCGATGCTTCCTGTTCTGCATTGAGCTGGGGACAGCTGGTTTCGGCGCTGGATGAAGATGATCCGGCCTATGGAATCGACCGGCTGCGCGACGCGCTGGGCGAACGCGCCGCCGATGCCACGCCCGCCCTGATCGTGATATTCGAAGCCGGTGTTGCGGGTGTTGAAATCCGCAGCGCGAGTACCTTGACCCCATTGCCCGAGGTGGCCATGAGCGTGGGGCCAGTCATTTCCGGCACGCCACCGGGAGGACCCTAGAAGTGCTGCTCGCGCTCAGCGTCATCAGTGCAAACAGCGGCTTGCTGGGTGCATCGAGTTACAAGGTGTTCGATGCCCGCGGCGGCAGCATCGGCCGGAAGGAAGGCAACGACTGGGTGCTGCCGGACCCGCCGGTGTCGGGCCGTCACGCCAACATCAGTTTCAGGCAGGGCGTGTTCTGCATCGAGGATGTCAGCACCAACGGCACTGGTTTCAACGATCCTCATACGGTGATTGCGCGCGGCACCTTGCAGCCTCTGCGCGACGGCGATCGCCTGTACCTGGGGGACTGTGAGGTACTGGTGCAGGTGCTGGCCGATGCGCAGCCCCAGGCGGTGACCCAGGTGACCCAGCCTGCGCTGCCGGCGATTTCAGCCACACAGCAGCTCAAGGCGTTGCGGCTCCCTGAAGCGGGTGGCCGCAGCGTGCTCGACGACCTGCTCACGCCGCGTGCCGAGCCACCCCCGGCTGCGTACGAAGAACCTCCCCCCCGGCCAGCGCCGGTACACATGCCAGGCCCCGCGATGCCGGCACCGATGATGGCGCCTGCACCCGCGCCACCGCCATCGCCACCACGACCGCCGCCACCGCCGCCACCGCAGTCGGTCCCGCCCGTGGTACCAGTGCCGGCCGGTTTCATACCTGACGATTACGCGCCCACAGGGTTCAATCTGCCGCGTTCCATCGCGCCGCCGACGCCCGCACCGATGCCGACGCCTGCATTGATGCCGACGCCAGCGTTCGTGCAGGTGCCGCCGGCTCCGGTCGCTGCGGCACCCCTGTCACCGCCAATGCCGCTGCCGCCACCTGTTGCGCCGGCAGCGCCACCCAGCGGCGACATGTCGGCGCTGCTGGCAAACCTGGGGCTGCGACCCCAGGACGTGCCGCCGGATACCATGGCGCAGCTGGGCCAGATCATGCGTGTGGTCGTCCAGGGCCTCATGGAAGTGCTGCTGGCGCGCAAGCAGGTCAAGGACAACTTCCGCATGGCGATGACCATCATCAGGCCGCGGGAGAACAACCCCCTGAAGTTCTCGGCCTCGCCCGAAGACGCCATGTACACCCTGTTCGTAAAGCGCAATCCGGGCTTTCTCGAGCCGGTGGCGGCTTTCCGTGAAGCCTTCGACGATCTGTCTTTCCACCAGCTGGCAACCCTTGCCGGCATGCGGGCCGCTTTCTTTGCGACCCTGTCGCGCTTCGATCCGGCAGCGCTGGAGGCCCAGTGGGAGAAGGCAGCCGGCAAGAAATCCCGCGGACTGTTCAGTGGCGGCAAGTCCTCCTGGGAGCAGTTTTGCGAGCATTACGCCCGCATGACCCACGACTCCGAGGCCAATTTCCAGCAGGTCTTTGGCGAAGCCTTTGTACGTGCCTACGACGATCAGATCCGCAAACTGCAGGAAGCGCGTGCGCGGCATCCATAGGTCAGCTTGGCGACGGACAGGAATGTCGTCAGACTTCAATTGCATTTTCCACAGGAAGCTCGGGCGCCCATGGCGATGAACAGGAAGTTTAAATGGAGTTCGGCAAGCGCCTCGGTGGCCGGCAATGTCCGCAAGGTCAATGAAGATGCCTGCCTGGACATGCCGGCCGTCGGCATATGGGTGGTGGCCGATGGAATGGGCGGCCACAATGCTGGCGATGTCGCCAGCCGGATGATCGTCGAAGCACTGGCAACGGTGCGTCCGCAGGAGCGGCCCAGTCAACTGGTGGACGATGTGGAAGACCGGCTGCTGCAGGTCAATCACGCGCTGTACCGTCGCTCCGTGGATGACCCGGGCTCCGGGCTGTGCGGCAGCACGGTAGTGGTGCTGGTGGCTTTTGATCGCTATGCCGTCACGCTGTGGGCTGGCGACAGCCGGGCCTACCGTTGTCGCGGCACGCAGCTGGAACAGGTGAGCGTGGATCACAGCGAGGTACAGGAACTCGGGCCGTCGGGTCGCCACGGGACGGAGCCCGCGCAGAATGTCATCACCCGTGCCGTCGGCGGCACCGGCGAACTGTTCATCGATGTGGAACTGCGCGAATTGCAGGACGGCGACCATTACCTGCTGTGCAGCGACGGCCTGAACAAGGAGCTCACCGATGCACAGATCGGCCACCATATGGCGACACAGGATGCACGTGGCGCCTGCAAGGCGATGATCGAGCAGTCGCTGCAGGGCGACTGCATCGACAACGTGACGGTGGTCACCGCACAGTTTCGGGAAGTGCGCTGAATCGTGAAATTCAGGCGACACAACAGCTGGCGGAACCGCGCATGAAGGAGTTTCGCAGCGCGCTTGAGGGTTATCTGGCGGGAGAGCTGGAGCCGGCGGCGGCGCAGGCGCAGATTACTGCGGCAATCATGCGGTCGCCGCAGCTGGCGCCCGCGATGCTCGCGACCATCGAGGGCTTTTCGCGCGCTGGTCGCGTGGCGCCCGAGCTCGCGGTCAGCCTGAGCGCGGTGGTGAACGCGGCTGTGGCAGCCGCGCGCGCTGCGCCGCCATCGTCACCAGTCCCGCCACCGGCGCCCCCAACTCCACCACCACCACCCGCGCCAGGCGGCGACAAGACCCAGTACCGGCCAGTTGCGCCGCCGCCAGTGCCGGCATCTGCATCTGTTCCAGACGTAGCTCCAGCCCCGTCATCGGTTCCCGCCGAAGCCTCCGACAAGACACAGTTCCGCCCGGTCAGGGCTCCACCACCGCCCGTGCCTGCCACGTCCGCCGACGACAAGACCCATTACCGGCCCGTTGCGCCGCCGCCGGTGCCGGCCTCTGTTCCGAACGCAGTTCCAGCGCCGTCATCGGCTTCTGCCGCAGCGTCCGACAAGACGCACTTGCGCCCGCTTCCACCCCGCCCGGTGGCCGAGAGCGCGCATGCGCCGCCCACCGGCACATCGGTACCCGAGTCGGGGCGCACCAGCGGCGGTAGCTCGGTGGGCACCTCGGCAGGTTCGTGGACAAATTTCGGGCAGATGGGCGCCACACCCGGAGAGCAGCTGTCCATCGGCAGCGTGCTCGTGGACCGCTACCTGCTCGAAAGCATCGTGAAGGGTGGCGATCGCGGCGGCATGGGCATTGTCTACAAGGCACTGGACCTGCGCCAGCAGGAGGCCCAGGAACGCAATCCCTATGTCGCCATCAAGGTATTGAACGAGGACTTCAAACGGCATCCCGATTCCATCAAGGCGCTGGTCAAGGAGACCAACAAGACCCGCAAGCTCTCGCACCCGAACATCATCAACGTACATAACTTCGATTGGGACAAAGGCAAAGGCAATGTGTTCATGGCGATGGAGCTGCTCGAGGGCAGCCCGCTCAATGAACTGATACGTGTCAATCGCGACCGGGGCGGGCTGTCGCTGGCCGAGGCGCTGAAGATCATTCGCGGACTGTCCGAGGCGCTCGCACATGCGCATGCGAGCCGCATAGTGCATTCCGATTTCAAGCCGGGCAATGCATTCCTGACCGAGGACGGACGTGTCAAGGTGCTGGACTTCGGCATCGCGCGCGCGGCCCACGCCGGTGGTGTGGCCGATGGCGACAGGACCACGTTCGATGCCGGTACGCTCGGCGCCCTGACCATGCCCTATGCCAGCTGCGAGCAGATCGAGGGGCAGGAGCCGGACACCTCGGATGACGTCTATGCGCTGGGTGTCGTGAGCTATGAACTGCTGACCGGCAGGCATCCATTCGAACGCGAGCTGTCGGTCCCCCCAGGCAAGATCGAGAAGACCGACGCGAAGACGGCCCGCGATCTGCAAATGAAGCCGAAGCGGCCGGGCAACCTGGGAGGCACCCAGTGGAAAGCCTTGCAGCGCGCCATGGCCTTCAGTCGCGAGCAGCGGTTCCGCAACGCCGGTGAGTTCATCATCGCGCTGACGCCGCAGAAGAAGCCGGTCGGCGTGATGATCAGTGTCGGCGTGGCGGTGGTGCTCGTCGGCGTGATGGCCGTGACGCTGCTGCCATCCCTTCTCGATGGCGCCAAGGTGAAGGATCAGCAGACCATACTGAAGACCGGCGACGATGCAAAAATCGCGGAGGCAGTGGTCCAGCTGAAGAAGTTCCGGCCGGAGTTGCGCAACTCGGCGCTCGGCGACCCCGACGCTTTCAAGGGCCTGTTTGACTATTTCGAGCGGCGCGTGCGCGCTGCCTTCGACGTGAAGGCAAATCCCGGCCGCTACGATTACGCCGCCGCCCATGAGGTGCTGCAGGAAGCAAAGACTCTCCTCGGCAATGCGTACGACGGCTCGAGCCGGTTCACCGGTCTGGAGGGGGGGGTCGAGAAGGAGCGCCTGGAGGAGATCCCCAATCAGGCCGAGCGCTACGCAAAGTTGTTGCAACAGCGTGTACTGATTCCACAGCAGGGTGCGGACAACGTACAGGGCACTCTGCAGATCATCGCCAGGCTGCAACCCGATCACCAGCTGCTCAAGGACCCCGCATTGCCGGGCGCGTTCAAGGAGCGCGCGCAAACGGCGTTCAATGCGAAGGAATACCCGCTGGCGCAGGCCCTGGTGGATGCGGGATTGCAGCTTGCTCCGCAGGCTGCAGATGGCTTCAAGAACGTGCAGGACCAGCTGGCCAGTGCGCGCGAGACCGCCGAACTGGCCAGGCAGGTGGTCCAGCTGGAGAGCAGCCTGGGCCCTCTCGCCAAGGCAACCGCGCTGGAACAATTTCGTGCCCGGCGTGAAGATCTGAACACACTGCGCCGTGCAGCGCCGCAGAGCAGCACGCTGGCCTCGGTCCGGGCACAACTGGAGCAACAGGTCAAAGCGGCCGTCATTGCAGGTCTGGCCGGCAGTAGTGCCACCACCACCCAGCAGCAGATAAGAGATGCGCAGGCGCCCCTGGTTGAATTCGCGGATTTGCTGGGTGACCGCTTCCTGCAGTCGCAGTACGCCAGCATCGAGCAGGCGGGGGGCGAGGCGCGTGCACGTGAGAGCCAGATCCAGCAGTTGCGCACCGCTCTTTTGCAGCTCCAGGTCCCCGCTGCAGAGAGTGGCCGGGGGGAGAAGAATGCCTGGGAGGAGAAATTCAAGCGCCTCGTGAGCGATCTGGAATCCAAGGTCGGCAAGGGTGACAGCGATATACGTAAAGCCCGGGAAAGCGCCGGCAAGTCCCTGCTCGGCCAGGCCAGCCAGTTTCGCACCGGTCAGCGATTCGACCTGGCTACCGATATCCTGGAACGGGCAGCGCATATCGGCGCGGAACCGGAACAGGTAAAGGCCGAAGGGAGGCTCCTGGCCGAAGCGGTTGACCTGGCATCGAAGAGGAACAAACAGGCTGAAGAGCAGGCCGCCCTCGATCGCACCAGGCGCGGAGTGCTCGATGACGTGAATGCCGGCTACTTTGATCGCGCCAAGGACAAGCTGGACCAGCTGCACAGGAACAAGGCGCTCCCGGCGAACGACCCCTTCTTCACGGATACGGCGCCCAATGCGTTGCTGGCCAAGGCAAAGTCGTTCGCCTCGCAGGGCAATTTCGCCGACGCCATCCGTGCGGCGGCGGCGGTCCAGCAGGACGCAGCGCCCGCGCTGGTGTCCAGGGCGCGTAACATTGCAGGCCAGATGGGTGAGGCCAGATCGCTTGCAGACCGGCTTCGCCGCGAGACGGATCTTGCAGCGCTGGTGCCGGAACGCAACCGTGTCCGCAGCATGGACACCGAATACTTCGCAGCGATGGAACAGGCGTTGGTGAGCATTGTGGTCACCCGGTTGACGGGGATGAGTGGCGGTGAGGCGGCAGTGCGATTGCGTGAGGGCGCCTTGAAACTGTTCCCGGCGGCAGAGGCCAGGTTCCCGAGTTTTCAGGTCACAAAGCCTTTGCCGGCAACGAAGCCGACGCCTGCACCGACGCCTGCACCCGCACCCGCAGCACCCACACCTGTACCGACGCCTGTAACTGTAACTGCGCCGACACCTGTACCGACGCCTGTCCCCGCACCTGTACCTGTACCGACGCCTGCACCTACATCT
>JAATEY010000221.1 GCA_015655465.1 Gammaproteobacteria bacterium | reverse complement strand
GCTGGTGCGTATCGCGGCCCTGGCTGCGCGCCTTCCATCGTCGCAGCAGGATGTGCCGACGGTGGTGACCATCGAGGCGCGTGACGGGCACGAGGTCTGGACCAGGAAGTTCGGCACGGCAGCACCGATGCGCTCCGTGCTTCGCGCGCAAGGAGGCCAGCTGGTGGAGCAGCTGGGGCCGGTCACGATGCAGTTCCAGATCATGGCGCGCGATGGCGGCATGCAATGGGAGCTGCGACGCATCTCCTTCCTCGGAGTGCCGCTGCCACGACGCTGCTTCCATGTGCAGGCAGGCGCGGAACCCGGTGGCCGTGGTTACCGGTTCCTGGTGGCGGTGCGTGTGACGGGTATGGGCGAACTGATCCGGTACGAAGGTGAGCTTGGCGTCCCCGACTAAGCGCGTGGTGGTGCTCGGTGGCGCGGGCAATTTTGGCGCCCGCATTGTCCGCGCCCTGAATGGTGAGCCAGGACTCCAGCTTGTATCTGCAGGGAGGCGACCTCTGGCTGTCCCAGGTGCGTCAGATGTGCCGACAGTAGTGCTGAATATCGCCGACCCTGGCTTCGCAGCACAGCTGGAGGCGCTTGCTCCGGGGCTGGTCATTCACTGCGTGGGGCCATTCCAGGGACAGGACTATCGCGTGGCGCAAGCGGCGCTCGCGGCCGGCGCCGATTATCTGGATCTGGCCGATGGACGCGACTTCGTGACCGGGTTCCCTGCCGCGATGAACAAGATGGCGATGCGGCGTGGTCGGGTCGCGATCAGTGGAGCAAGCACATTGCCGGCACTGTCGACGGCGGTCATCGATGAGCTGCGCCTCGGACTGCGTGCCATGGAATCGATACAGATCGTCATTGCACCGGGGCAGAGGGCGCCGCGCGGCCAGGCAACATTGGCCGCGGTATTCAGCTATCTGGGGCAACCGATCGCCGTGTGGAGTGCCGGTCGCTGGCAAACGGCCTGGGGATGGATGGGGCTGAAGCGTTTTCACCTCGGCTTTGGAACGCGTTGGGGTGCGGTGTGCGATGTAGCCGATCTGGAACTGTTGCCAGCCAGGTATCCGCAAGTGCAGACCGTGACCTTCCATGCCGCGCTGGAAATCGGTGTTCAGCACCTGCTGCTGTGGATGATGGCGGGAGTGCGGCGGCTGGGCGTGCCCCTGCCAGTCGGGAAATGGGTGGGCGTGCTGGACCGCATGGCAGCGGTGTTCGATGGACTCGATGGCGAATGGGGCGGCATGCAGGTGCAGGTTGTCGGAGTTACCGCAGCAGGCCTGCGTGTCCAGCGCAGCTGGACGCTGCAGGCACCGGCGCTGCATGGGCCGGAGGTGCCGTGCATGACCGCGATTCTGCTGGCGCGGCGGTGGGCCAGGGGAGAGCGGCTTGCCGCGGGCGCATTTCCCTGCATGGGGTTCGTGCAGCTCCCCGATTTCGCACCATTGTTCGAGCGCTGGGGAATTACGACGCAGATGCACGAGTGCGCGCGGCCCACGCATGCGCAGTGTTAGGCTCGGGCCTTGCCGGTCAGGAGGGTTTCCATGGCAGTACGCACAGCACTGATTGTCGGGGCATCGCGCGGACTTGGGCTCGGGCTTGCGAGTGAACTTGCTGCGCGTGGATGGCGGGTGATCGCAACCGCCCGGGGGCCGGACACCTCGCAAGGGTTGCGGGCGATTGCCCGTGAGTCCGGCGGCAAGGTAACGGTCGAGTCGATCGACATTCTGCAGCCGGCCCAGCTCGTGGCACTGGCGCAGCGCCTGGCCGGTGAGTCCATCGACCTGCTGCTGGTCAATGCAGGGATCGCGGGTGCCAGGGATCAATCCGTGGATACGGTGACCGACGAGGAACTTGCGCACATCATGCGAACCAATGCGATCGCGCCCGTACGCCTGGCACGGCGATTGTTGCCGCGGGTGAAGGAGGGCGGGACAGTGGCGTTCATGTCTTCGCGCATGGGCTCGGTGGCGGATAACCAGACGGGCGGCATGGACCTGTATCGCGCGAGCAAGGCAGCGCTCAATTCATTGACGCGCGGCTTTGCGGCGACGGCTGTGAAGGATCGGGTGATCCGTGTGCTCACGTTGCATCCTGGCTGGGTCCGCACGGACATGGGCGGTGCCGACGCACCGCTGTCGATCGAAGAAAGCGTACGCGGACTGGCGGATGTGCTGGAGCGCGGTGGCTCGCCGCAGCATCAGTTTCTGGACTACACGGGGCAGGAGCTGTCCTGGTAACGCCGATCCGGCGGTCAGGCCTGACAGGACATGGCTGTTGCGTCTGCCATGGCGAAAGGCATGGCCTCGGCGCCGCAGGTATCAACGCCAGGGGCATGCATGGACCGTAGTCACCGCAGACTTGTCACCGCCACCGCATCGGCAATGTTCGTGCTGGCCTGCCTCGCCATCGGCGCACCCGCGTTCGCACATCACAGTGCGGCCATGTTCGACAGCAGCCGCGAGGTCATGGTCGAAGGTGTCGTCACGGAATACGCCTGGAAGAACCCGCACAGCTATCTCACGATCCGCACGGCGAGCGGCACCCAGGTGCTGGAACTCGGCCCTCCCTCCACGCTCGGGCCGCTGGGCCTGAAGCGGGACACCATCAAGGTGGGCGACCAGAT
>JAATEY010000322.1 GCA_015655465.1 Gammaproteobacteria bacterium | reverse complement strand
CGATGGCGCTCTCAAGCGCCGGACCAGTGGCTGGAGCTGGAAGCATGGCGCTCACAGCGACAAACAGCGTCAGGCAGGCGGCTACCAGCAGGCGTCCCTGACGCGGCATCGCACCAGCCCACATGCTCACCGCGACGATCATCAGCACATGATCGAGTCCGGTGAGCGGATGCAGCACGCCGGCGACGAAATTCTGGCCGACTCCATGGCCAGGGTGGGCCATCGCCATCGCAGGCGCCAGCGTGGCGGCAGTCACCGTGGCAAGAGTCAGCAGGCGGCGCGGGGTCTTGGTGTTCATGGCAACCTCACTAGGAGCGAAACAGTCGGGTGTATTGGGTTTCGTGCCAGGCACTGGCCATGATCGCCAGCGGCGTGGCAGTGCCCAGGGATTCATCAGGCAGGGCGCTCGCGGCCGCAACGATCGACGGGATCTGCTGCCGGATTGCTTCCAGCATGCGCTGGCCGGCGGTCTGGCCCAGGGGCAGCAGCTTCACCGCAGCAATCGTCTGGTTTTCGGCCCAGGCCCACAGGAATGCGATCGCGGCATCCTGTGACGGCACGCCCGAGTGGGCCGCTGCCAGTGCGAACATGGCGGCATGGGTGGTGTGATCGCAGCGCACCCATTCGCGGGCCGGCTCGATGCCGAATTCCACCATGATCTTCGCCAGCGACTGACCCATGTGCAGCTCTTCCGCCCGCAATTCCATGGTCTCGCGGGATGCGAAGAGCTCTGCGCTCAAACGGTGGGCGAGTTCGGTATCCGCTTCGCTCCATGCAGCGTGCAGGCGCAGCAGCATGGGCACATCCAGCGTCGCCATGCTGTGGCGGGCGAGGCCCAGAATCCATTCGCGGGCAGCGCCTTCGTTGTCGACCCCGCCATGTTCAATGGCGAATTCCAGTCCCTGGGAAAAGTTGAACGCGCCGATCGGCAAGGCTGGACTTGCCAGCTGCAGCAGCCGCAACAGCGCCAGCTGGTCAGTCGTGGTCGTGCGCATGATCGCCTTCGTGGCCGTGCTCGTGTGCATGCGCCGCTGCATAGGCGCCGGCTTCGGGCTCGAAGGGCAGCACATCGCTGGTGACCTTCAGGCCCTGTCCACGCAACATGTCATCCAGCACATGATCCTTCAGGTAGCGGATCGATTCGGCCGTGATCTGCACCGCGATATGCCGGTTGCCGAGATGGTAGGCGGCGCGGGCCAGCTGGCGGCTGTCGGTGCTGCGCACGATGGAGAGCTGTTCCGGCGCGGCAACCACTTCCACCAGGCGGCCGTCGCTGCTCTGCAGGCGGTCCCCACCGCGCAGCACGGTACCACGGGGCATCAACAGGCCAACTTCCTCGCCGCTGTCCATGACGGCCAGCAGCCGGCTGCGCTGGCGCAGCTCGAAGGGCAGGACGAGGCGCGCTTCAGCGCGGCCTTCGCCATATGCACGGGTGGAGATGGTGAGCTGTGCCATGTTCGCCTCCCGGTCAGAACAGGAAATAGCGCTGCGCGAGCGGCAGCACAGTGGCCGGTTCGCAGGTGAGCAGCTGGCCATCAGCGCGCACTTCGTAAGTCTGCGAGTCGACTTCGATGTACGGCTGGTAGTCGTTGAGGATGAGATCCCGCTTGCGGATGCTGCGCGTGCCACGCACGGCGGAAAGCGTCTTGCGCAGTCCAAGCTGCCTGCCCACGCCGGCCTCGACCGCGGCCTGCGACACAAACGCCAGCGCCGTGCTGCAGGCAGCCTGGCCCAGCGCGCCGAACATGTGCCGGAAGTGCACCGGCTGCGGCGTGGGGATGGACGCATTGGGATCACCCATCGGCGCCGCCGCAATCATGCCACCCTTGATGATCAGCGCGGCCTTTGCCCCGAAGAATGCAGGCCGCCACAGCACGATGTCGGCGAGCTTGCCGACCTCGAGCGATCCGACCTCATGCGCGATGCCATGGGTCAGCGCGGGATTGATGGTGTACTTGGCAATGTAACGGCGCACCCGGAAGTTGTCGTTGCCGCTGCCGTCCGGATGCAACGGCCCGCGCTGCTCCTTCATCTTGTGCGCGGTCTGCCAGGTGCGGGTGATGACTTCGCCCACGCGACCCATGGCCTGCGAATCCGACGAGATCATCGAGAAGGCGCCGAGATCGTGCAGAATGTCCTCGGCGGCAATGGTCTCCCGACGGATGCGCGATTCGGCAAAGGCCACGTCTTCGGCGATGCCCGGATCCAGATGATGGCAGACCATCAGCATGTCCAGGTGCTCGTCCACCGTATTGACCGTGTACGGACGCGTGGGATTGGTGGAGGAGGGCAGCACATTGGCTTCGCCGCACGCCCGGATGATGTCCGGCGCATGACCACCACCAGCACCTTCCGTGTGATAGGTATGGATCGCCCGGCCCTTGAATGCGGCCAGCGTATCCTCGAGGAATCCCGATTCGTTCAGCGTATCCGTATGGATGGCCACCTGCACATCGTGCTCTTCGGCCACCGACAGGCAGCAATCGATCGCGGCGGGCGTGGTGCCCCAGTCCTCATGCAGCTTCAGCCCCATCGCGCCAGCGCGGATCTGCGAATGCAGTCCCTCGGGCAGGCTGGCATTGCCCTTGCCCAGCAGACCGAAGTTCATCGGCAGGGTGTCGAGCGCCTGCAGCATGCGGCCCATGTGCCAGGTACCCGGCGTGCAGGTGGTGGCATTGGTGCCGGTGGCAGGTCCCGTGCCGCCACCGATCATGGTGGTGACGCCGGACATCAGCGCCTCTTCGACCTGCTGCGGGCAGATGAAATGGATATGCGAATCGATGCCGCCCGCGGTGACGATCATGCCTTCGCCGGCAATCACTTCGGAGCCAGGCCCGATCACGATGTCGACACCGGGCTGGATGTCGGGATTGCCGGCCTTGCCGATGCCGCTGATGCGGCCGTGCTTGATGCCGGTGTCCGCCTTGACGATGCCCCAATGATCGACGATCAGCGCGTTGGTGATCACGGTGTCCACGACTTCGGCGCCATCGCGCTGGCTCTGGCCCATGCCGTCGCGGATCACCTTGCCGCCGCCGAACTTCACTTCCTCACCGTAGATCGTGTGGTCGCGTTCGACTTCGATGATGAGGCCGGTATCGCCCAGGCGCAGGCGATCGCCCGTGGTCGGGCCGAACATTTCGGCATAGGCGCGCCGATCCATGCGCGTCACAGGTGGCCCATCACTTTTCCCTGGAAGCCGTAGACGTCGCCGCTGCCGGCAAGCTGCACCAGCTCCACTTCGCGGCTCTGCCCGGGTTCGAACCGTACCGCCGTGCCGGCTGGTATGTTCAGGCGAAAGCCGCGCGCCGCTGCGCGATCGAACTGCAACGCCTCGTTGGTCTCGAAGAAATGGTAATGGGACCCGACCTGCACCGGGCGGTCACCGGAGTTGGCCACCGCGATACGCACGAGCTGGCGCCCGACGTTGATCTCGATGCTGCCTTCGGCCGGGAAGATTTCTCCGGGAATCATGGTGACTTGCGCGCCTGCATCAGGTGATGGGGGAATGAACGGTCACGAGCTTGGTGCCGTCCGGAAAGGTGGCTTCGACCTGCACGTCGGGAATCATTTCCGGCACGCCATCCATGACATCGGCCCGCGACAGCAGGGTGGTGCCGAAGGACATCAGCTCGGCAACGCTGCGGCCATCGCGTGCTCCCGCCAGAATGGCAGCACTGATATAGGCCACCGCCTCCGGACAGTTCAGCTTCAACCCACGGGCCTTGCGCCGCTCCGCCAGCAGGGCGGCGGTAAACAGCAGCAGCTTGTCTTTTTCGCGCGGCGTCAGTTCCATGTTCGCGCCTGCGTCAGGTTGCCCAGATGCGCGGCGCCAGCGCCACGCGACCCAGCAGGGAATATCGCAGCTGCAGCCACAGTTCGGTGAACAGGCGCCGGATGGCTTCGGCCTGCGCCGCCAGTGCCCGACAGTGCAGCACGCCGCCGACCAGCGTCAGCGCGAAGCGCGCATCGCCCGCCTTGACCACCCGCAAGGCGGCAAGATCTGCCCCGGCGCCGGGATACATCAGCATCGTGCCCATGGCCTGTGCATCTGCAAGACCCCAGCGCGCGGCGAGTGCCGGCGAGTCGCCGGACAACCGCAGCCGGTCCAGCAGCAGGGGTTTGCCATCGTGATAAAGCAGAAAATCCTGGTGCAGTTCGCCGACCCGAAACCGCTCCTGCACCACCGGGCGCCCAAGGCAGAAGATTTCCCAGCCGATGAACTGCGCAGTTCCAGCCAGGTCGACCCGCGTGCAACTGTGCGCACGCGCACCGTCGAACACGATGGTTTCCTGCGGCAGCCATTCCAGCATGGCATCGTTGACCTGCAGGTTCTGGCGCAGCACGGAGCAGGGATGCGGACCCGCGCGATAGAACTTCGTCGCAGCGGGCGTGGTGATCAGCGCATGGGAGCCGGCGTCTGCCTGCAACTGCAATTCCAGGGTGTCGCCACCCACCACGCCCCCGGGCGGGTGCAACAGATATACGTGGCAGATCCCGCCCTCCGGATAGAAGGGCCGCTGGACCATCAACGGCCCGGCATGCCGGCGATGGGCCAGCACCGTGCGGCTGCCAACAGCGCGAAAACCAAGTTCCAGTCGGGCGTGCCAGGAGCTGTGCGCTGATCTCATACGGTGAGGTGATCATGTACCACCTCATCCGTCAAATCAGCGATGGTGCCGGATACCACCAGGCGTCCCTTGTCCAGGATGCGCAGGTCGGTGCCGATGCGTCTTGCGAACGGCAGCTTCTGTTCCACCAGCAGCACCGTCATGCCTTTTTCCTTGTTCAGGCGCACGATCACATCGCCGATTTCGCGCACGATGTTCGGCTGGATGCCCTCGGTGGGTTCATCCAGGATCAGCACCTTGGGATCAATCACCAGCGCGCGCCCGATGGCCAGCTGCTGCTGCTGGCCGCCGGAGAGATCGCCGCCGCGCCGCCGCGCCATGCTCTTGAGCACCGGAAACATCTGGTAGATCTCTTCCGGAATGACATTGCTGCCATCGGGACGCGCAGCAAGCCCGGTGCGCAGGTTCTCCTCCACCGTCAATTGCGAAAAGATCTCGCGGCCCTGCGGCACGTAACCGATGCCGATACGCGCCCGGCGCGTCGCGGAGGCAGTGGTGAGATCCTGGTCGCCGCAGCGCATGGTGCCGCCGGCAATGGATGTCAGACCCATCAGGCAACGCAGCAGCGTGGTCTTGCCCATGCCATTGCGCCCCATCAGCACCGTGCAGGAGCCCTCCGGCACGTTCATCGTCACATCCCAGAGAATGTGGCTGCCGCCGTAGAACTGGTTCAGACCCTGGATATCGATCATTGCTCGGGCTTCATCGGTTGTGTGTTGCCAATCTGAGCGCTCATCTCACTGCTCACCGAGATACACTTCGATGACTTTGGGATGGTTCTGCACTTCATCCATGGTGCCTTCGGCCAGCACGCTGCCCTGATGCAGCACGGTGACCTGGCGGGCAATGTCGCGGACGAACTCCATGTCGTGCTCCACCACGATGACCGAGTGTTCGCCGGCGAGCGACACCAGCAGTTCTGCGGTTTTTTCCACTTCCTGCGGCGTCATGCCCGCCACCGGTTCGTCCACCAGCAGCAGCCGCGGGCTCTGCATCAGCAGCATGCCGATTTCCAGCCATTGCTTCTGGCCGTGGGACAGCGCCCCGGCCGGCGTGTCCGCCGCAGCGGAAAGCCCGATCTGCTGCAGCACGTCGCGGATGCGGTCGCGTTGCGCGGCGGAAAGTTTGGCCACGAGGTTTGCCCACACGGCGCGGTTGCCTGCCAGTGCCAGTTCCAGATTCTCGAATGCGCTGTGCCTTTCGAACACGGTGGGCTTCTGGAATTTGCGGCCGATGCCCGCCTGCGCAATCTCGGGCTCGGTCAGTTCCAGCAGATCCAGCGTCTGGCCGAACCATGCCGAGCCATGGTCGGGGCGCGTCTTGCCGGTGATGACATCCATCATGGTGGTCTTGCCGGCGCCGTTCGGGCCGATGATGCAACGCAGCTCACCGGTCTCCATATAGAGCGTCAGCGCATTGAGCGCCTTGAATCCGTCAAACGAAACCGTCAGGTCTTCCAGATACAGGATGTAGCCATGGGACCCGTCCGGACCGCGCGCTATGGCATCACCATGAACCACGGGGCCCTGGCGCGGCGGAGAGGAGCTGCGCGACCTTCCGGCCAGTCGCTTCCAGACCTGCTTGGCGTTCACGCTGCACGCTCCTTTGCCTTGCGTGCACGGAGCAGGCCGGCCACGCCGGTTGGCAGCAGCAGCGTAGTCAGAACGAACATTGCGCCGAGCAGGTACAGCCAGGCGCTGGGCAGGGCAGTGGTAAACCAGGTCTTGGCGTAGTTCACGATCACGGCTCCGGCAACGGCGCCGTACAGCGTGCCGCGACCACCGATTGCCACCCAGATCACCACCTCGATGGAGTTGATCGGGCCGAACTCGCCTGGATTGATGATGCCCACCTGCGGCACGTACAGCGCGCCGGCAACACCGGCGAGCACTGCCGAGAACACGAACACCCACAGCTTGTAGGACTCGACCCGGTAGCCGATGAACCGCGTACGGCTCTCGGCATCGCGAATGGCAGTGACCACGCGACCAGCGCGGGAAGACACGATCCAGCGGCACAGCAGGTAGCCGATGCCCAGCGCAATTCCTGTCGTGATGAACAAGGCAATCCGCACGTTGGGACTCGACAGCTTGAACCCGAGCAGGTCCTTGAAATCGGTGAAGCCGTTGTTGCCGCCAAAGCCCATGTCATTGCGGAAAAACGCCAGCATCAGCGCGTAGGTCATCGCCTGGGTGATGATCGACAGGTATACGCCGGTGACGCGGGAGCGGAAGGCAAACCAGCCGAACACCAGCGCCAGGATGCCCGGTGCCAGCACCACCATCAGCATGGCGAACCAGAACATGTCGAAGCCATGCCAGAACCAGGGCAGCTCCTTCCAGTTCAGGAACACCATGAAGTCGGGCAGGATCGGGTCGCCATAGACGCCGCGCGTACCGATCTGGCGCATGAGGTACATGCCCATGGCGTAGCCGCCGAGCGCAAAGAAGGCCGCATGGCCCAGGCTCAGGATGCCGCAGAACCCCCACACGAGGTCCACGGCAAGAGCCAGCATCGCATAGGTCAGGTACTTGCCGATCAGCGTCACGGCATACGTGGACATATGCAATGCCGACGATTCCGGTACAACCAGATGCAGCAGCGGCACCAGTATCGTCGTGGCAAGCAGCAGGGCAAGAAATATGATGCCCGGGCGATCCGTGCGAAACAGGCCGGGGAGGAAATGGGTCGATTGAGGCATGCTCATCAACCCTCTGCCGCGCGGCCGCGCTGCGGGAACAGCCCGCGTGGTTTGCGCTGGATGAAGAGGATCAGCGCGACCAGCACCAGGATCTTGGCAAGCACTGCGCCGGCCACCGGCTCAAGCAACTTGTTGGCGACACCCAGCGACAGGCCGCTGATCTGCGTGCCCCACAGGCTGCCGACGCCGCCGAACACCACCACCATGAATGAGTCGACGATGTAGTTCTGGCCAAGATTCGGGCCGACATTGGTCAGCTGGCTCAGCGCCACGCCTGCCACGCCCGCAATGCCGGACCCAAGGCCAAACGTCAGCGCGTCCACCCAGTCGGTCTTGATGCCCATGGCCCGCGCCATGGCGCGATTCTGCGAAACGGCACGTACATGCAGGCCCAGCCGGGTGCGCTTGAGCACCAGCAGCAGCAGCACGAAAACGATGGCTGCGAACAGCACGATGTACAGGCGCGAGTAGGTGAGGGACAGCACATCGTTGAAGCGCAGGGAACCTGCCATCCATGACGGCGTTTCCACCGGCCGGTTGTTCGGGCTGAACACGTCGCGCACCAGTTGCTGCAGGATCAGGCTCACGCCGAAAGTGGCCAGCAGGGTCTCGAGCGGGCGGCCGTACAGATAGCGCACGATGCCGCGCTCGATCATCACCCCGACGAGGCCGGCAATCACGAACGCCACCGGGATGGCCACCAGTATCGAACTGCCGATGTTGTTCGGCATCAGCTGCTGCACCACGTATACGCAGTACGCACCAATCATCATCAATTCGCCGTGGGCCATGTTGATCACGCCCATCACGCCGAAGGTGATGGCAAGACCAATGCCGGCAAGCATCAGCACCGAACCAAGGGAAAGCCCGAAAAACATCGTTTCGATCACGCCGTAGAAGGTGCGCCAGTGACCGATGGTAGTCAGTGCTTCCTGGGCTGCGAACCGGACGGCCGGATCGGGCTCGCTGAAGCTGCCGTCCTTGCCGACCACCACCATGGGGGCAAGGCGGTTGTAGACCTCGGAATTGAGACTGCCGCGCAGTTCCTCGATGGCCGCGAGGCGCTTGGCGGCATCAGCGTCGGCAAGATCATTGATCGCCAGGGCATCGATGATCTGCGCCCGCACTGCCTCGTCCTTCTCTGCCCCGAGCCGGGCGCGCAGCATCGCCACGCTTTCGGCATCGATGGTGCGCATCACTTCGTGCACGGCAGCAAACCGGACCGCAACATCCGGATTCGCCAGATCAAGCCCGGCCAGGGCGCCGCGCAGGACTTTGCGCAGCTGATTGTTGACGCCGATGCTCGTCAGGTCGCTCATCGCGACGGCACCGATGGATTTGCCAGTGCTGATATCCGTGGCGGTAAGCAGCTTGTCGGCTTCCCCGGCGGAAACCACCAACCTGTCTGAACTGCGGTAGTAGAGCTCGCCATCAAGCATGGCGGCCAGTGTGTTGCGCGCGGCTGGACTGCCTTCGGCAACCAGGCCGTTCACGATGTCGCCCTTGGTCGCGAAATCCGCATCGGGCAACTGCGCGAGCAGTGATTTGAGAGTAGCGGGTGCCGGTACGGCCGGTACCGCTGGTGATTCGGGAGTGGCGCCCTGCACGGGGCAAGTCGCAGTAAACACGCCAAGGGCAACGCCCAGCGCAAGCAGCTTTCGGATGGTCAATGGACTCTGCCTCGATTTGACGGGGCCAGTGTTCCCGGCCAGTGACGGCCGGGAACACATTGCCTGGCTGGAAAAGCTACTGATCAGTAGTTCTGGCCAGAACACGCCTTCGTGACTTTGTTGTAGTTGCCGCACTTGAGTACAACCCAGTCGGCTTCCACATCCTTGCTACCCGGCAGGAAATCCGACCAGGCATCACCCGGCACGGTGCCGTCGGTCTTCCAGACAGTGTTGAACTGACCGTCCGCCTGCACTTCGCCGATCAGCACCGGCTTGGTCAGGTGATGGTTCGGCAGCATCTTGGCGATGCCCCCTGTCAGGTTCGGCGTCTCGAGGCCGATGATCGCATCGGCAACCTTGTCGGTGTCCGTGGACCCTGCCTTCGTAACCGCCTGCACCCACAGGGAGAAGCCGATCAACGTGGCCTCCATCGGATCGTTGAAGGTGCGCTTCGGGTTCTTCGTGAACTCGTGCCACTTGGCGATCCACTCGTCGTTCAGCGGCGTCTTGACGCTCATGAAGTAGTTCCAGGCGGCGAGGTGCCCGACGAGGGGCTTGGTGTCGATACCCGCCAGTTCCTCTTCACCCACCGAGAACGCCACCACCGGAATGTCTTCCGCCGAGATCTTCTGGCTGGCCAGTTCCTTGTAGAAAGGAACGTTG
>JAATEY010000103.1 GCA_015655465.1 Gammaproteobacteria bacterium | reverse complement strand
TGCTGCCCGCTGCCCTGCTGGCCGCTGGACCCGCCGCCCTGCCCCGCAGCAGCGCCGTGCCGGGCGGCGTGGTGATCGTCGATGTGGGCGACGCGGCGCAGACTGCACCGCGGGTGGAGTGGGAAGGCCGGCAGGTACTGACCGTTGCCACCGCTGGGCGGTTGAAGGCGGTGGTCGGCATCGCGCTGGCGACCAGACCGGGCAACTACAAGCTGGGCGTCAGCGATGCTGCCGGTGCCCGCACGATTGCCGTGCGCATCGTCGACAAAAAATACGTCGAGCAGAAACTGAAGGTGCCGCAGAGCCAGGTCGACCTGTCGCCCGAAGACAATGCGCGCGTGGAAGCAGAACAGCAGCGCCTGCGCGCGCTGTTCGATGACTTCAGCTTAGGCATGCCCACCACCTTTGCACTGGCGCCGCCGGTGAAGGGGCCGCGCTCCAGCTCATTTGGCCTGCGCCGCGTGTTCAACGGGCAATCGCGCAATCCGCACTCGGGCATGGATATCGCCGCCGCCACTGGCACGCCGATTCGCGCGCCCGCCGATGGCGTGGTGGTCGATGCCGGCAATTACTTCTTCAACGGCAACAACGTGGTGATCGACCACGGCCATGGCTTCATCACCATGTACTGCCATCTGAGCGCGTTCAATGCGCAGAAGGGCGATGTGGTGAAGACCGGGCAGGTCATCGGCAAGGTGGGCGCAACCGGCCGCGTCACCGGGCCGCATCTGCATTTCGGCGTGATGCTGAACGGTGCCTTCGTGGATCCGGCGCTGTTCCTGCCGGCGGAGCAGAAGCCCGCCACCAGACCGGCTGCGAAGCCAGCGGCAAAGCCCGCAGCCAGGTAGGCGCGCGGCCGGCGTCAGCGCTTCGGACGCCTGGTGCCGGGCTTGCCGGATGCCACCTTCCTGCGCGGCTGGCGATGCGCGGCGTTCTTCATGCCGGCCTTCTTCTTCACCGTCAGCTTGCGCTTTGCCGCTTCGCGCTGTTCGCGATTGCCGAAAGGGTTGGCATCGGTGCGCAACTCCAGCGCCACCGGGCAGGCATAGAGATCGAAGGCCTCGCGGAACACATTCGACAGGTAGCGCTTGTAGGCCTCTGGCGTCTGCTGCGTCTGGTTGCCGTGAATCACGATGCGCGGCGGATTGCGACCGCCCTGATGCGCGTAGCGCAGCTTGATGCGCCGGCCGCGGACCAGCGGTGGCTGGTGCGCTTCGAGGGCTTTTTCCAGCACGCGCGACAGCTGCCCGGTGGACATGTCGCGCATGGAAGCTTCATAGGCACGAATGGCTGCGGTGGCCAGTTCGCCCACGCCGGTGCCATGCCGCGCCGAGATGAAATGCTGGGGCGCAAACGGCACGAAGTCGAGCCGCAGTGCCAGCCCGTTGCGCACCTGCTCGCGCTGGTCCATCGGGATACCGTCCCACTTGTTGATGGCCAGCAGCAGGGCACGGCCGCGTTGCAGGGCAAGGCCCAGCACGGATGCATCCTGCTCGGCGATGCCTTCGTGGGCATCGAGCACCATCACCACCACATGCGCGGCCTCGATGGCCTGCAGGGTACGCGCGACGCTGGCGCGCTCCACCGCATCCTCCACTTTCGCGCGGCGACGCACACCGGCGGTGTCGATCAGCGTGAACTGGCGGCCATCGCGCTCGAAGGGCACGAAGATGCTGTCGCGCGTGGTGCCGGGCGTATCGGTGGCGATCACCCGCTCTTCGCCGACCAGGCGATTGATCAGCGTGGACTTGCCTACATTGGGCCGGCCGACCACCGCGATGCGGATGGAGTCGTCGTTGCCGGCGACTTCGTCGGGCATGGCTTCGAGACCAGCCAGCGCCTGGCGCAGCAGTTCGATGCAACCCTGCCCGTTCAACGCCGCAATCGGCTGCGGCACACCCATGCCGAGCCGATGGAACTCGGCCGAGATCACGCCCGGATCCATGCCTTCGGCCTTGTTCACCGCCAGCATGAGCGGTTTGCCCGAGCGATGCAGCAGGCGCGCGACTTCCTGGTCGTCGCTGGTCAGACCGGCACGGCCATCCACCAGCTGGATCAGGCGATCGGCTTCGGCGATGGCGCGCTCGGTCTGGATGCGCATCTGGGTTTCAACGGAGCTGCGCGGACTTGCCACCACGCCACCGGTGTCGACCACCACGCAGGGCACGCCATCCGCGCGACTGAAACCATACTGGCGATCGCGCGTGACACCGGGCACATCCGCGACGATGGCATCGCGCGTGCCCGTAAGGGAATTGAAGAGGGTGGACTTGCCCACGTTGGGCCGACCCACCAGGGCTACGATCGGCAGCATGGGTTTTTATCCCTTGTGTATGCGAGGCGCTCAGCCCCGCGCGGGGGCCGGTGCGGCACGCAATGCCACGATCTTGCCAGCGTCGTCCATCATGATCAGCAGGTCGCCGCTGACCAGCGGGGCAGCCGACACGCGCTCGCCCAGCGCATGGATGCGCCCGACGAGTTCACCCTTGGCGGCGTCGAAGAAATGTATGTAGCCCTGCAGATCGGCCACGGCCACCAGCGAACCCAGCACTGCCGGTGGCGACAGGCGACGCCGGGCCAGCACATCCTGCCTCCACAGCTCGACGCCGGTGCGCCGGCCCAGCTTCACGAGCGTGCCTTCGGAACCGCTGACGTACAGGCCGTCCTCATCCGTGGCAAGGCCGCTGTAGCTGGAGATGTCCCGCGACCATTGCACGTTGCCGGTTTCACGATCGATGCGGGCGGCCTTGCCCTGGAAGGACACGGCGTAGATGTCGGCATCGACGACCTTCACGGCCGAGTCGATGTCGATCAGGCGCTCGATTTCCGAGCGGCCGGAGGGAGGCGCCACGAGTACGTCCCATGCCGTGCTGCCGTCGGCCAGCGACAGCGCCATGACGCGGCCGGTGTCGAAGCCGCAGAGGGCCAGATCGCCCGCGATGATCGGCTTGGCCGTGCCGCGCAGCGACAGCTTTGGCACCTGCTGCTCCGCGCTCCAGACCTGGCTGCCGTCCCTGGCACGCAATGCCACCACGCGACCATCCGACAGGCGCACCAGCACGATGCCGTTGCCGATGGCCGGCGCCGCGAGGATCTCGCTGTTGATGTGCGCCTTCCACTTCTGCGCGCCCGTGGCTGCGTCGAGTGCCACGATATCGCCGTGACCGGTGCCCGCAACCACCAGCCCATCGCCGGTGCCGGGACCGCCGGTCAGACTCAGCTTCGTATCGACCTGCCAGAGCTTCTTGCCAGTGGCGACCGCAAGCGCGACGACGTCGCCATTGTGGCCGGCGGCATACACGGCCTTGCCATCCGTGGCAATGGCCAGGCCCAGGCGAAGTTTGGGCTTGTTGCCGCCCACGCTTGCGCCCCAGACACGCTCGACTTTCACCGTGCTGTGAAAATCAGTGAGTTCGGCAGGCTTTTCATTGGCTTTCTTGCTGGCGCAGGCCACCAGCAATGACAGCGCTGCCAGCGCGACCAGCGTGTGCAGGCGCGATCCTGTTTGCATCATGTTGCTGTTGCCTTCAGATCGCTGATCTTCAGATCGAGCAGCTGGCCCACGCCATCCGGTCCGGCCGCTTCGGGCGAGAGCAATGCGCGTGATGCTTCATATGCCTTCAGTGCCCCCGCGCGATCGCCCTTGGCAAACAGCACGTCGCCGCGGACTTCAAGATATGCGCCCTGGTGCACGCCCGCGTCGGCGGTGCCCAGCGTGGCCAGCGCCTTGTCGTATTGCCCCTGTGCCGCCTGCACGCGCGCCAGCCGCAGCCGCGCCACCGGCCGCAGCTGCTTGTCGCGGGCGGTGTTGGCCACGCGCTCGAGATAGGTTGCAGCCTTGTCGAGCTCGTTGAGGGCCACGTACACACGGGCCGCGGCAAGGTCTGCCGCCGACACATAGGCCGACCTGGGGTAGGCGCGGCGCAGCGCCTCGATCCCGGCCACGGCTGCGTCGTCCTTGTCCGCGTCGAAATTCGCCAGGACCTTGTCGAATATGGCACTGGCGGCCAGCGCCTCCTTGTCCTGGTGGCCCTGCCACCATTTCCAGCCGAACCAGGCCAGCAGCGCCACCGCCACCATGCTCAGGACGGACACTCCGTTGGTCCGGACCCAGCGCTTGAGCGCATCCCATTGTTCATCTTCAGAAAGCAGATCCACTGTCACTACCCCTTCAAAGCGTATCCAGTATGGCCGGAATGCGGGCCGGGAGTTCCGCGAGGGTACACTCTGCCTGCGCGGCGTCCAGTCGCAGCGGCTTGAGCGCGGCCGCGCCACGCTC
>JAATEY010000184.1 GCA_015655465.1 Gammaproteobacteria bacterium | reverse complement strand
GGCCGGCGGTGATGACATCGCCATGCTGCAGTGCGTGCTTCTTGATCAGCTTGCCGTTGACGTAGGTGCCATTGGTGCTGTTGAGGTCCTCAAGGAACGAGTCATTGAGGATATTGATGATCAGGGAGTGGTGACCGCTGACAGCCGGGTTGTCGATGCGGATGTCGTTATCCGGCAGGCGACCGACCGTATAACGTTCCTTGTTCATGTTGTATTCGGCCAATACCTGGCCATCGAGAGTCAGAATCAACCGTGCCATTTTGAGCGCCTTTCCTTCAGCTGAACCACTTCAGGATTCTGTCAAATATACCGTGTCGCGCCGGGAAGGATTCCACAACCTGCGTCAGGATGACCGAGATATTGTCCTTGCCTCCATTGTCGTTGGCCAACTGGATCAGATGCTGGCTGACGGAATTGAGATTTGCCCCGAAAGTACTGATCGTCATGGCCATGTCGTCATCGCCGATCATGTCCGACAGTCCATCCGAGCACAGCAGGTAGTAATCACCCTTGTGGACAGGGTGTTCCTGCATTTCAACCTCGACCTGGTTTTCCACGCCCAGCGCCCGGGTTACGTAGTTCTTGTTGGAGGCGCGTTGCGCCTCTTCGGGGGAATAGAAGCCCCGGTCGACCAGTTCCTGCAGCAGGGAGTGATCGAGGGTGATCTGTTCGATTTCGGCGCCGCGCAGGCGGTAGAGCCGTGAGTCGCCCACGTGGGCAATCGAGATCCGGTTGTCGTAGAACAGGGCCGCCACCACCGTGGTGCCCATGCCTTCGCAATTGGCCTGGCTGCGGGCGGTCTGGTAGATGATCTTGTTGGCGCGCTGGATCGCATCGCGCAGGATGATGCCCGCACGCGACAGCCCGGTGCCGGGGTCCGGTACCGACAGATCCTGCAGTTCCAGGGCCTCACGCACGAGATTGAACACGGTCTTGACGGTGATGCCGCTCGCGACCTCGCCAGCGTTGTAGCCGCCCATGCCATCGGCGAGCACAACGAGTCCCAGCTCGCTATCGACGGCGATCATGTCCTCGTTGTGCTCTCGGACCCTGCCCGTATCGGTCAGGCCGACGCAGTGCAGTTTGCCTTTCAGGCTCATCAGACGGCAGTTTCCCGGTACTCTCCCTTGACCCGCAGGATCGTACTTAACTCCTGCATTGCATGCACTTGATAAGCGCTTGTTTTGAGGCCCTTTGCGCAGGATCTGTGGGGTGCGTCGCGTGCTAGCATCCGGCGCCGGTTATTCCCATCGCCTTCCCGGAACTGGATCCCGTCCTGGCCCGCTCAAGCACCATATATGTTTGTGACGCCTGTCATGGCCAGTCGCCGAAGTGGCAGGGCCAGTGTCCGCATTGTGGTGAATGGAACCGCCTGGCACCGCAGCTGGCACCGGCTGCTGCGCGTGGCGCGGCGTCCCGGGGCAGGCAGGCAGCCCTGGTTGCCTCCACGTCCGCATCACCGCTGGCTGCTGCGATGGGCGCGGCGGCGACGCAGACAGCGCGGCTGGCATTGGGAATGGACGAGCTGGACCGTGTATTGGGCGGAGGCCTTGTGCCTGGTTCGGTCACCTTGCTGGGCGGCGAGCCCGGCATCGGCAAGTCCACGCTGCTGCTGCAGGTGGCGCAGGCGATGGCCGCCACGCATGCGGTGCTGTATGCCACCGGCGAGGAATCCACAGCGCAGCTGGCCTTGCGGGCGCACCGCCTGGGCGGTGCCTATGATCGCGTGCAGGTCGCCGCCGAGACCGAACTCGAGACCATCCTGGCGCTGGCGGAGCAGCAACGCCCGGCGCTGCTGGTGATCGATTCCATCCAGACCATGGCTTTGGCCGCGGTGCCCAATGCAGCCGGTGCCGTGACGCAGCTGCGTGAATGCACGGCGGCACTGGTGCGTTTTGCCAAGGCCAGTGGTACGGCCGTGTGGCTGGTGGGCCATGTCACCAAGGACGGAGCCATCGCCGGGCCGCGCATGCTCGAGCACCTGGTGGATACGGTGCTGTATTTCGAGCGCGATGCGGGCAGTCGCTTCCGCCGCGTGCGCGCCGCCAAGAACCGCTTTGGCGCCGCCAATGAACTGGGCTTCTTCCTGATGCAGGAGACCGGGCTGCGCGAGGTGAAGAACCCGGCCGCGATCTTCCTGTCGCGCGCGGCTGTGCCGGTGGTGGGCAGCATCGTGATGGTGACGCGCGATGGCACGCGGCCGCTGCTGGTGGAGGTGCAGGGGCTGGT
>JAATEY010000148.1 GCA_015655465.1 Gammaproteobacteria bacterium | reverse complement strand
CCCGTGGAAGTGCTGGGCCTCGTGCCCATCCGTATCTCGCCGAACTCCCAGCCATTCTTTACATAGACAAGGTCATCCCGGCCATCGGCGTCGACATCGGTCAGGGACAACACATCGTAGGCACTGTCCACGTAGCTGATGCCCGTGCTGACCGCGGAGAATGAACTGCCGTTCCACATGAATGCATGCCACGTGCTTGTACCATTCAACCCGAGGAGCACATCGCGGCCATTGCCGAACGGATCCCCGGCCATGAGGTACCACTCGTTGTTGCCGGTAGCAACTTCGCTGCCGTAGCCTACTGTGGAAGCAAAGCGCACGTACCACGCTCCGTCACGACGGTAGATCAGATCCAGGAGTCCATCGCCGTTGTAGTCAAATCGGCCGTTGACCAGCGTGATATCGCCTGAAGCCGTGAAAGCGGGGCTTGAGACAACGCCAGCTTGTCCATTCTGATAGGTGATGTTAGTAGGCGCCAGGCAGTCGGTTGCACTCGCGTCGGCGCATTCCGTCACGGTCGTCAGGCGCTTGCCGCCAGTAGTTGGAGAGGTCTCGTAGCTCAGCACATACTTGCGAACCGTGGTGCTGGAATTCTTGACCGTGATACTGGCCAGCAGATCCGTGTCGCGGATTACGTTGTCGGCCACAAACCCGGTGGGACTGGAAGGCAAAGCGTTGGACCCGCTGCCGTAGCTGAACTCCATGCTGTAAAGGTAGACGCCACTGCCACTGGAAGTTTGCGTCCAGTAAATTGCCGTGGGGTGTGTCGTTCCCTCAGTCGTGCCATCAGGGCCCTTGTAGGAAAACAGGATCTTGTTGCCTGTCCGGTCCTGGATCTGGCTCAACCTCCAAGTGCTGACCGTGCTCACGCTGGCATACCCATCAACCAGCACGCGTGAGTCACTTGTCCCGCCGTAGGTGTAGGTCAGACCATTCTTGCGCTCCACTGTCCACGAGGACGGCCCATAGCCAATGGTTCCCACTGCTGTGATGCGCGAGAAATCGGCGCTCTCCGTGGCGTAGACGGAACCGCCGGCACCGTAATCTCCGCTCTGCAATCGCATGCGATTTCCGTCGATACACAGCCCATCGTCATTACCAGGCGAAAGAAGCCTCACCGCCGTTGCCTCACCGTCCTGGGCGAAAGTCTTGTTGCAGCGACCTATGGCCGAGCCCCCATAGGACAACGTCCAGCCAAACCCGGCATAACCGGTTCCACCGTTGCTGTTATAGACGAGTGAGACTGCTGGTTGAAGACCACGCGGGCCTGGCGGTGTAAAAATTTGAATGTTGTAGGACGCTGCACCTGAAGAACTGACACTAAAGCTGCCAGCTGTGCGGCCTACCGCCGCCTCGGCCGGCGAAAACGACAAAGCACTCAATGCACCCGCAAAGCAAGCGACTGCGCTCGCCCATGACAGAAATGGTCTTGATCGATTGGCCACGAGACACTCCCTGTCTGTCTGTTTTGCGGTCGCAGCTTCCATGTTGCGGATTGCGCGACGTTCCTGCTACGCAATGCCGCGCATACCAAGTACAACGTCTGTGGTAGGAAGACCGGAAGTAATTTGGACAATTTTTTCAACTCACAACCAAGCATCAATAGGTGCGCTACTAACTAAACACTGTTGCGCTTAACCGCGACAGGACTATGATCCAGACCGGAGGTGCGTTCACCACACTGCAAAGAGGGATATATGGTCAGCAAGACAAGGAAGTCGAAATTGGCTGCGGCAATTGCCTGCGCGTTGGCAATATTCGCCACGAACATGCTGGCACAGGAGCAGAGTGGGGGCGCATCGCACCTACCCCAGCCCCTCGTTGGACAGGAGAGCCGCTTCGCAGTCATTCAGCAACTTGGACTGAATGATCCAGCGCTGAGACTCGCCACTGCGCAGCGAGCCGAAATCGACAAGATCATCCTTGCGTATGTGGCTCAACAGAACATGGCGATCGCCAAGTCCCCACAGAAAGCAGATGGCGCGCGGGGCCAGGAAGCCATGGCAGCACGCCGTTCGGCTCGCGACAATCTTGCAGCCTCAATAAACAAGATACTGAACGCCCAGCAACGCGAAACCTGGGAAGCCGCAAAATCGGCGCGTCGAACCCAAATGAGTTCCCGCAATCTCGACGCAGTCCGGCAGAAGTAGCAGGTCATCACGCTTCAGCGCAGTGCGCCGTAGGCCGATTGGTGCACTGCGTGCACCGCCAACCCAATGGAGCTGCTTCAGGAGAGCGGCTCAGCAGGAATCGCAACGCATACAGCAACGACGGCACCCACTGCCGCAAGGGCCGCTCGGGCTGCACCTCCTCGGTCAGCGAAATAAGCCTCGAACTCCTCCTCTAAATAGCCCGGCAGTGGGCGGCCGATCGCAGCTCACGGAAAGGCGGGTAGTGCTGCTCGACAAGCTGATTCAGCAGCGTCGCTTCGTGCCGGTGGCGGCAATGGCGCGGCGGATCAATGAACGGCGGCGCCCACGGCCGGCGCGCGCGGTCGATGACTGGTATGACTGGCGTCCCAGCGTCGAGCGGGCGCGGTGCAGTCTGAACAGGCCCTGGTCAGTTCGTCCCGCCCACCGTCATCGCGTCGATGCGCAGTGTCGGCTGACCCACGCCAACAGGAACGCTCTGCCCTTCCTTGCCGCAGGTGCCCACACCGGCATCCAGCTTCAGGTCATTGCCCACCATCGACACACGCGTGAGCACATCCGGACCATTGCCGATCAGCGTTGCGCCCTTGATCGGCGCGGTGATGCGGCCGTTCTCGATGAGATAGGCCTCGCTGGCGGAGAACACGAACTTGCCGGAGGTGATGTCGACCTGCCCGCCACCGAAATTGACGGCATAGATACCCTTCTCCACCGATGCGATGATCTCGGCGGGATCGTGCGGACCGGGCCGCATGTAGGTATTGGTCATGCGCGGCAGCGTCATGTGCGCAAAGGATTCGCGGCGACCGTTGCCGGTGGATTTCACTCCCATCAGGCGAGCGTTGTGGTCATCCTGCAGATAACCCTTCAGCACGCCGTTTTCGATCAGCGTGGTGCACTGGGTCGGCGTGCCCTCGTCGTCGATGTTGAGCGAGCCGCGCCGCGCGGCCAGCGTGCCATCATCGACTACCGTGCAGTGCTCACTTGCCACACGCTCGCCAACCTGGTTGCTGAACGCTGAAGTGCCCTTGCGGTTGAAGTCGCCTTCCAGGCCATGACCGATGGCCTCATGCAGCAGGATGCCCGGCCAGCCGGCCGCCAGCACCACCGGCATCTGTCCCGCCGGCGCAGGCACGGCTTCCAGATTGACCAGCGCCTGCCGCACGGCTTCGCGCGCCAGCTGCAGCGGCCTGTCGTCGGCCACGAGTTCAGTCATGGTGTATCGACCGCCGGCACCGGCATAACCCTGTTCGCGGCGACCGCCCTGCTCGACGATGACCGTCACATTGAACCGCACCAGCGGCCGCACGTCGGCGGCAAGCCGGCCGGCAGAGTTCGCGACCAGGATGATCTCGTGCACCGCATGGCAGCTGGCCATTACCTGCTTGACGCGCGGATCCATGGCGCGGGTCTCGCGGTCCACCCGCTCGAGCCATGCCACCTTTTCGGAATCGTCCATGCTCGCCAGCGGATCCACCGGCAGATACAGCAGCGCGGTTTCGCTGCGGTGCCAGGCCTGCACACCCTTTCCGGGTGACTGCCTGGCGATGGCACGCGCGGCGCGCGAAGCCTCTTCCAGCGCGGCGGGCTGGATCTCGTCGGAATACGCGAAGCCGGTCTTCTCGCCACTGATGGCGCGCACGCCCACGCCTTCCTCGATGCTGGCGCTGCCTTCCTTGACGATGCCGTCTTCCAGTGCCCAGGATTCCTCGCGCGACACCTGGAAATACAGATCGGCCGAGTCGATGGCATGGTCCATCACCAGCCCCAGCATGCGATCCAGGCGCTGTTCATCCAGTCCACCCGGAACCAGGATCGTGCTGCGCGCCAGCGCCAGGTTGTCTTGTGTCGCGCTCAAAGCGATACCTCTGTCAGTCGATGATGCGGCCGAGAACACGATGTTCAAGTACCGGAAACTCGCGCCGCACGCGTGCCTGCGCCTCAAGGTCGAGTTCGGCAACCACGACCCCCGTCCCGGACGGTAGTGCGCCCGCAATGCGGCCCCAGTGATCGATCACGGCACTGTGGCCGTAGGTGCGGCGACCGTTTTCATGCTCGCCGACCTGCGCCGAAACCACAAGGTGGCAGAGGTTTTCCAGCGCCCGGGCGCGCGTCAGCACCTCCCAGTGGGCCTCGCCGGTGGGCACGGTGAAGGCTGCCGACACGATGAAGCAATCCGCGCCCATTTCCGCCATGCGCCGGAACTGCTCCGGGAAGCGCAGGTCGTAGCACACCGCGATGCCCAGCCGCCCCACGGGGGTATCGATCACGGTCACCTTGCGGCCCGGCACGAACCCCGCGGATTCGCGATGCGACTCGGCTGCGTCGGGCACGTTGACATCGAACAGGTGGATCTTGTCGTAGCGGCCCAGCGACAGGCCGTCCGGCCCATACACCACGCTGGCCGGCGCCACGCGACGTTCGCCAGGGACGCGCAGCGGTATGGTGCCACCGACGATCACCAGGCCCAGTTCCTGCGCGCTGCGCGCCAGCATGCGCTGGATAGGACCGTCGCCATCGTCTTCGGCCACTGCCTGCCGCTCCGCCTCGCGGCGCGCCATGATGGCGAAGTTCTCCGGCAGCACTGCGAGTTTCGCGCCCTGCGCCGCCGCCTGTTCCAGCAGCGCCCGGGCCTGCTCCAGATTGGGCCCGACCTGCGTGCCGGAGGTCATCTGCACCGCTGCTATCTTCATACCGGCTCCGGATTCACCATGGCCTCGCCAGGGTTTGACGTACCTTCATGCCAGCACCACGTCGTACTGGTCGATGCCATACAGCGCTTCCGCCTGCAGCCGGATCGGCCGGCCCACCTGTGTCTCGAGTTCTGCCAGCACATTGGCCTCCTCATCCTGCAGCCAGCCCACCACATCCTGATGCGCCAGCACCACCAGTTCATCGCTCTGGAACTGCCGGCTCTGCCGCACCAGTTCGCGGAATATCTCATGGGCCACGGTTTCGGGCGTGCGCACGAAGCCGCGTCCCTGGCATTGCGGACAGGCAGCACACAACAGGTGCTCCAGGCTTTCACGCGTGCGCTTGCGGGTCATCTCCACCAGGCCCAGCGGCGAAATGCTGGCGATATGCGTCTGCGCGCGGTCGCTGGCCAGCGCCGCCTGCAGCGCGGCGATCAATGCCTGGCGATGATCCTCATCCTCCATGTCGATGAAATCGAGCACGATGATGCCGCCCAGGTTGCGCACCCGCAGTTGCCGCGCGATGGTGACCGCGGCCTCGAGGTTGGTGCGGAAGATGGTTTCCTCGAGATTGCGATGCCCGACATAGCCACCGGTGTTCACGTCGACGGTGCTCATTGCCTCGGTCTGCTGGATCACGATGTAGCCGCCGGACTTCAGCGGCACGCGTGCCTCCAGCGCGCGGCTGATCTCTTCGTCCACGCCATGCAGGTCGAAGATCGGCAGCGGCGCCACGTGCAGCTCGATGCGATCGGCAAACTCCGGCATGAACGAGCGGGTGAACTCCTGCATGCGCGCGAATTCTGCCGGCGAATCCACCAGCACGCGGCGCACCTCGGTGCGCAATTCATCGCGCAGCACGCGGGTGGTGAGCGGCAGGTCTTCGTGCACCAGATTGCCGGCCGGCGTGGCCAGGGAGCGTTCGCGCACATGTGCCCACAGGCGCTGCAGGTACAGCATGTCGGCATGCAGCGCTTCCAGCGGCGCACCCATGGCGGCCGTGCGCACGATGTAGCCACCCCGCGCCGCTGCGCCGCCAGCTTGCTCGGCGGCCAGCGTGGTGACCGTTTCGCGCAGGCGGCTGCGCTCCTCTTCGGATTCGATCCGCGCGGAAACACCAACGCGGGTGCCCTGCGGCATGTACACCAGATAGCGCGAGGGCAGCGACACATGGGTGGAAAGGCGCGCGCCCTTGGAGCCCAGCGGATCCTTCACCACCTGCACCAGCAGGTCGTCGCCTTCGCGCACCAGCGTGCGGATGTCCGCCGTATTGGGCGCAGCATCATCATGCGCGTCGTTGCCCGGATCAGGCGGCGGCGCGAGGATGTCGGCCACGTGCAGGAATGCCGTGCGCGCCAGCCCGATCTCCAGGAACGCGGCCTGCATGCCGGGCAGCACCCGCGACACCCGCCCCTTGTAGAGATTGCTGACCAGCCCGCGCCGGCTGGCGCGCTCGATGAACACCTCCTGCAGCGAACCGTTTTCCAGCAGCGCCGCGCGGGTTTCACGCGGCGCCACGTTCACCAGGATCTCTATGCTCATCGGTTCCCTCCGCCTGGACGCAGCGTCTGCAGCAGTTGCGCCGTCTCGTACAGCGGCAGCCCCATCACTCCGGAGTAGCTGCCACTGATGTGTTCGATGAATACCGCGCCGCGCCCCTGGATGGCATAGCCGCCCGCCTTGCCCTGCGGCTCGCCTGTTTCCCAGTAGGCCGCCGCTTCCTCTGACGTGATGCTGCGCATGGCCACCACAGTGTCGCTGAGCGCCTGCGCAACACGGTTGACGCCCGTCACAAGGGCCACCGCCGTCATCACCCGGTGGGTGCGACCCGCGAGCGCCGCCAGCATGCGCATGGCGTCGGCCCGGTCGGCAGGCTTGCCGAACACCACGCCATCAACCACTACCACAGTATCGGAACCGAGCACCGGCCAGCGGGCGTGCCCGCGGCGCAGCCCCTCCTGCGCCTTCGCCAGGGCCAGCCGCGTTACCAGCTGCTGCGCGGTTTCACCGGCAAGCGGCGTCTCGTCGACATCGACTGCCAGCACCTCATGCGGCACGCCCAGCTGCTGCAGCAGTTCGCGGCGGCGCGGCGAAGCGGAAGCGAGCAGGACAGGTGTGAATTCGAAGGCACTCATTCGCGGTGATACGGATGTCCGTCCAGCAGGGTAACGGCACGGTACAGCTGTTCGGCAAACACCACACGCACCAGCGCATGTGGCAGGGTCAGCGCAGACAGGGACCAGCGCTCATTGGCGCGTGCCAGCACTTCGGGCGCAAAGCCGTCGGCGCCGCCGACCAGGAATCCCAGGTCCTGAGCACGGAGCTGGCGCTCGCCCAGCCACTGCGACAGTTCCACGCTGGTGCGCGTCCTGCCGCGCTCATCCAGCGCCACGAGGTAGTCGGCAGGACGGGTTGCGGCCAGCTGCCTGCGGCCCTCTTCTGCCATCGCGCGCTCAATGTCGCCGCTGCCCCGGCGTACCGCGGGAATCTCGATCAGCTTGATCGGGAGGCGACCGCGCAGGCGCCTGGCGTATTCCTCGAAACCTTCAGTCACCCAGCCGGGCATGCGCTGCCCTACGGCTATCAGCGTGACGCGCACGGCAAGGTCAGCCGCGTGACCGCGAACTCGCCTTGGTGGACTTCTTGCTGCGCGCTGCAGCGGCTACCGGCTTGCCGCGGGACTTGCCCTGCGACGCCGGTGCAGGGCCGGCCTTCCTGCCGGAAGCGACCTTGGATTTGGCCTTGGCCTTGGCCCTGGGCTTGCCCTTGACTGGCTTCGCCTTCGGCCTGGCAGGCAAGGTCTCCCACAGCTCTTCCAGCCCGTAGAACTCGCGCACGCGTGGCAGCATCACATGCACGAT
>JAATEY010000075.1 GCA_015655465.1 Gammaproteobacteria bacterium | reverse complement strand
CCACGTACATGGGCTCGGCCTATCGCACGCAGCCGCAGCCTGCGCAAACGGCGTCGGAGAATGACACGCGCCGCTTTCGTCCCATCAGCCTGCCGGCGGTCCGGGTCGAGGAACTGGTCGATGACGCAGAAAATCTGCAGCCAGGCGACCAGGTACTGCTCATCGTGGAGGACGATCCCCACTACGGGCGCGTGCTGCTGAACCTGGCGCGCGATTCCGGCTTCAAGGTGGTGGTGGCCAGGACCGGCAGCGAGGGGCTGCAGCTTGCCCGCAGGCATCGTCCCACCGCCATCGTGCTCGATGTGTTCCTGCCGGACATGTTCGGCTGGACAGTGCTCAATCAGCTCAAGCACGATCCGACCACGCGGCATATCCCGGTGCAGATCCTCACCGTGGAAGAAGAGCGCCAGTATGGCCTGGAGCGCGGTGCCTTCTCGTTCATGAACAAGCCGGCAACCACCGAACGCCTGGAGGCGGCACTGGCGCGCATCAAGGAGTTTGCGGCTGCCAATACAAGAAAGCTGCTCATCGTGGAAGACAATCCTGCCGAACAGTTGAGCATCACCGAGCTGCTGCAATCGGACGACCTGCGCATCACCATCGCAGGCAGCGGCGCGGAGGCGCTCGCAGCGCTGCGCACCGCGTCTTTCGACTGCGTGGTGCTGGACCTGCACCTGCCGGACATGTCGGGCTTCGATCTGCTGGGAGAAATCCAGCATATGCCGCAGCTGCGCGAACTGCCGGTGGTGGTGTTCACCGGCCGGGAGCTGACTGCGGACGAGGATGCGCGCCTGCGGCAGAGCGCAAAGAGCATCGTGCTGAAGGGCGTGAGGTCGCCCGAGCGCCTGCTGGACGAAACGGCGCTGTTCCTGCATCGTTCGGTCGCCGATCTGCCGGCAGCGAAGCAGCGCATGATCGAGACCCTGCATCACAGCGACGAGCCGCTGCACGGACGCAAGGTGCTGGTGGTCGACGACGACACCCGCAACATCTTCGCGCTCAACAGCCTGCTGGAACGGCACAAGATGACGGTGGTGAGCGCGACCAATGGCCAGGACGCCATCGATCTGCTGGACAGCTCCAGCGACATCGCGCTGGTGCTGATGGACGTGATGATGCCGGAAATGGATGGCTATGAAACCATGCGCAGGATCCGCGCCAAGCAGCAGTACCGGTTGCTGCCGATCATTGCCCTGACGGCCAAGGCGATGATGGGAGACCGGGAGAAATGCCTGGAGGCGGGCGCTTCCGACTATGTCGCGAAGCCGGTGAATACGGAGCAGCTGCTGTCGCTCGTGAGAATGTGGTTGCACCGGTGAGCCTGCAGGACTCCGCGTACGATCGGGCCGGCAAGGTCAACATCCTGCTGGTGGACGACCAGCAGGCACGGCTGATGTCATACGAGTCGATCCTGGAACCGCTCGACCAGAACCTGGTGTGCGCGCATTCCGGGCAGGAAGCACTCGAGCAATTGATGCGCAATGAATTTGCGCTGATCCTGCTCGATGTCAGCATGCCGGGCATGGATGGCTTCGAGACCGCCGCGATGATCCATGATCATCCCCGCTTCGAGCGCACCCCCATCATTTTCGTGACCGGCGTGCACGACACGGAGTTCGACCGCCTGAAGGGCTACAAGCTGGGTGCCGTCGACTATGTGTCTGTGCCGGTGGTGCCGGAGATCCTGCGCAGCAAGGTGTCGGTACTCATCGAGCTGCATTGCAAGCGGCGCGACCTGCAGTTGCTGAACCACAGCCTGGCAGAGGCCAACAAGGCGCTGGGCGACGCAAACCTCAAACTGGAACTGGAGAAGGCCCGGGAGCTGGAGGCACTGAATGCGAACCTGCAGCATTCCAACCTGGAACTGGAACACTCCAACGTGGCGCTGCAGGCCCAGATCGCGGAAAGGAACCGGGTCGAGCTGGCCCTGAAGGAGGCCGATCGCCGCAAGGACGAGTTTCTTGCCATCCTGGCCCACGAGCTGCGCAATCCGCTGGCTGCCCTGTCGGCCGCGGCCCGCCTGCTCGGCAAGCAGTTGCAGAACCCCGAGATCGCGACGATGGCCTGCGACGCCATCCAGCGCCAGGTCAGCCACATGGCCCGGCTGCTCGACGACCTGCTCGATGTATCCCGCATCTCGCACGGCCGCATGCACCTGCACATGACCCGCGTGGATGTGAACGAGGTGGTGCGGTCTGCCGTAGACATGGTCCGGCCACAGCTGGAAGCCAAGCAGCAGACCCTGAATGTCGGACTGGCAGAGGCCGCCGCACCGGTCACGGCGGATGCGGTGCGGCTGATCCAGATCGTGGCGAACCTGCTCAACAATTCGGTGAAGTTCACGCCGGCGGGCGGACGCATCGACGTGCAGGTGCACTCCATTCCAGGCGAAGTGTCGGTGGCAGTGCGGGACAACGGGATTGGCATCGCACCATCCATGCTGGACCAGGTTTTCGACATGTTTTCCCAGGCGGGCAGGTCTGCCAGCGAAGCGCAGGGAGGGCTGGGCATCGGCCTTACCCTGGTGAAAGGGCTGATGAAGCTCCACAACGGCGATGTTCGCGCCATGAGCACAGGAGAAGGACAGGGGAGCGAATTCGTCATCACCCTGCCGCGGGCGCAGGCTGTCCAGCCTTCCCCGGGCTCTGCAGGACCAGGCACCGGCAGTGAAGGAATCCGGCCGCTGCGCATTCTCGTCGCGGACGACAATGTCGACAGCGCGATGAGCTGGTCGCTGCTGATCGAAGACGGCGGCCACGAGGTGGTCACCGCCTATGACGGACTTGCTGCGCTGGAATCGGCCGAGACATTCAGGCCGCAGGTGGCGCTGCTCGACGTGGGGATGCCGCATCTCGACGGTTATGAACTGGCACGGCGTATCCGCGCCAGCAGTTGGGGCCGCGGGGTGTGGCTGATCGCCGTCACCGGTTGGGGCCAGGCAAAGGATCGCGCCCTTGCCCGCGAGGCAGGATTCGACGAGCACTTCACCAAGCCGCTCGATCCGGCCCAGCTGCTGCAGACGCTGCAGAACGCCTGCCGCAAGATCGATATGGCCGAGACGGCAGAACGAACGGGCATACCGCAGAACGGGTGAGTCTGGCAGTGAAAAACACTGCCTCGGCAGGCACCGCCTCTGCCCCGCAAGCCGACAACTTTCAATAGAATCCGCGGTCTACATAGACAGGTGGTGCGTCGCGTATGCTGCGATGCACAGTTGCCGTTGTCCGCAAGGAAAACGGCAGGGTGTGGGGGAATGCTTGATGGTTGATCGGCGTCATTTTCCGGGATTCGGCCTTGCGGCACTGCTGCTGGCTGCCGTGCCGCTGCTGGCGGGTGCGGCTGGCGTACCCGCAGGCCATGCACCGGTATCGCTGCAGGACAAGGACTGGGCATTCCTCGACAAGTACTGCAGCGACTGCCACAACTCCACCGACTGGGCCGGCAAGCTTGCCCTGGACGTGCTGGACCGCGGCGACGTGGCCACCGATGGTGAGTCCTGGGAGAAGGTCGTGCGCAAGCTCCGCGGTGCGCTGATGCCGCCGTCGAACAATCCGCAGCCCTCGGCCGCCGATCGCAAGGCGTTCATCCATGCCATGGAAGACTCGCTGGATCGCGCCGCGGCCACCAGCACGAACCCGGGCTCCGTGGTGCTGCACCGGCTCAACCGCCGCGAGTACGCCAATTCGATCCGCGAGCTGCTGGATATCGAGGTGGATGCCGAATCGCTGCTGCCACGCGATGACCTGAGCGACGGTTTCGACAACGTGGCCGAGGTGCTGAAGGTTACCCCCTCGTTCCTGGAGCAGTATCTGGCGGCAGCACGCGAGGTCAGCATGCAGGCAGTCGGCAATCCGCGGGCGCGCAGCACGGGCAGGGTTTATCCCGGCAGTCTGGCCGCACAGCAGTATGTGAACCAGGAGGGCCTGCCGCTGGGCACGCGCGGTGGCCTGTATATCGATCACTACTTCCCGGTGGATGGTGAGTACGAAACCACCATCAGCGGCTTGGTGGGCGGTGGCTATGTCTGGGGCGTGGCCGACCAGCGCACGCTGATCGTCACCGTCGATGGCGACCGGGTCTTCCAGGCAAATGTGGGCGGTGACGAAGATCTGGAGGCCATCGACCAGAAGCAGGCAATGGGCATCGCCGCGCTCGACAACCGTTTCCGCAATATCCGTTTCAAGGCTACGGCGGGCACCCACCGGGTCGGCATCACCTTCAAGCAGAAGACGGCGGCTGAGCATATCGACACCCTGAATGCCTTCAATCCCGTCAGTGGCATGGCACAGAACCACAGCGGCGCGGCCTTTTCCGACGGCTACCGGATCAGCAATGTCGAGATCAAGGGGCCGGTGAGCAAGACCGGTGTCAGCGACACGCCGAGCCGGCGCAAGCTGTTCGTGTGCCACCCGGCCAATGCGGCCGAGGAGACTCCCTGCGCGCAGAAGATCCTGGCTACGCTCGCCAAGCGCGCATTCCGCCGTCCGGTGAATGATGCGGATCTCGCCGGCGCGATGAGCTTCTACGCCGAAGGTCGCAAGAACGGTACCTTCGACGACGGCATCCAGAAGGGCGTGCTGACCATCCTGTCCAGTCCGCGCTTCCTGTTCCGCGCACACACGCCGCCCGCTGGCGTGAAGCCGGGCGAGACCTATCGCATCCAGGACCTCGACCTTGCCTCGCGACTGTCGTTCTTCCTGTGGGGCGCGCCGCCCGATGAGCAATTGATCGACATCGCGGCCGCCGGTCGCCTCAAGGACAAGGCCGTGCTGGAGTCCGAGGTGCGCCGCATGCTGCGCGATCCGCGCAGCCGCAACATGGTGCGCGGGTTCACCGGGCGCTGGCTCAATGTCGATGGCCTGGACATCGTGAACACCGACGTGCTGCTGTTCCCGGACTTCACCGCCGATCTCATTCCGGCCTTCAAGGAAGAGCTGTTCCAGTTCGTCGGCAGCGTCTTCGGCGAAGACCGCAACGTCAACGAGCTGATGACTGCGAACTGGACCTTCCTGAACGAGCGACTGGCCATCCACTACGGCATTCCGGGTGTGCGCGGCGGCGATTTCCGCAAGGTTGTGCTGACGGAGGATTACCGTCGCGGCCTGTTCGGCAAGGGCGCGGTGCTGCTGGCCACCTCCTACGCCAACCGCACTTCGCCGGTGGTGCGTGGTGCCTGGGTGCTGGAACACCTGATGGGTACGCCCCCGGCCTCGCCGCCTCCGGGCGTCGAGCAGTTCCCGGAAAGCGAGGAGGGTGGCGAGCAGCTGACGGTGCGTTCGCGCCTGGAACATCACCGCAAGCAGAAGAGCTGCGCCGCCTGCCATGACATCATCGATCCGGTGGGTCTTGCGCTGGAGAACTTCAACGCGGTCGGTCAATGGCGCGTGAAGGACATCGATGCCGGGCAGCGTATCGATGCCGCGGGCAAGCTTGCAGACGGAACGAAGGTCAACGGCGTTGCGGAATTGCGCAACTACATCGTGGGCCGCCCCGACCTGTTCGTGCACACCCTGGCCGAGAACCTGCTGGTGTACGCACTGGGCCGCCCGCTGCAGTATTACGACATGCCGCCGCTGCGCAAACTGGTGCAGGACGCGGCAGCGCAGAATTATCGATTCTCGGCGCTGGTGCAGGGAATCGTCGCAAGTCCTGCATTCCAGTACGACAGGTTGCCGGCGGAGAAGCCGGCGGCTGTTGCGGCCAACGCGAGGTAACGGCCATGTTCATCACGAAGAAATATCTGTCCCGGCGCGCGATGCTGAAAGCTGCGGGCTATGCAGTCTCGCTGCCGCTGCTCGATGCCATGATCCCCGCGTCCACGGCCCTGTCGGCCACGGCGGCTGCGCCGAAGCTGCGCATGGCCTTCGTCTACTTCCCGCATGGCGCGGTGATGAGCCAGTGGACGCCCAAGGCGGATGGCCCGGACTTCGATCTGCCGCCGATCATCGCGCCGCTGAAGCCCTTGCAGAAGCAGCTGACCATCATCAGCGGCATGGAGAACAAGTCGGCGATCGCGGCACCCGTGCATGCAATCACGCCGGGCACCTGGCTTTCCTGCGTGCCGCCGCGCATCAGCCATGATCCCTACGGTGGCATCACCGTGGACCAGATTGCAGCCAAGTACATCGGTCAGGACACGCCGCTGCCGACGCTGGAAGTCGGTACCGAAGAGCGCGGCGGCGAGGGTTCCTGCGACCGCAACTACGGCTGCAGCTACGGCAAGACCATTTCGTTCCGCGATCCGGCCACACCGCTGCCCATGGAACACAACCCGCGCAAGCTGTTCCAGCAGCTGTTCGGCGCAGGGGATACCGCCGATGAGCGCGTGCAGCTGACGCGCGAGAGCCGCAGCATCCTCGATCTGGTCTCGCGCGAAGCCGGCGATCTGCGCAGGAGCCTGGGGGTGCGCGACCAGGCGGCGCTGGACGACTATCTCTCGACCGTGCGCGAGATCGAGCGCCGCGTGCAGCAGCTCGAAGGCCGCGACCTTTCGAAGGTGAACCTGCCGGATACTCCAGCAGGCATTCCCTCGCGCTTCGACGAGCACATGGCGCTGATGTTCGACCTGATCGCGCTGGCCTACCAGGCCAACCTGACGCGTGTGGTCAGTTTCATGATGGCCGCAGAGGTCAGCAACCAGCCCTACAATTTCATCAACATTCCCGATGCGTTCCACCCGCTGTCGCATCATGCGAACAACGCCGCCAAGCTGGCCAACCTCGCCAAGGTACAGGCGTACAACACCGGCGCATTCGCGAAGTTCGCGACCAAGCTTGCGTCGCTGCCGGATGGCGAGGGCAACATGCTCGACAACTCCATACTCGTGTTCGGCAGCAACATGAGCGACAGCAATGCGCACAATCACTTCCCGCTGCCGATGGCCGTCGTTGGCGGTGGGGCCGGCAGGCTCAAGGGCAATCGCCACCTGCGTTATCCGGACAAGACACCGCTTGCCAATCTGCACCTGACGATCATGGATCGCATCGGCGTACCGATGGAGACCCTCGGGGACAGCACGATGAAGTTCACGGAAATCTGATGAAGGTGAAGATCCGCATTGCGCTGTTGCTGTCATTGCTGCCTGCATTTGCGCAGGCAGAGACGCTGCTGGAAGCCGCCCGCAAGCCCGACGAGGCTGCAGCGCTGAAACTTGTCGGCAGTGGCACGGATGTGCGTGCGAAGAGTTCCGATGGCACTACGGCGCTGCACTGGGCCGCGCACCATGGCGAGCTTGCGCTGGCCAAGCGCCTGCTCAAGGCCGGTGCGGATGCCAATGCCCGCAACGACTATGGCTCCACGCCGATGGAGGAGGCAGCCATTCGTGGTGATGCTGCCATGCTTGCGGCACTGCTCGGGGCGGGTGGCAAGGTCGAGTCGGCCAACGACGATGGCGAAACGGCGCTGATGACGGTGGCGCGTACCGGCAAGGTGGATGCCGCGAAGCTGCTCATCAAGGCCGGCGCCAACGTCAATGCGGTGGAGTCCTGGCGCGGGCAGACCGCGCTGATGTGGGCGTCCTCGCAGCGTCAACCTGACATGGTGCGCCTGCTGCTGCAGTCCGGCGCGAATCCCAATGCAGTCTCGGCGCTGCGCAACTGGGCGCGTACCACGACGGCCGAGCCACGGCCGCAGTGGCGTCCGCCAGCGGGTTTCACGGCGCTGCAGCTTGCCGCGCGTGAAGGCTGCGCCGGCTGCGCCCGCGAACTGGTGAAGGGTGGCGCGGATATCAACACCGCGAGTCCCGAAGGCATCACCGCACTGCTTTTTTCCATTCTCAATGCCCGGTTTGATACTGCAAAAGTGCTGATCGAGGCCGGTGCGGACGTCAACCTCGCGGACAAATGGGGTCGCGCGCCGCTGTATTCGGCGATCGACTACAACACCACGCCGCGCGGCGGGCGACCGGATCGTCCTTCGTCGGATGTGGCCACGCCGCTGGAAATCGCCGCGATGCTGATGGACCGTCATGCCGAGATCGATTTTCAGCTCAAGGCCTTCCCGCCGTACCGCCTGCTCGGGCCGGACCGCGGTGGCGACGCGCTGCTGACCACGGGTTCAACGCCGCTGCTGCGTGCCGCCAAGGCCTGCGATGTGCCGGCAGCCAAGCTGCTGCTGGCGCGTGGCGCCAAGGTCGATCTGCAGAACAGCCTCAACGTCACGCCGCTGCTGGCGGTGGCCGGTTCCAACTGGGCGATCACCGACACCCGCGGCCGCTTCCGCAACGAGAAGCAGTGCATCGATACGGCGCGGATGCTGCTGGATGCGGGCGCCAACATCAATGCGGCGAACAACAACGGTCAGACGGCACTGCATGCCGCGGCCCGCATGGACATGAAGGACTTCGTGCGCTTCATCGGCGAGCGTGGCGCGAATCTCGATGCGAAGGATCGCACTGGCTCGACGCCGCTGGATATTGCCGAGGGGCGCACTGGTACGGCGGCGCGGCCGGGGGCTTCGGGTCCGGAGAAGCATCCGGAAGTCGCGGCCGTGATGCACGAACTGATGGCGAAGAAGCAGCCGGCACCCTGAGTGGGTGCTGCGCGCTCTCCCGCGCGCAACATGCTGGCTACTGCCGGTCGGCCCAGAAGTTCAGTTCCAGCTTCAGACCGTTGGGGTCATTCAGGAAGATCTGCCGCAGGCCGATCGCCAGCGAGTCGTGCGGGTGGAAGTCGAGCCCATGTTCGCGCAGCCGCGCAAGGAACGGCTCATAGCCGCTCATGGGGCCATTGAAGGCAACATGATCCAGCGGCCCAGTGCCAGGCGCCGGCACGGTCACCGGAATGCCGAGCCGGTGACTGTGGGCGGTGTAGCTGTCCCAGTCGGCGATATGCAGCGCCGCTATCTCACCCAGATACAGCCAATGACCCAGAAAGCCCAGATCGGGCCGGAATCCCTCCTGGAATGCCAGCACGTCGCGGTAGAAATCGCGGGTGGCATCAACGTCATGGGTCATGACCAGAAAGTGATCGAGTCTGGACAGCATGGGCGCTCCGGGGCATTTCATCGGCGGTGGCAATGCGCATAATGCGGCAAACAGCCGCCGGTCAGAAGCGCGGGTAGTGCAGGGGGATGGTCGGATGCGTCAAACGGGAATCGTCGCGGTCGTGGCATTGGTGGCGGCCGGTCTGATGCCTGCGGCACCTCGCAGGGTCATGCAGGGCAGGCGCAGATCCTGGCCTATGAAGGCGTGCTGTACGCAGTGAACGGGGCGAATGACGTGTTCGCGTTCGACGTGGAGACAGGCACCATCCGCTGGCGTTACGAGGGAAAGCCGGATACGCGTGCCGGCAGTCCCATGGACCGGGCCAGCCGTGGTGTGGCACTGGGCGACGGCAGGGTGTACCTGGGCATCGCCGACGGACGGCTGACCGCGCTGGACCAGCACACGGGGCAGCAGGTATGGCAGGTGCAGGCCGAACGCTTTCAGGAAGGCTTCGCCATCACCGGCGCGCTGGTCTGGACCTTCTACACCGTACCGGGACCGGCGAGTTCGGCCACGACACCTGGCCCAAGGACTCGGATGCCTGGACGCGCGGCCGTGGTCCTGTTCGATGCAACCTACGGTGGAAAGCAGCGCAAGGCGCTGGTGCAGGTCAGCAAGACCGGCTGGGCCTACATCCTCGATCGCGTGACCGGCGAGCCGCTGGTAGGCATCGACGAAAAGGCCGTGCCGCAGGAAGCGCGGCAGAAGACCGCAGCCACGCAGCCGTATCCGCGCGGCGATGCCATCGTGCCGCAGCAGATCGACATCGCTCCTGAAGGCGCCACGCTGCTGGACAACCGCGAGCTGCCCAACAAGGCCTACATGGGCGGTTCGCTCACGCAGGCACAGGCCGACGATGGCGGCGTGTTCGCCGCGCTGGATGTGCGCACGAACCGCATCGCGTGGCGGCAACAGTGGCGGGAGATCTGCTACAGCGGCTCAGTTGTCACGGCGGGTGGGATTGTGTTCACGGGGCGGGCCGATGGACGCCTGACGGCGCTGGACAAGCGCAACGGCCGCAAGCTGTGGGAGTTCATGACCGATGCCGGCGTGAATACCACGGTTACGACGTTCGAGCACAAGGGCAAGCAGTACGTGGTGGTGCATGCAGGTGGCGGTTCATTTGCCAACGGCAAGCGTGGCGATGGCATCTGGATGTTTTCGCTGGATGGGAAGATCGGGCCGGTGGTGGCGTCTGTGGAGGCTGCGGCAGCGACCGGTGGAGCGGGCGCCGCCGCGCGCCCCGCAGTATTGCCAACGCTGACGAGCGCGGCAGATCTGGTGGCAGGAGAGGCGATCTGCCGTGAGGCCTGCCTGGCCTGTCATGGTGCCAGTGGAGCAGGGGGGGCACGGCGGGCGGTGGACCGACATTGCTCGGCGGTCTGACGAAGGATCATGTCCGCCTGATCACGGCAACCGGCCGCAACAACATGCCAACCTTCAATGCCGTCTACAAACCGGAGCAGATTCGCGATGTGGCGGAATACATTGTGCAACGATTGGCTGGCGGGAGTAAGTAAGCGGGCTGCGGGCACGAGCTGCAGTGCGGTTATACCTTTGGGTTCAGGTTGCCATATGCTGTACTTGGCTGATTTGACACAGGGCTTTTGCGACCTTGAGCTCAAGGTCAACTTGCAGGCGTCAGGTTATTTGTCATGAATAACCTTGGGATAACTGGATATTTCGTCATGAACTGCACTTCTAAAACAAGTTAGGCGGCGGCCAGTCGTTGTGCGATCATTCTCCGGAGGCATTGCTCACCTATGCATACATCTGCCAAGTACCGCGTTCCTCTGGCGTTCATCCTGACGCCTGTGATTGCGAGCCTGATACTCGTTACCACTGTGCCGGCAGGAACACATTCGCGCGTAGTTTTTGACGATGTTCTTGTGGTCGTCCTGACCATGTCTGTAGCAACGATTGTGATGTTGCCCGTGTTCATGTGGGCAGATACGACGGATCGACTGCATCTTCCGCATGCGGTAACGGCAGGATTTATCGCCGGAGCCCTTCCGGTTCTAATGGTAGGTGGCGGTCTCGATTCTCTGATGTATGGTCTTATTGGCGCTGTTTCAGGAGCCATCTTCTGGTTCGCGGCGTTGTTTAGGAATCCGTTCTATCCACATGCCAAGCTAGTTGCTTGGTGAGTACCAAACGCCTCTGCTCCGCCGCCTAACATCTCGTTGCAGCGGGACCGGATTCGATAAAGTGCACGCGCGTCACGGTCATGCCAGCATTGAGATCAGAGGTTATGCGCTTAGACCTCGGCGCCCGGCCGCTGAACTCGGGAGTTAGACCCTAAGATTTGGCAATGACGCCGACAGTCAACTAGAGTCAACTTACTATGCCAATCGTCGACCCAGAAATCGGATTCACTGCAGACGTCATCCGCGATCCCAGCAGGTTCGTGGGGCGAACTAGTTTAATTCGAGACTGCATTTCTGCATTGAATGCAGCTACTGGTCTAATCTCTGTGTACGGCAAGCGGGGCGTGGGAAAGTCCTCCCTATTGCGCCAGATTCAGCAAATGGCACTTGGCGAATACGCGCTCGCCAGAAGGGCCGGCCTCGCTCATTTGATTCCCCAGCGACAACGCACATACCTTACCGTCTATTACTCCTGTGACTCCCTTATTCGGGATGGGAAGGATCTTTTATCCAGGCTCTGCAATGATCAGAACGCCGAGGACGGCCTACTGAGGCTCGTGCCAAATGACGGGAAAGAAATAGTTGAGTTTATCCGCTCGAAGGAAGTGTCGGGCGGCGCAGATCTCAAAGTGATTAACTGGGGTGCAAAGGGCGTCGAGTCCTCCAAGTATGCGAAAGTCGTTCCTGGAGACACCGTACAGACGTTCCGAAACTTCGTTGACGCCATCGTTGTTCATCAAGTCAAGGGCAGGATGAAGCGTGACGGCCTTCTTATCATTCTCGATGAATTCGATGTCATCGAGGACAAGGCTGGCATAGGATCGTTGATCAAGTCGCTAACCACGCCAGAAGTAAAGTTCGCCGTCTGTGGTGTCGGCCGAGACTTGGCTGACTTGATTCAAGATCATGCCTCCGTTGAAAGGCTTATAGAGCAGGGCGTGCTTCCCGTCGCACCAATGCCGCTGGCAGAGTCAGAAGGAATTATTCATAGGGCTGCTGAGCTGTTCGGTGGCGCGCTCAAGTTCTCGCCTGGGATTTCTGGTCGCATTGCGGAGCTTGGCCAAGGGTATCCATACTTTGTTCAGCTCATCGGTAAACAATGCGTGAATGAAGCCAACACTTCCGGGACAAGTATCATTGATGATGCTGTCCTCGATAGGGTAATTGCAGATCTCAAGACGGGAAGGGCCTTCCCGACGCTGGAATCTGCTTATCAGCGTGCTATAGGCGACTCTCCTGGGCGACAGCTGCTACTTCATTTGTTCGCAGAACAAGTCACAGAGCAGTCTATGTTCACCGATGAGATCGGGCGAGTGGTGCTCAAGAAAGCTCGGCAAGTAGCAGAGGAACTCGACGTGCAGTTCATTGACCAACTCATGCCGCGCTTGGTTGAGAAGAGATATGGGCCGGTACTTGAACGTGTGCCTGAGAGGCAGGGAACTTATGAATTCGTGAATCCTGTGCTGAGGCAGTACATCCGGCTTCGTAGCCTCGACTAACGTCGTGCTCTTGGGGTCTAACATCTCGTTGCAGCGGGACCGATATGGATAAAGTGCACATGTCCCGGCCTCATCGCTCGCCCGCTGAACTCGGGCGTTAGATTTCGCTGGCAGCGACGGCGATAACGTCATGACAACCACCGATTCAAACTCAGCAGTTACGTTTCGCGAGGCACTAAGTGGCGCCGTGAGGTACTGGGAGCCGCGGCGCCTTGCATACAATGCGGCGCTCTTGATCGTGGTCGGTGGTGCTTTCGTGGCTGGCCTGCCAGTCTCGAAGCGAGTGGTCAGCGCCGAGCCAATGCTCGTACTCTTCATCTTAGGGGTCTTGGCGAACATTGCCTATTGCGGGGCATACATCCCGGACGTTGCGCTTCAGCACACGTCTTTCCGGGATATCTGGTTTCGTGTTCGCTGGATTGTATTGGTTGTTGGAACGCTGATGGCTTGTGCGTTGGCCTATCTTTTTGTGGTAGGTATGTTCGGGCTTGTGGGCGGCAATTGGTAGTGGCGACATCTAACATCTCTCTACGGAGTTCCCCGTCAAGGGCTGAGTGAGTTTCTTTTCTGATTGTTCGATCAT
>JAATEY010000014.1 GCA_015655465.1 Gammaproteobacteria bacterium | reverse complement strand
GCTGCGTTCTCCTCGCAGTATGATTATGCGAGCAGCAATGCTCCAACCAACGCGAACGTCGGTACTTTCGCCTCCGGTCTCCAGGGCTTTTTCAACTATCTGAATACCAACGCCGACACGGCCGATGGCCTGAGCAGCTCGGCTGGCTGGGATGGATCCGCTGCGTCGGGTGGCAACAATGCGGACCAGGGCTTCGGTGCGTTCCCCACTGGCGCGAATCTCGGACAGGCAATGAAGTTCTGGGACTTCGCCATGAACAGCAACAGCGGTTCGGCGACTGCGAACAAGTACCTTGGCGCCACGCTGACGCTGACTGCCGCTGGACTGGAAATCGTGAATCCGGCGACGAGCGAGGTGCCCGTGCCCGCCGCGGTCTGGCTGTTCGGCAGCGGCCTGCTGGGCCTGATGGGTGTTGGCCGCCGCAAGGCGATCGCAGCAGCCTGACATCCGATCAACGAATTTTCCGACTATTTACCTGGAGTGAGTTTCAACATGCGTATTTCAACGATTGCCTTCGCAGTAGCCTCGGCGCTGGCCGCTGCATCCGCCGGTGCTACGGATCGCGACATCTACGTCACTGGCGCCAGTGCCCAGAGAAATTTCTGGGTGGCCGACCTGAAAAACATCTGCGGCGGTTCCAGCGTCCCGGTCATAACCTATGATGGCAAGCTGACCAACTCGCCCGCGCCGGATTTCAAGGCCTATCGCTGCACGGCTGCCGGCTCGCCCATCGCCCCGGTCGCCGTGGGTGATACGGTGACGATGCACTTCACTGCGGAACTGGGTTCCGTCTGGGGCATCGCTCCCGCCCTGTGGTATTCCGGTGACACCAGCCGCCCGGGTACCGACAAGCGCCTGTTCCTGGAGCCAGGCGACGGTTCGGGTTGCACTGGTTCGGGCACCGCCTTCAATTGCCCAGGCACTGCAGCTGCGGCCTACAACTACAACACGGACACCGTTGTTGGCGGCAGCACGCTGTTCGCGCGCCACACGCCGGACATCGTCGTGACCGATGTCGAACCCAGCAAGTGGCAGTTCGCGGACAACTGGCCTGCGTATACCATCTTCGGCGCTGCGCCCGACAGTGACGCCCTGTCCACTGCGACAGGTCTTGGCGAGTTCCTCACCGGGCAGCTGTTTGCGGTGGTGCTGCATGGTGTTCCCTCCAGCCCGACGAATCTCTCGCGTACATCGATCCAGTCGATCTTCCAGGGGCAGGTTGGCACCTGGGACAAGGTTCCGGAAGTTGGTGCGCTTGACACGGCTGTCGGTGGCACGCCCATTCGCGTCTGCCGTCGCGACCATGGTTCAGGAACCCAGGTTTCGGCCTCCATCACGTTTACCGGCACGGAATGTGGCCTGACCAACGCACACGCTTTCGTAAGCGCGGCCGACGGGGTGAACGTTGCAACGGTGATCGAGAATCCGGCTTCCAGCTCGCTGGCGACCTGCATGGGGCAGGCTGGTGCGAATATCGGCATCGTGTCGTACGGCACGAATGCAAATTACTCCATCATCTCGATCGACGGTGTGGAGGCCAATGCCCACAACGCGGCTGCGGGCTACTATCCGTTCGCCTACGAGACCTGGGGCGCAAACATCACCGGCTCGGAGCTGGCGACCACGTTCCTGAATCGCGTGAAGCAGAACAGCACTCTTGGTACCGTGCTCGGCACCGAGTCGGTGAAGCTGACGGGTACGGGCGGCAGGTTCTTCGTGGATTCCGGCACTGCGAAGGCCTACTTCTCACTGCAGGCGGGCAACAGCCCGTCGGTTGCGAACCTGACGAATGGCGCGACGACAGCAGTGGCTGGAGTCGGCATCCCGGTGGCGGCATATGACCGGGGCGGCGAGAGCTGCAAGGTTTCGGCCTTCTCGTTCTAAGCCTGCTGCGCCAGCTGGCGTACGTTGACAGGATGCCCGGCCCCTGCAAACCAGGGGTCGGGCATTCGCGTGTAGATGCCTTGTGTATAGCAGGCAAGATGGGAACCGGATCGATGTTGCGTGGTACCACCGATTTGGCAGGCAGAAAGGCTGCCGCAATGATGCTGGTGATGGCACTGCTGGTGGGCGGCCGTTCCCGGGCCGCCGAGCCACCACAGGTTGAATCTGCCGCCGCTACGGCGTTTGCGGTGCTCGAGTACCGCGTACTCGGCAATACGGTGCTGCAGCCGACGGACATAGAGGCAGCCGTTTACCCCCACCTTGGTCCAGGCCGGACTTTTTCCGATGTGGAAGCGGCGCGCGTGGCGCTGGAAGACGTCTACCATGCGCGTGGCTTCGGCACCGTGTTCGTGGATATACCGGAGCAATCCGTACAGGATGATGGCGTCGTGCGTCTGCGCGTTACCGAAGGGCGGCTGCGACGGACGCAGGTGCAGGGCGCGAAGTATTCCTCCGGCCGTGAACTGCGCGCGATGATTCCGCAGGCGGCACCGGGCACCGTTCCGGAATTGCCCAGGCTGCAGAGTGAAATCTACGCCGTAAATGCGGCGAGCCCTGATCGCAGCATCGTGCCGGCGTTGAAGGCGGGTCCCCTGCCGGGGACGGTGGACCTCACGCTGAATGTGCAGGATACGCTGCCG
>JAATEY010000357.1 GCA_015655465.1 Gammaproteobacteria bacterium | reverse complement strand
GCGCCCGGACGCGGCGCGCCATCAGCAGGCAGACGACGATGCCAGGGAGCAGGCTACCCGAAGAATGCACGATATCGGCCAGAGCCTGTGGCTGGACAATTTCGCGCGGGACGGCAAGGGCAGCGAGATGCTCGCAAGGCACATTGAAAAACTGTCCGTAACCGGAATCACTTCCAGCACGGCCATGTTCGACGAGGCCTTCGCCAACAGCGTGGCTTACGACGCCGGCGTTCGCCAGCGCGGCCGCAACGGCGAGTCCGATGACACGCTGTTCACCGGCCTGGCGCTGGAGGAGTTGCGACGGGCAGCGCACCAGTTGTTGCCGGTCTTCGCCGCCACCGACGGCCTGGACGGCTGGGTGTCGATGGAGGTGTCACCGCTCCTCGCAGACGACTCGACAGGCACACTCGACGCGGCGCTGCGCATCTTCAGGCAGGCCGGCTGCCCCAATCTGTTCATCATGATTCCCGGAACACCGGCGGGAATTCCGGCAATCGAGGAGTCGGTCTTCGAGGGCATTCCGGTGCATGTCAGCATGCTGTTCTCCCGCGAGCAGTACCTTGCAGCCGCCGGGGCCTACTATCGGGGCATCGCACGGCGCCTTCGCCTGGGACGGCATCTGGATGTTGCGTCGGTCGCATCGGTGGTCGTCAATCGATGGGATAGCGCAGTCAACCACCATCTGCCGCCAGGCCTGCGACACAGGCTTGGCATTGCCATGAGCGGACGTATCTACTGCGCCTATCGCAACGTACTCGCGTCTCACCGCTGGAGCAGACTGGCAGACGGGGGCGCACGCCCGCAGCGCCTGCTGTGGTCGGGCACCGGCAGCGATGCTGCCGGTGCGCCGGATACCCTGTACCTGGAAGCCCTTGCCGCCCCGCAGACAATCGTTGCCACGCCTGAGAATACGCTGCTCGCTTTTGCCTACCATGGGCAGCCAGGCGACGTGATGGAGACAGACGGTGGGCACGCGGAGGCGATGTTGACGCAATTCTCCCTGGCCGGACTCGATCTCGATACACTGGCCACGCATCTGCAGCGTGACTCGATACAGTCATCGGCAATGTCCTGGCGCAGGCTGATGGCCAGACTGTCCGCCATGCGCACGCCAGTGTCCTGCGGCCGCGACCGGAGGTGGGCACCCGCCGACTCACCCACCAACCGGAGATAGACATCGACGCCAGCGACACCATTGCGATCCCCTCTGCACTGCAGAACCACCTGCTCGCCGGCCTGCCACCCGCGGATCTTGCACGACTGACCGCAGCCCTCGAGCTCGTGCCGCTCAAGCTGGGCCAGGTCCTGTATGAATCGGGCGAGACCATGAGTCATGCCTATTTCCCGACGGACTGCGTCATCTCCCTGCTCTACGTCATGCAGAACGGCGCCTCGGCGGAAATCGCCATCGTCGGCAACGAAGGGATGATTGGCATCGCACTGTTCATGGGCGGTGACTCGACCATGAGTCGGGGAATCGTGCAGAACGCCGGCAGTGCCTATCGCCTGCAGGCACGGCTGCTGAAGGACGAGTTCCATCGGGGAGGTGCGCTGAACCGGTCATTGCTCATGTTCAGCGCGGCATTGATCACGCAGATGGTGCAGACGGCTGCCTGCAATCGCCACCACACCATAGATCAGCAACTGTGCCGCTGGATGCTGCTGAGCCTCGACCGCCTTCCCACGGGGCAGATCAGGATGACGGCAAAGCTGGTTGGCAACATGCTCGGCCTCCGCACCGAACAGGTCTCGGCTGCGACCGATTCCCTGATCACCGCCGGATTGATCCGGTACGACAGCGGTGAAATCACCGTGCTGGACCGCGCGGGTGTCGAACGGAGATCCTGCGAGTGCTACGAGGTCGTCAAGAAGGAAAGCGATCGGCTGCTCGCTCCCGCTGCATAGCGGTGCCGCGTATGTTCGCTGGCGAACAGACGCCTGCCGCCGACACGCCATGATGGGTGCGTGAGCCTGAATGACAGCAACGGCGATTCAACCGCCGGCAGTGATGTGGTCGGAGCCAGCGTCACCGAACTTTTGCACCGGGAAGCCCTGCTGAAAACGGGAGCCCTGCAGAACGCGATTCTCACCAGCGCCACTTTCTCGATTATCGCCACAGACGACAAGGGCATCATCCAGCTGTTCAATGTCGGTGCCGAGCGCACGCTGGGGTACCAGGCTGCCGATGTCGTCAACAAGGTCACCCCGAGCGATATCCACGATCCACAGGAAGTGCTGGCCCGCTCGCAGGCGCTGAGTCTCGAGCTTGGCACCACCATCATGCCGGGCTTCGAGGCCCTGTCCTTCAAGGCCTCGCGCGGCATCGAGGACATCTACGAGCTGACCTACATCTGCAAGGACGGCAGCCGCTTTCCCGCGATCATCTCGATCACCGCCTTGCGCGACGACTTCGGGACCATCATCGGATACCTGCTGATCGGCACGGACAATTCCGTGCGCAAGCAGGTCGAACTGGACCTGAACAGGGCCATGGCGGCCGCGGACAGGGCCAACCAGGCGAAATCGGACTTCCTCTCGAACATGAGCCATGAGCTGCGTACACCGCTCAGCGCGATCCTCGGCTTTGCCCAGCTCATGGAGTCCGGCACGCCGTCGCCGACGGTGTCGCAGAAGCGCAGCATCGAGCAGATCCTCCATGCCGGCTGGTACCTGCTGGAACTGATCAACGAAATCCTGGACCTTACGCTGATCGAGTCCGGGAAGCTGTCGCTGTCGCTGGAGCCGAGCTCCCTGGGCGATGTCATGCAGGAATGCCAGGCCATGATAGAACCGCAGGCGCAGAAGCGCGGCATACGGGTGGCGTTTCCGCACTTCGCGAGCCCGTGTTTCGTCAAGGCCGATCGCACCCGCCTGAAGCAGGCGCTCATCAACCTGCTTTCCAATGCGGTCAAGTACAACAGGGCGGGCGGATCCGTCATCGTCGGCTGCAGCGGGCATACTGCCGAACGCATCCGCATCAGCGTAACCGACACCGGCGAAGGCCTGAGCGCGGACAAGCTGACGCAGCTGTTCCAGCCATTCAACCGGCTCGGCAAGGAGGCCGGGTTCGAAGAAGGCACTGGAATCGGGCTCGTGATGACCAAGCGGCTGGTCGAACTCATGGGGGGCGTCATCGGCGTGGAAAGCAGCGTCGGGACGGGCAGCGTCTTCTGGATCGAGCTCAAGGTGACGACCGAAGCGCCGGCTGTGGGCGCAGACGACTCGCCGGCCGCGCCCCGCGCGCCCTTCACCCGCGATCCGCATGTGCGCACCGGGCTCTATGTAGAGGACCACCCCGCCAATCTCATGCTGGTGGAAGACCTCATTGCGCGCCGCTCCGACATTCAGCTGCTGACTGCCAGGGACGGGAACCTCGGCGTCGAGATTGCCCGCACCGCGCTGCCGGATGTCATCCTGATGGACATCAACCTGCCCGGCATCAGCGGCATCAAGGCGCTGGGAATTCTGGCCGACGACCCGACGACCACCCATATTCCCGTAGTCGCGCTCAGTGCCAATGCCATGCCCCGCGACATCCAGAAAGGCCTCGATGCGGGGTTCTTCCGCTACCTTACCAAACCAATCAAGGTCCATGAATTCATGGACACGCTGGATATGGCGCTGGACCATGCAGGGTCAGTGGCGCTCCGGCGAAGCAGGGAAACCAATGGTCAGTGAAGGCGACATTCTCAACGCGCGCATCCTGATCGTCGACGATCAGAAGGCCAACGTCAGCCTGCTGGAGCAGCTGCTGGCCGGGGCTGGCTACACCTGCGTCGCTGCAACGATGAATCCGCAGGAAGTGTGTGCGCTCCACCGCAAGCACCGCTATGACCTGATCCTGCTCGATCTGCAGATGCCCGGCATGGATGGATTCCAGGTACTGGAAGGTCTCAAGACGAACGAGGCGGACGCCTACCCTCCCGTCATCGTGCTTACCGCCCAGCCGGGTCACAAGCTGCGTGCGTTGCAGGCCGGCGCCAAGGACTTCATCAGCAAGCCGTTTGATCTGGTCGAGGTCAGGACGCGCATCCGGAACATGCTGGAAGTGCGGCTGCTGTACAAGGAACTCGCGACTCACAACAACCTGCTCGAACAGCGGGTGCAGGAGCGAACGGCCGAGCTGCGTGAAAGCGAGGCGCGCTACCGCAGCCTCACTGAACTGGCTTCCGACTGGTATTGGGAGCAGGACGAGGCCGGGCGCTTCACCAGGATGTCGGGTCCCGTGCTCGACATGATGGGAATCCGGGTCGACTCCTTTGCAGACCAGGCGGATGGCGATGAAGATGCTGGCTGGAACGAGAAGGAGCGGGAGGAACTGCAGGCAATGATTGCAGCCCGGCAGCCTTTCCTGAATTTCGCCTTCAGTCGCGTCATTGCCGATGGATCGCAACGCAGATTCCTGGTCAGCGGCGAACCGATGTTCAACCGGTCCTGTTCCTATATCGGCTATCGGGGCATCGGTGTGGAACTGCTGGTGCGGAAGCAGGACGCAGCCTGACTCGTCCCGATACGGCGAGCGTCTTCGGACGCGTTGCTGTCCAGGAGCCGCTCGATGCCGCCGTGTGCCACCGGCCGGCCGAAGTAGTAGCCCTGCGCTTCCGGACAGCCCTGATTCTTCAGGAAGTCGAGCTGGGCCGCGGTTTCCACGCCTTCCGCCACGACACCCATGTGCAGACTCCTTCCCATGTTGATGACCGCGATGACGATGCTGGCATCATCGGCATCGTCGGCGGCGCCAAGACTGCGCACAAATGAGTGATCGATCTTCAGGCAGGAAATCGGCAGGCGCCTGACGTAGCTGAGACTGGAATAGCCGGTGCCGAAATCATCGAGCGTCATCCGCACTCCCATGTCCCTGAGTGCGCGCAAGGTAGCATCAGTGATCTTTTCATCCTGCATCAGGAACGCCTCCGTCAGCTCAAGCTCCAGGTATTCGGGCTTCAGCCCGGTCTTCAGCAGGGCACTGCGCACGGACGCCACGAAATCGAACGCACGCAATTCCACCGCCGAGATATTCACGGCGATCCGCACGCGTGGCCATCCCGCCTCCTCCCAGGCGCGCGCCTGACGACAGGCCTCCAGCAGCACCCAGCGCCCGATCGGCACGATGAGACCGGTTTCCTCTGCGACCTGCATGAACTCGACAGGCAGGACCAGCCCCCGTTGCGGCCTCTGCCAGCGAACCAGGGCTTCGACACCCACTATCGCGCCGGTCTGCAGGCTGACTCTCGGCTGGTAGTGCAGCACGAATTCCTGTCGTTGCAGCGCGCTGCGCAGGCCGGATTCGATCACCTGGCGCTCCACCGCACGCACATTCAATTCGGATTTGTAGAACTGGACATTGTCGCGACCACTGTCCTTGGCCTGGTACATCGCAAGATCCGCGTTTTTCAGCAGGGTGTCGACGTCCATGCCATCGTCAGGATAAATTGCAATACCCATACTGACCGTGAAGTGAAGTTTGTGGCCCTCGATGGTGTACGGTGCGCGCATTGCGACCAGAACCTTCCTTGCAATCATGTCCGCATGCTGGATGTCCGAAATATGCGGCAGCAGCACCACGAATTCATCGCCGCCCTGCCGGCTCACCGTGTCCGAAGTGCGCACGCAATCGCGCAAACGATCCGCCACCGCCCGGAGCAAGGCATCACCTATGGTGTGGCCCAGGGTATCGTTGGTGTGCTTGAACCGGTCCAGGTCCATGTACAGCACGGCAATCCTGTCCTGCTGGCGATCGGCCAGAGCCACCGCCTGATTCAGGCGGTCGTTGAACATGATGCGATTGGGCAGATCGGTGAGGCTGTCGTGCTGGGCAAGATGGGACATGCGCAGCGACGATGCGCGCGCCTCGCTCACATCATGGAATACCATCACGGCGCCCACGACCTGGCCACGGCGGTCATGGATGGGCGCGGCTGAATCCTCGATGGCACACTCGGTGCCGTCACGCCGCACCAGCACGCAGTTTGGCGTGAGGGCAACGGTACGATTCTCCTGCATTGCCAGCACCATGGGATCCTCGGCGGTTTCGCGCGTAATGGCGTCAATGATGCGGAACACCTGCTGCAAACTCTTGCCGGATGCCTCGGCAACGGCCCAGCCCGTCAAACGTTCGGCCACGACATTGAGATAGGTCACGTTGCCGGAATGGTCGGTGCTGATCACCGCATCGCCAATTGAATTGAGCGTGACCTGGGCCAGCTCCTTTTCGTGATACAGGGCTTCTGCGATCCCGGCCCGTTCGATCATGGTGACCACGGTCTTCGTCAGCAGGCAACCGTCCAGGTGCCGCTCGGGCAGGTAGTCCTGGGCACCGCGCTTCACCGCCAGCCTGGCAACTTCCTCATCTCCCGACGCGCTGATCACCAGGATCGGAACCTGCGGCGCGGCGTGAAACAGCCGGTCGAACGTGGCAATGCCATGGCTGTCCGACAAGTTCATTTCAGCCACGACTGCGTCAATCGCTGCAGAACCGGCCTTGCCTTCCATGGTCAGGCGTTCCACACCTTCGGAACAGCGCCTTACCCATTCGACATCGAAGTTGGCATCGTGCGAATGGCGCAACGCTTCAATGACGGTTCTTGCGGCCCGCGGGTCGTCCTGGATCAACAATATGGTTTGCAACATGCTTCCTTGTCGAATGCAGGAAATGATTCCTGCCCATGAGCCCATTAAGCGCATATGCGGCGCCCGGGGTCCGTTCGGTACAGCACCTGGCGTTTCTTCTCCCCCTATGTGCGGCAGCAGACTGAGCGACTGCCGGCAGCCGGATAACCTGCTCCGCTGCGGCTGTACACCAGCCCGGCCAAGGATCCGCGTGCGTACCACAAGACGCGTCATGCGCCTGGATCAACAGTTTTTACGGATCAGACGAAGAGGAATGCATATGAACGAACCCGAGAAGCACCTCAGAAGGCTGATCCTGTGCGGCGTATTGCTGGCAGGCGCCCTGGCAGCAGGATGCATGGCAGACAAGGATCCGATCCTGGGAGGCGGTGCCGCCGCACTCGCACCCAGCGTGATTACCCCGACCCCGGCCATCAATGCCACAGGTGTTTCAACCACCGCTCCAGGCATCACCGTCACCTTCAATCAGCCCATGGCTGCAATCACTGGCGGTGCCAGCTTTACGGTGACCTGCGTGGCGCCTTGCGTGAGTCCCACGGGTACGGTGGCGCTCAACACGGCGAACCGCATTGCAACCTTCACGCCTGCAACGAGCCTCGCACCGCTCACGCCCTATACCGCCACTGTGACGGCGGCCCGCAGTCTCGCGACAGGGCTGGCCATGGCAAGCCCCTACTCATGGACCTTCACTACGGGTGTGATACCGGACACGACCCGGCCCATGGTGACCTCCAGCGTACCGGTCACGTCGACCCCCGGACCGACTGGCCTGCCGATCAATACGGCCATCGTCGCGGCGTTCACCGAGAACATGGCTCCTGCAACGATCACCGCAGCAGGGACCTTTACAGTGACCTGTACTGCGCCGTGCGTATCTCCGGGCACCGTGAGCTACGTGGCCAGCAGCAGAACCGCGGTCTTCACACCCACCGCCATGCTGGCAGCCGGCACTACATACACCGCCAGAATCACCACGGCCGCCACCGATGTCGCAGGCAATGCACTGGCCGGCAATCAAGGCGCCCTGCCCGCCGCCAGCGACTATGTGTGGACCTTCACCACCGGCGTGACAGCCGACACGACGCGACCGAACGTAACGCTTACCGTGCCTGCGACCTCGACCCCCGGTCCCGTTGGCGTACCAGTCAACACGGCGGTCATCGCCACGTTCTCCGAAAACATGAGTCCGGCAACGATTACCGCAGTACCGACCTTCACGCTCACCTGCACTGCACCCTGCGTATCCCCTGCAGGCACCGTGAGCTACTCGGTCGGCAGCAGAACCGCGGTCTTTACGCCGACTGCAGTGCTGACAGTGGGCACGACCTACACCGCCAGGATCACCACGGCGGCCATGGATCTTGCAGGCAATGCACTGGCAGGCAATCAAGCCGCCCTGCCTGCCGCCAGCGACTACGTGTGGACCTTTACTACTGCAGCCGCAGCCCCGGCGGCGAGCGTGTCCGTGCTTTCCACCAACCCGGCCGTCAGCGCAACCGGGGTATGCCCCAGCGCGACCGCCAACGCGACCTTCAGCGTGCCCTCTGGTCTGCGCATGGATCCCGCCACCGTCAACGCGGCAACCTTCAAGGTCACGGGACCGGCACCTGCGCTGACTCCCGTCATCGCAGCATCGGTAACCCTTGACGCCGCCACCGGCCGCGTTGCGACCTTCAGGCCGCAGACCGCCCTCACCGCTGGCACCACCTATACCGGCACGATTACCGGCGGTTCCGCCGGGGTGAAGGATCTGGCTGTCCCGGGAAATGCCATGGTGGGCGACTTCACCTGGAACTTCACCGCCGGTGCCGCGACAGGAGCCTGCGTGACGCCGCCAGCCCTCGGCTCGATCGCGCCCTTCGGGACTTTCGGCGGCACTGCCGGGATGACCAACATGGGAATCCTGACCGTGATCAATGGCGACATCGGGACGATTGCCACCGGCAGTTCGGCGATCACCGGATTCCACGACACGCCGGGAGACATCTACACGCAAACGCCGGCCAACATGGGAACGGTGAACGGAAAGATCTTCTCGTGCACCAACTCCACCACCGGACCCACATCCGCCGGCCCGAATGCTGTTGCATGCAGTGCTGCAACCCAGGCCCGTCTTGACGCCCAGGCTGCGTACCTGGCGCTGGTCGCCATGCCATCCGGCGCAAATCCGGGTGCCAACCTTGCCGGCCTCACCCTCGCTCCTGGCGTCTATACGGCTCCCGCAGGCTCGTTCCTGATACAGGGCGGCAACCTCACGCTCGATGCCCAGGGCAATGCGAATGCGGTCTGGGTGTTCCAGATGGCGACCACGCTCACGGTTGGCGGTCCAGGAGCAGCTGCTCCCCAGAGCGTCATCCTCGCAGGCGGAGCACAGGCCAGGAACATCTTCTGGCAGGTCGGCACTGCCGCGACGATCAATGCCGGCGGCGGCGGAACCATGATGGGAACCATCATTGCCCAGGCCGGAGCCGCGTTCTCGACGGCCGGTAACGTCGCGATCGTGACGCTGCAAGGCAGAGCGATATCGCTGGGCGCGTCAGTCACGGTCGTGAACACGGTCATCAACGTACCTGGCCCTTGAGCCAGGCACGCGATTCTTCTGGAGACAACATGAAATCATCAAGAACCTCAGGGACGCTGGCCATGGCGGTATTTGCCGCAATCGCCGGCTCGGCAGCAGCAGCCGAAGACTCCGGCTGGTACTTCGGCGTCAATGCCGGCCAGGCAAGGGCGAAAATCGACGATGCACGCATCACCAGCGGACTGCTGGGAGCGGGATTCACATCCACGTCGATCAGGGATGACAACGACCACTTCGGCTACCGGATCTTCACCGGCTACGATTTCAACCGGTTCTTTGCCCTCGAGGGCGGCTACTTCGATCCAGGCAGGTTCGGATACTACGCAACCACGACTCCGCCAGGAATGTTGAGCGGCAACATGCGGCTCAATGGCGTGAATCTCGACGCGCTCGCCTTCCTGCCCTTCACCGACAAGTTCTCCGCGTTTGGTCGTGTCGGGCTGAACTACGCCAAGGTGCGGGACTCCTTCGTCGGAAGCGGAGCGGTCGTTGCTCTTACTCCGGACGAAAACCGGCGCGCTGCGAACTACACGCTGGGCCTGGGACTGCAGTACAGTTTCACGCGCTCATTTGCGATGCGCACCGAGGTGGAACGCTTCCGGATCAGCGATCCGGTCGCACCCAAGGGCGACATCGAGCTGTACTCGATCGGTCTGGTGTACAAGTTTGGCAGGCACGAGCCCATGCCCGTCGTGGCAGCCCTGCCACCGCCACCCCCACCACCGCCTGTTGCTCCACGGCCTGTCGTGGCAGCGCCACCGCCGCCGCCGCCACCTCCCCCGCCAGTGATCGTGCCAGCCCCGGTGCGGACGCAGCGATACTGCAGCATCCTCGACCTGCACTTCGATATCAACAAGGCCGATATCCAGCGCGAGAACAAGGAAAAGCTGGCCGTGGCCGGCACCTTCCTGAAGAAGTATCCCCGCAACACGGCCGTGATCGAGGGCTACACCGATGATGTGGGAACGGACGAGTCCAACCTGAAACTGTCGCAGCGCCGGGCCGACGGCGTGGTGCACTACCTGATCGACAACTTCCAGCTCGCCCCCGCCCAGCTGACCGCCGTGGGATACGGGGAGGCCAACCCCGTGGCTGACAATCGCACCCAGGAAGGCAAGCGGCTGAACCGGCGCATCGAAGCCGTGATCGAATGCGCAACGGATGTTGCGGGCCTCACCGTGAAATCGGAGCGCATGACCATGGCCCTGCTGATCGAGTTCGATCAGAACAGCGCCGACATCAGGCCGCAATACCGCAACGATCTGAGCGAGGTGGCGGACTTCCTGAAGGCCAATCCCGCCGTCACGGCAACGGTGGAAGGACACACCGGCAACCTGCAGGCCACGCCGGCACTGGCAATGGAAATCTCGCAACATCGCGCCCAGAACGTGGTGAATTACCTGGTGGACAATTTTGGCATCGCCCGCTCACGCCTCACCGCGGCAGGGTTCGGCCGGTCCCGGCCGGTCGCCTACAACACCACCGCCGAGGGGCAGCAGGAAAACCGCAGGGTCAACATCATCATCAACTACCCCCGATAAACGGGCGGTTCTATGGCCTGTCGCTGCCGGGCTTCGGCAGCGCATTGGTCATGCAGAATTCAGCCAGCAGCTCTTCGTTCATGGGTCGGGCGATGAAATAACCCTGTGCAATGTCGCAGTGCGCGGCTTTCACTATCTTCCAGTCGGCCAGCGATTCCACGCCTTCGGCGACGCTGGTGATGCCCAGCTTGCGCGCCATCTCCACGCTCGACTCCACGATGATGCGCGACGCGGAGTTCACGGCACAGCCGGTGACGAAGACCTGATCGATCTTGAGTTCGGTGAACGGCACGCGCATCAGTTGCTGCAGGCTGGCGAAGCCGGTTCCAAAATCATCCACCGAGAGCCCGAAGCCGCGCATGCGCAGGCGGGCGAGATTCTCCAGCGCCGGCGCGATCTGGGTCATGGCGGCCGTTTCCGTGATCTCGAAGATCACGTAACGAGGATCGAGCCCGGCGCAGTGGACGATGTTCGTGATGCGGTCCGCCATGGTCGTGTCGGTCAGCGACACCAGCGAGAGATTCACGGACAGCGTCAGGCCGAAACCACGCCCGTGCATCCGCAGGCATGCACCCACGGCGCTTTCCAGTATCGCAAGCGTAAGCTCGTCGACATCTCCCGAGACCTCCAGCACACTGACGAACGCATGCGGGGTGACCAGCCCGTGAGCGGGATGGTGCCAGCGGGCCAATGCCTCCATGCCCAGCACACGGCCGGTCGCGAGCGCCACTTTGGGCTGGTAGAAGGGCACGAACTGCTGCTGCCGCACACCACGCAGTATCTGCTCGACACTGTAGCCGGGGTCGGTGCCGGACAGGCGCTTCAGATGCGGCTCGGTGGCATCGCGTCGTGCGATCATGTCCTCCAGACCCGCCAGCGTTACAGGCTTCTCCATCAGACCGAGCAGGCGCACGCCGTACGCCAGCGCCATCTTTTCAACCGAAGCCGCGAGCGAGCGGTCCTTCGCGCTGCTGATGACAACCGATGCCGGGCTGTTGGCCCGTCCGAGATGCCGCATGAACTCCATGCCGTCCATTTCCGGCATGTCCAGGTCGCAGACGACCAGGTCCACCGGCGCCGCGCCCTGCATCGACGCCAATCCCTCCCTGCCATCCCTGGCCTCCCGCACCTCACTGGCGCCCAGGGATCGCAGCATGCGTGCCACGGTGCGGCGCTGGAAGCCGTCATCCTCGACG
>JAATEY010000274.1 GCA_015655465.1 Gammaproteobacteria bacterium | reverse complement strand
CGTTCAGTCGACGGCTCACTCGGGAGCGATCAAGAACATCAAGAATCTCCGCCGGGCAGGATTCCAGTCATGTCGACGGCAACACCGCGCAGTCCGGCCACCCACATGATGCCGGGCTGCTTTGCTGCGTCCTGATCCTGGTAACCGCCAGTCGCCGGCGAGCGGCAAACATGCAGAACTGCGTTCTGTAGATCCACGATCCAGACTTCCGGAATGCCATGACGGGAGTAAAGCGGCAACTTCACATCGAGGTCGTATCGCAGCGTGCTGTCGCTGACTTCGATCAGCAGCAGGACATCCTGTGGCGCAGGATGCGCGCTGCGGTAGAAGTCCGTGCGCGGCGCGAGCACGACGAGGTCAGGCTGCGGCTCGGATGTCTGGTCAAGCCGCACCACGCCCTGTGTCTGCACGATGCCCTGGTCGCCGACGGCCTTGTTGAGCAAATGGCTGAGCTGGTTCACCACGCCGTTGTGATCGGTGCCGATCGGCGCCATGTCGATGATCTCTCCCTCGATCAGCTCGACCCGGGCATCGGGCGCGAGCAGGCCCACCTGCGCCATCCGGTGGTAGTCTTCGACCGTGATAGGGTGCCGCCGCGGCCAGCTTTCCATGAGTGAGCTCATCGGGTTTTGCCTGGAACCCCGGCAGTCTACAACGGAAGGCGCGTGGGGGAGCATGGCCGGGCATGGTGGCCGTATCCAGCCGGTAATCTGTCGCGGAGAAGGAGATAGGGATGCCAGAGCGCGACATCGGGAGCTGAAGCCATGGACCACGGCACGCTTTCCATCCTGCGCGAACGCAATCCAGCCTGGCGGTTGCTGGCGTCTTCGCATGCGCCACTGATCGCAAGCTTCCTGCACCGGGTTTTCGTCGCGCCCAATGTGCGCACGATGAGCGAGGCGGATCTTTCCGAGTCGCTGCAGGATGAATTGTTTTCCCTGCGTGATCAGTTCGGCGATGCGGCGTACCCCAGGGACGCGCGCGAGTACCTGAACGAATGGGCCGCTGCCGACAAGGGCTGGCTGCGCAAGTTCTACAAGCCGGGCACGGATGAGCCACAGTTCGATCTCACGCCAGCCACCGAAAAGGCCATCGCGTGGCTTGTTTCGCTCAGTGAGCGGTTGTTCGTCGGCACCGAATCGCGGCTGCTGACGCTGTTCTCGCTGCTGGAACAGATCAGCGCGGGCACCGAAACCGATGCAGCGAAGCGGGTGGAGGGGTTGCGCCGGAAACGCGACGAGATCGACGCGGAGATCGCGCGGGCGATGGCCGGAGACGCGCCAATCCTGGACGAGACAGCCGTGAAGGACCGCTTCCAGCAGTTCCAGCAACTGGCGCGCGAACTGCTGGCCGACTTCCGCGAGGTCGAGCACAACTTCCGCCAGCTCGATCGCAAGGTGCGCGAGAAGATCGCTCTGTGGGAAGGCAGCAAGGGCGCGCTGCTCGACGAGATCATGGGCGAGCGCGATGCGATCGGCGACTCCGACCAGGGCCGCAGCTTTCGCGCTTTCTGGGATTTCCTGATGTCCAGCCGCCGGCAGGAGGAGCTTTCCGGATTGCTCGATCAGGTGCTCGCCTTGCCCGCGGTGGCCACGCTCAATCCGGAACCCCGCACGCGCCGCGTTCACCATGACTGGCTGGAAGCCGGGGAGCATGCCCAGCGCACCGTGGCACAATTGTCGCTGCAGCTGCGCCGTTTCCTGGATGACCGGGCCTTCGTGGAGAACCGCCGGATCCTGGAGTTGCTGCGCGGCATCGAGAACAAGGCGCTGGCGCTGCGGGGCGCTCTTCCCGCAGGAGATACGATGATGATGTCCGGGATGGGCGCTGATATAGCGCTGCCGATGGAACGGCCGCTGCTTGCGCCCGTCGTGAAGACGCCACTTGCGGAACTGGTGCTTGCAGGCGCAGAGGACGATCTCGATACCGCGGGTCTTTTTGACCAGGTAGTGGTGGACAAGCAACGCCTGCGCGATTGTCTGCAACGGGCGCTGGGCCAGCGGCCGCAGATAACGCTGCACGAACTGCTGGAGACGGATCCCTTGCAGCATGGGCTGGCTGAATTGGTGGCTTGGCTGGAACTGGCTCATGCGGCAGATGGAACACAGGGCCCGCGCGTTGTTGTGGACGAGGCAGTGGAAGAACCCATCCGCTGGCGGGCCAGCGATGCAGGTGGAGAGCCGCTGCACCGGCTGGCGCGTTTGCCAAGAGTGATCTTCAGGCGCTGAAGGAAGCAGATGGAATCGGAGTTTGAAGATACAGCGCGTGAACCCTCGGCCAATGCAGTCCAGAGTGGCGCGCCGCCTGTCATTTCCGAGCTGTCACAACTGATGGTGAGCCTCTTGAAGGGAGTGCTCTATCGCGAGGACGACGAGCGGCTGTGGGCCCACCTGCTGCGCCTGCAGGCTCGGGTGAGGGAACAGGCGGCGATCCTGCTGCTTGAACTGGTTCTGGACGAAGCCGACGGCCATGCCTTTCTCAAGAGCAGGCCTTATCCGGATGATGCAGAAGGCGCGCCACGGCTGCCGCGACTGATTACGCGCCGCGCATTGTCCTATCCGGTGAGCCTGATGCTCGCGCTGCTGCGCCGGCGCATGGCGGAATTCGACGCGGGAGCCGGCGATACCCGGCTGGTGCTGGCGCGCGACGAGATCGCGGAGCTGATGCGGGTTTTTCTGCCGGACGGTACCAATGAAGCTCGCGTCGTCGATCAGGTGGACTCCACAATTTCGAAAGTCGTCGAGCTGGGTTTCCTGCGGCAGCTCAAGTCTGCGGCTGGCCAGCAGGGCGCGCGCGACAAGGGCAGCTACGAGGTGCGTCGCATCCTGAAGGCGTTCGTCGACGCGCAATGGCTGGCAGAATTCGACGAGCGCCTGGAAGGCTATCGCACGGCGCTCTCCAGTGCGATGCAGGCAGTGCAGGCGAGAAAGGCTGCTGATGTCTGATCCGTCAACGCTGGCTCTGGACTTTATCGCCGACGACAGCCGGACCGGCTTCCGGCTGCAGCGGCTGGAGGTGCTGAACTGGGGCACGTTCGACAAGCGTGTATGGCGCTACGAGCCTGGTGGCCGCAACGGCCTGCTCACGGGTGACATTGGTTCAGGCAAGTCCACGCTGGTCGATGCCATCACGACCCTGCTCGTGCCCGCGCATCGCGTGGCCTACAACAAGGCAGCGGGGGCTGATACCCGTGAACGGAGCCTGCGCTCCTATGTGGTGGGTCATTTCAAGAGCGAGCGCAACGAGGCCACTGGCACCGCTCGCCCGGTGGCGCTGCGCGATGCCTCCAGCTATTCGGTCATCCTCGGCGTGTTTCGCAATGAGGGCTACGACCAGACCGTCACGCTGGCGCAGGTGTTCTGGCTGAAGGATCCACAAGGCCAGCCGGCGCGCCTGTTCGTGGCCGCGGAGCGGGCCATGACGATCACGGAGGACTTCGCGGGCTTTGGCAGCGAGGTCGCCGCCTTGCGCAAGCGGCTGCGCGTCGCAGGATGCGAGCTGTCCGACAGCTTTCCCCCGTATGGGGCATGGTTCAAGCGGCACTTCGGCATCCAGAATGATCAGGCACTGGAACTGTTCCACCAGACGGTGTCGATGAAATCGGTGGGCAACCTCACGGACTTCGTGCGCCACCACATGCTGGAACCTTTCGACACAGGTCCCAGGATCGAGGCGCTGATCCGGCATTTCGACGACCTGGATCGCGCCCATGTAGCGGTGCTCAGGGCCAAGCGGCAAGTGCAGTTGCTGGCGCCGCTGGTGGAGGACTGCCGCCGCCACGCGGCGCTCGTGGCCGGGATCGATGGCTGGCGCGATTGCCGCGAGGCACTGCGCTCCTGCTTCGCGCGGCTGAAAGCCGAACTGCTGGAGCGCCGCCTGGCGCTGCTGGATCAGGAGCTGGCACGGCTCCACGCGCAGGTGGAAAAGCTGACGATGCAGCGCGATGCGCAGCGCCGCGGCGTGGACGACCTGAAGCAGGCGATCCGCGACAATGGCGGTGACCGACTCGAGCAACTGGCTGCAGAAATCCGCCAGAAGGAGAGCGAACAGCAGCGTCGCAGGAACAAGGCCGGTCTGCATGCCGCGCTGCTGGCCAGAATCGGCGAGACGGAGCCCGGGGATGAAGCCGAGTTCCTCGCCCAGCGCCACGCCCTCGGCAATCGCGCCGAAGAGATGCGCACCCGGGTCGCCGAGCTGGAGAACCAGGAACGGGAGGAAGACTTCACGTTCCGCAAGGGGCGCGAGGAGCACGCCGCCCTCAGTGCGGAAATGGACAGCCTCATGCGCCGCAAGAGCAACATCGATGCGGCGCAGATACGCATCCGCGACCTGATGTGTGAGTCACTGTCGATACCCGCGGAGGATCTCCCCTTCGCCGGCGAGCTGCTCCAGGTGCGCGAGGACGAGCGGGACTGGCAGGGCGCAGCCGAGCGCCTGTTGCGTGGCTTTGGACTGTCAATGCTGGTGCCCGATGAGCACTACCGGGCCGTGGCCGCATGGGTGGATGCCCAGCACCTGAAAGGACGGCTGGTGTATTTCCATGTACGTCCGCGCAGGGTCGGGCAACAGGGACAGATCCATCCCGATTCCATGGCAAGAAGGCTGGAAATCAAGCTGGATTCCGGGCATTACGAGTGGATCGAACAGGAGCTGCGCGCCCGATTCGACCTGGCCTGCTGCGACTCCGCCGAGCAGTTCCGCCGTGAAGCGCGCGCGATCACCCGCGCGGGCCAGATCAAGGATCCGGGCGGCCGCCACGAGAAGAACGACCAGTACCTGATTTCCGACCGCAGCCGCTATGTACTGGGCTGGAGCAACGCCGACAAGTTGCGAACCCTCGCTGCGAAGCGGGACCTTCTGGAACAGCAGGTGGCCGGCACTGGCGCGCGCATCAGCCGGTTGCAGAAGGACAGGAAGGAACTGCAGCGGAAGCTGGAGGCGCTGGCCGGCCTGCAGGGATTCGCGACCTTTGCCGAACTGGACTGGATGAGCCTGGTGCGTGAAATCGAGTCACACAGGGACGAGCATGCAGCGCTGACGAAGGCGTCCAATACGTTGCAGGAACTCGCCACGCAACTGGAAACTGCAAGCCAGGCGCTGCAGGACACCGAAGCCAGGCTGGACGGGGTGGACGGGGCGGACGGGGCACGTGACCAGCGCAGCAAGGCCGACCAGCGGCGTCTCGATGCGCAGGCCCTGCGCGAGCAAACGGTGTTGCTGTGGCAGGCCATGCCTCTGGCCGACGAAATGTTCGAGCGGCTGGCAACGCTCAGGGTCGAAGCGCTCGGCGAACACCAGCTGTCCGTGGAGTCCTGCGACAACCGGGAGCAGGACATGCGGCACTGGCTGCAGGCGCGCATCGATGCCGAGGACAGGAAACTCAAACGGCTGGCCGAGGGCATCGTCAGGGCCATGAGCGAATTCAAGGATGAATTCCGTCTCGAAACGGCAGAGGCGGATGCGAGCCTCGCGGCGGCTCCGGAGTTCGAGCGCATGCTGGCCGGGCTGCAGGGCGATGACCTGCCGCGCTTCGAGGCCCGTTTCAAGGAGCTGCTCAACGTCAACACCATCAACGAGATCGCCAACTTCAATGCGCAGCTGGCGCGCGAGCGCGAGACGATCAAGGATCGCGTCGAATTCATCAATCGCTCCCTGAAGGACATCGAATACAATCCCGGACGCTTCATCAAGCTGATCGCGCAGCCCAGTCCCGACGCCGAAATCCGCGATTTCCAGCAGGATCTGCGCGCCTGCACCGAAGGCGCGCTGACAGGCACCGTGGACGAGCAATATTCGGAAGTGAAATTCCTGCAGGTCAAGGCGATCATCGACCGCTTCCGGGGCCGCGAAGGACTTTCCGACGCCGACGGTCGCTGGACCACCAAGGTCACCGATGTGCGCAACTGGTTCCTGTTCTCGGCCAGCGAACGATGGCATGAAGATGGCAAAGAGCACGAGCATTACTCGGACTCCGGTGGAAAATCCGGCGGTCAAAAGGAAAAACTCGCCTACACCGTTCTCGCCGCCAGCCTTGCCTATCAATTCGGTCT
>JAATEY010000012.1 GCA_015655465.1 Gammaproteobacteria bacterium | reverse complement strand
GAAGGGCTGCCGGAATCCGTCAACCTCGCCGTCTATCGCATCGTGCAGGAGTCGCTCACCAATTGCGTGCGGCATTCCCGCAGCCAGACGCTGGAGATGGCGCTGGTGCGCGACCCGGCGGGTTCGCTGCTGCAGCTGCGGATCGCCGATCAGGGAGTGGGCCTCGATGTGCGCGCAGCGCTGGCGGCGGGTGGCGGACTTGCAGGCATGCGCGAGCGTGTGCAACTGCTCGGCGGCACATTTGAACTGTTGTCCCAGCCGGGGCAGGGTGCGACGATCCAGGTCCTGCTGCCGGATTCAGGCAACTCTCCGTGACCACGATGAACTTCGAACTGGAGTCGGGCCCGACATGAAGCAGCGCGCAACGAAATGCAGGCAGGTGGCCGTCGATGCCTACCGCGTAAAGCCGGGCAGGAAATTGAAGCTGCACAAATACCCCACCGCGGTGAAAGCGCTGTACCGCGGCGAGGCCGACGCCACCGCGCAACTGGCCGCACAGGTGCAGCGCACCAGCGAACTGCAGGATATCCTGTACGCCAGCGACCGCCATTCGCTGCTGGTCATCTTCCAGGCCATGGATGCTGCCGGGAAGGATGGTGCGATCAAGCACGTGATGTCCGGCGTGAATCCGCAGGGATGCCAGGTGTCCAGCTTCAAGCAGCCCAGTGCCGAAGAGCTGGATCACGACTTCCTCTGGCGCACGGCCCTGCGCCTGCCCGAGCGTGGCCGTATCGGCATCTTCAACCGCTCCTATTACGAGGAAGTGCTGGTGGTCCGGGTCCACCCGCAATTCCTGGCTGCGCAGAAGCTGCCTGATGGCAGCGCCGGTTCGAAGCAGTTCTGGGAGCAACGCCTGCAATCCATTCGCGAGCACGAGGCCCATCTGCACCGCAGTGGCACCGTGGTCGTGAAGTTCTTCCTGCATGTCTCGCGCGACGAGCAGCGGCGGCGGTTTCTGGATCGCATCGATCATCCGGACAAGAACTGGAAGTTCAATCTGGGCGATGTCGAAGAGCGCCAGTACTGGGACGAATACATGAATGCCTACGAGAAGGCGCTGTCCGCAACCAGCACGCGGGATTCGCCCTGGTATGTGGTGCCGGCGGACGACAAGAAGAACACCCGTCTGATCATCTCGCAGGTCGTGAACGAAACGCTGGAGTCGCTGCAGCTGGCCTATCCAAAGGCCGATCGAAAGCGCGTGGCCGAACTTGCAGCTGCGCGGAAGCTGCTCGAGGAGTAGTTCAGGGCCGGGTGCTGCGTTTACCGGTTGTATGGCAGGCCATGTGGGGTGACGCCGGGTTCGTAGTACATGCAGTCTTTCCGTTGGCCAATTGCGCAGGGCGGGTCCAGAATAGCGCCCGGAATAATTCCCGGGGGGATCAATCATGACGGTCAGCCGTTCACTTGTGTTGGGCCTGTTCACGCTCGCATTCATGAATGCTTGCGGGAAAAGGGCAGAGCAGGCGGCACCGGCGCTGAAGCCCCAGGCACAGGTCACTGCCGCGCGGCTGCTTGGCGCCAGCGACCCCGCCAACGCCGGCCAGTGGATGTCCCACGGTCGCGACTACAGCGAACAGCGTTTCAGTCCGCTGACGAAGATCAGCGCCGACAATGTCGCGCAGCTCGGGCTTGCCTGGTTTGCCGATTTCGATACGCGTCGCGGCCAGGAGTCCACGCCGCTGGTGGTCGATGGCGTGCTGTATGTCACCACGGCCTGGAGCAAGCTCTACGCCTACGAGGCGAAGACCGGCAAGGAGCTGTGGAAATACGATCCCATGGTGCCCGGCGAGTGGGCGGTCAATGCCTGCTGCGATGTGGTGAACCGTGGCGTGGCCGCATGGAACGGCAGGATCTATCTCGCCACCATCGACGCACGCCTCATCGCGCTCGATGCGGCTACCGGCAAGGTTGTATGGGATGTGCTCACCATCGAAAAGGGCCAGCCGTATTCCATCACCGGTGCGCCGCGCGTGGCCAGGGGCAAGGTGCTGATCGGGCAGGGTGGCTCGGAATTCAGCATGCGCGGCTATGTGTCGGCCTATGACGCCGAAACCGGCAAGCTCGACTGGCGCTGGTATGTAGTGCCGGGAGATCCAGCCAGGGGCTTCGAGAATCCGCAGATGGAAGCCGCTGCCAAAACCTGGAAGGGTGACTGGTGGAAAACGGGCGGCGGTGGCGCTCCGTGGGACTCCATCATCTACGACCCCGCCACCAACTATGTGCTGGTCGGCACCGGCAGCGGTGCGCCATGGCCATCGGAGTACCGTTCGCCGGGTGGTGGCGACAATCTCTATCTCTCATCCATCGTCGCGCTCGACCTGGATACCGGCAAGTATGCGTGGCATTACCAGACCACACCCGGCGAGAGCTGGGACTACGACAATACTTCGCAGCTGTTCACCGCCGATCTCCAGCTGAATGGACAGCCGCGCCACGTGGTGATGCAGGCACCGAAGAACGGCTTCTTCTACATGCTGGATGCGAAGAGCGGTGAGCTGCTTTCTGCCGAGGCCTATGTGCCGGGCGTGAACTGGGCGCGGGGCATCGACCGCAAGACCGGTCGGCCAATCATCAATCCGGCAGCCAATTACGGCAGGACCGGCAAGGGTGCGCTGGTCAGCCCCTTCTACGGCGGCGCGCACAACTGGCAGCCGCTGTCGTTTCATCCAGGCACTGGCCTCGTCTATATCCCGGCGAACCAGAGCAGCTATGCCTACGTGGCCACACGTGAAGACGACAATCCGATGGGGCAGAAGCTTTCCATCAGCTTTGCCGGCAACCAGCAGATGATGAGCAGGATCAGGAAGCCACCGGTGAGCGAGGGTTTCCTGCTGGCCTGGGACCCGGTGAAGCAGAAGGAAGCCTGGCGCGTGCCGCTGGGCAGTGGCCGCAGCGGCGGCACCCTCGCGACGGCTGGCGGACTGGTATTTGCCGGCAACTCCGGCAATGAATTTGCCGCCTATCGCGCCACCACTGGTGAGAAGCTGTGGCGCGCAGATACCCAGTCCGGAACCATGGCCGGGCCGGTCACCTTTGAAGTGGATGGCGAGCAGTATGTCGCGGTGGTTGCCGGCTTCCGGCAAACCGGCAATTACTACGCACCGAACAATTCGCGCCTGCTGGTCTACAAGCCGGGAGCGACCGGCACGCTGCCACCCGAAGTGCCATTCCCGGAACCGGTGCTGAGTCCGCCACCTGCTTTCGGCACGCCCGCCACGGTTGCGCACGGAGAAGCAATCTACGGCCGTTTCTGCAGCACCTGCCATGGTTCGGATGGCCTGTCCCGCGGCATGTTCCCCGACCTGCGATACAGCGGTGCGCTGATCAGCGCAGCGGTGTTCAAGTCCATCGTGATCGACGGTGCCCTGGCAAAGAACGGCATGGTGTCGTTCGCAACGGCCATTTCTGCGGACGACGCTGAAGCGGTCAGGGCCTACATGGTGGGCAAGGCCAATCAGGCCAAGGCAGCGTTGGCGCCGCCGCCAGCAGGCGCTCCGGCGGCCGCTCCGCACGGCGGCTAGACGGGCCGCCGTGACACCCGCCCCGGGCTTCCCTAGAATGCACGGCCTGTCGTGGGGCGGTAGCTCAGCTGGGAGAGCGTCGCGTTCGCAATGCGAAGGTCGGGAGTTCGATCCTCCTCCGCTCCACCAGATACTTGTGCGGCTTGCCGTTCTGCTGGCAGCCGCGCTGTGCCTTGCGCAGGCACGGGGGGCGGAAGCCCCGGCCATACCGGCATTGCGCGACCTGGCCGAATTTCCCATCGGGGTAGCCGTGCCTGCCGGCACTGCGGCCAACAGCTTGCTGGCGAGCCCGCAGCGCCAAAGCCTGGTCGAGCGCAATTTCGACAGCCTGACCGCCGAAAACATCATGAAGATGGCGTACCTGCAGCCGGAGCGGGGCGTGTTCCGCTTCGGCGAGGCGGATGCGCTGGTCGACTACGCGCGCGCGCACGGCATGGTGGTGCATGGCCATGCGCTGGTGTGGCACAACCAGACTCCGAGGTGGCTGGCGACACTCGAGGATTCGCCTGAAGTCTGGACGCGCGAGCTGCGCCAGCAAGTGCAGACGGTTGCCGGTCACTTTGCCGGCAGGCTGCGCAGCTGGGACGTGGTCAACGAAGCCTTCGACGATGGCGCGCAGACGCAATACCGCGATTCGCAGTGGTATCGCCACATCGGCCCCGGATTCATCGAAATGGCCTTTCGCACCGCACGCGAGGCGGACCACGAAGCACAGCTGTTCTACAACGACTACGACATCGAAGGCGCCATCGGGCCGCAGAAGCTCGACCGCATCCTGCAGATGGTCGACGACTTCAGGAACCGTGCCGTGCCCATCGATGGCATCGGCTTCCAGATGCACATCGAGCTCGAGAAGCCGACGACCGAACAGATCCGCACGGCCTTTGCGAAGGTGGTGCAGCGTGGGCTGCTGGTGCGCATCTCGGAACTCGATGTTGCGGTCAATGCCGGCAAGGAGCATTCGCGCCTGGACGATGCATTGGCGCAGCAGCAGCGTCAGCGTTACCGCGATGTGATGGAGGCATACCTGGATGCGGTGCCGGCGCCATTGCGCGGCGGCGTAACCGTATGGGGAATCACCGACGGCGACAGCTGGATACCCGGCTATCGCCGGCGCGCAGACTGGCCGTTGCTGTTCGATGCCGGGTTCCAGCCGAAGCCTGCACTTGCCGGCATGGCGGCCGGCTTGAGCGCGCGGCCGATGAACGGTGTGCTGCGCATTGGTACGCCGGGCGATTACGCGCCGTATTCCTGGTACGACTCCGTGTCGGGAACCTACCGGGGCAGCGATGTGGCGCTGGCCCATGCACTGGCGCTGCGCCTGGGTTTGCGCGCCCTGTTCGTACCCACCACCTGGGCAACGCTGGTTGCAGACGCCCAGGCAGGCCGTTTCGATATTGCTGCAGGTGGTATCTCGATTACACCTGAACGCGCACGCGTGGCAGCATTCTCAACCGCTGTTGCGAATGACCGCAAACAACCGGTGGTGCGTTGCGGAGAGCAGCAGCGCTACGACAGCGAAGCGGAGATCAACCGGCCGCAGGTGCGCCTGATCGTGAACCCCGGTGGAACCAATGAGCGCTTCGCGCGCGAGAAGTTTCCTGCTGCCACCCTCATCGTGCACACCGACAATCGCACGGTATTCGACGAGATTCGCGCCGGCCGGGCGGATGTGATGGTGACCGATGCGGTGGAGGGGCAACTGCAGCAGCGGGCCGGGCAGGGCCTGTGTGTGGCGCAGGTGCGGGCTGCATGGGCGCCGGCCAGCAAGGCGGTGATGATTCCGGCCGGTACGGTGGTGAAGCGCGATGTGGATGCGGCGTTCGCACAGCTGGGTGGGGCCAGTCGCTATCGACGTGAACTGGCGGACTGGGAAGGCCATGGCTGGTCTGGTGTGCCTACGCCCACCGCATTGCTCGCGGCATTGATCGACGAACGTCTTGCCATCGTGACCGAAGTGGCCCGCGCAAAGTGGAATACACAGGCTGCGATTGAAGACCCGGCACGCGAACGGGCACTGCTGCAATCGCTGCGCGAACGCGCAACGGCGCTGGGAGTGCCCGCCGCTGCCGTGGATCGTTTCTTTGGTGCCCAGATCGAAGCGGCGAAGGTCCTGCAGCGTGAACTGTTCGCGCGCTGGCGGCAGCAGCGGCAGGGGCAGTTCAAGGGAGTTGCCGATCTGGCGCGGGACATCCGGCCGGATATCGATCGCATCACCGCGCGCATGCTGGAACAGCTGGCGCTGCTTTCGGGGAGCTATTCGCGACAATTGCCGGCAGCCTCGACGTTATCGCTGCTGAGTCCCGCAGCCCTCAGGACGGCCAGGGCGCCACTGGCCACTGATGGAACTCAAGCAACTGCCGACAAGTCCGTAGACTTGCCATGATGAACAAAGCCAGTTTCCGCAGATACCCCGCCCGGTTTGCCAGCCTTGCTGCAGCAGCGGTGCTCATTGCGACGGGCCCGGCAGGCACCACCTTCGCAGCGCAGCCGGCCGCAAAGGATTTCCGCATTCTCGTTACCAACGAGCGTTCCGGCACTCTGAGCGTTATCGACGGACCGTCGCGCAAGGTGATCGGCACCCTGGCACTGGGCAAGCGCCCGCGGGGCCTGAAGCTCTCGCCGGATCGCAAATTGCTGTATGTGGCGCTGAGCGGTTCACCCATCGCAGGTCCGGGCGTCGATGCCAGCAAACTGCCGCCGCCCGACAAGGG
>JAATEY010000256.1 GCA_015655465.1 Gammaproteobacteria bacterium | reverse complement strand
TGTCTTCCCTGGACGTCAGGTGGTCTGCGGTGGCATAGGAAGTGAATTGCTCCTTGCGACGTTTCCTGGTTGCAACGATCTATCCCTCCCAGTCTGCTGCCAGTTCAATGGCTCTGCGGATGTCGGCATATGCACGACGGTCGCGCAGCGCTGCTTGAAATACACCCTGTAGCCGGGGCCGCAGTCGACACGCATCTCGCTGACGCCGGAGCCCACGGGGCGGACGTCACCCGGATTGCCGAGCGAGAGTCGTCGGATACGCGCGGCCACGCGCTCCTTCGCCTGCCGGTCTCTCAGACTCGAAAACCAGGCATCGAATGTCTTCGACTGGAAGACGCGGATCGACGGTGGAGGAGTGTACGCCGCGGGCGACATGGGTGTAAACCACAGTTAACAGTGGTGGCTGTTGTGCCCGGGGCAGCATGGGCTGTGCCATTGATTTTCGAGCTGTGGATTCCTGGCGCATTCGGACGGAAATGGTCCCGCCGTATCCCCACTTGGCCGGCGATGCGCCGGAGGGTAACTGCAGTCCCAGCGCGGCATTTTCTGCTTGCATCCGGGATAGGTCGGAACTACATTTCACCTCGACGCAATAGCCGACTCGGCGTCTACCCGCCCCGTAAGGGGTCCGCACCAAGTGTGGGATATTCAAGAGGCTCGGTGTACGAACCCCGCCCCTGTGGCGGGGTTTGCTTATCAGGCAGGCGGATGAGGTTTCTGACGCCGGAGCGCCAGATTCACCAACACCTTGAAGCCAACACGCTGGCGGCCGATTCCGCTCGGCTTTGGAGCAGCTCCAGTGGCAAAAGCTGTCTCGATGAAGACGAGAATGGCATCGGGTTCGCCCATTGTTCGCACGTCAAAGAAGACCAGATACTCCGCCCGTGGATTTGCTTTGCCTGCGAGGTCGACGGTGATGAAGTTGCGCCGCATGGAATTCTTGAAGTTGAAGTAGATCCGGCGCCGGTCGAGTTCTTGGGCAATCCGCGGCAGCAGCTTCGACAATTCATAGCGTTCCGGGCAGAACTTTCTGGGGTCATGGATGTTCGGGCTGTACGGTGCGTCGTGCGTACCGTCGAGGCACCGCTCCGTGAAACAGTGGGATGAGAACGCCACACGGATTTCCAGGATGCGTGCAGGATCCTGACTGTGGGCGGGCAGAGACAGTGCATACCGGAACGGATGCAGGTGGGACAGGTCGTGGCAGGTTTCGTTGGCGTAGTGAGGTCGCCAGCGTGTAAAGCGGTTGGCCCAGTGTGCAGACATGATCGAAACAGCATGCGGCACGACGATGATTGCCGTGCCATGCATTCATCTTGTGTTCGCGGTGATTTGCTCTCGCAACGTGCATTCATGGCACGCGTGTCGCGGCAGCGGTGGTCAATCCGCGCCTTTCCCCGGAATCACGCGGTTTTGAATCCCCATCGATAAGTAGCCTCTGGCGTGGGTTCCTGGAAGTTCCTGGAGTCGAGCGTGCACTCCCGCACCGCGTTGCGACTGCCGGTGCGCAGGTTCGAATCCGATCGCCAGAAATGACAAAGGGCGCCTTGCGGCGCGTGTTCACGCCTGTGCCTATGGTGCCGCGCGATGCCTTGATGCCACTTCAAGGACGCCAGATCCCAATCCCTTCATCGGCTGGACGATTCGAGCCAGGCCGCCATCGGTGGCTAACGCCCAGGTTAGATAATTGACAAAGTAAAGTCTTACTAAAGATAAACTTTACATTTATCACTGCCGTGTGCAATATCGCATCTGGAAGGCGTGGAGGCACTTCATGGCGGAAAACGAAATCCTGGATCTCACGGGCCGTCGCTGGCGACTCACCCGGCAGTTCATCGCCGATGCGGGCGCATCGGCTGTGGCAATTTTCCCCGACTCTGCAAGTTGGTCGTGCTCACCAATGAGGTTGCAATGAGTTACGAGAGCATCAGTATTGCCAATCTCGCGGAACGACTGGTCGCCGCACGCAAGATGGCGAAAATTACTCAGGAAGCTGCAGCTGACCATCTGAACATGAGTCGTCCGACTTTCATTGCCATTGAAAAAGCGGCTCGCCGGCCGAAGCCGGAAGAACTCGTGAAGCTCGCGGCGCTCTATGGCCTCCCTGTCAGCAAGCTGTTGCGTGGCGATTCAGTTCCTGAACCTCTGAGGCCACATCTTCGTTCTGTGCTCGAATCTTCGGGCGGAGACTCCAATGCCTTGGAAGACGCGGTCGGAAAGCTGACGTCCTACATTGACGACTACCAATTCATTGAGAAAATCGCCGACAGCCAGGCATCGCTGCAGTTTCCTCCAGAAGTGCGTGTCCCTCACGGATCCATGGAGCGTTTTGCCGAGCATTGCGCCCTCGAGCAGCGCCTTCGGTTGGGCATCGGGGAACTTCAGCCAGTCGGTCTCTTGCGGAAGATTCTGGAAGACGCCGGCTTGCACGTCTTTTTCGACGCCCTTGATTCAAAGCTCGCAGGTCTCTACGCGTTCGTTCCTGCATTTGGATACTGCATTCTTGTGAACAGCCGGCATCCGCGTGAGCGCCGGCGTTGGACCATCGCGCATGAATATGGCCATTTCCTGGCCGATCGTGATCGACCAGGTGTCGACTACGAGAAGCCAATGCAGCGCAAATCGGAATCCGAGCGGTTCGCGGATCTATTTGCAGCCGCCTTCCTGATGCCGGAGGCAGGCGTCACCCGTCGCTTCTATGAAGACGTAAATCGCACCGGTGATTTCAAGGTGGCCGATCTCTTTCATATGGCAGATTTCTTCTCGGTTTCTCCGATGGCCATGAGTTTGCGTCTCGAGGCGATCGGCCTTGTGCCACGGGGAACCTGGGATCAGGTTCAGGAGTCTGGTGTGCCTGTAAGCACGCTCAAGCGTGAGGCGGGTGTGAGTGGAGCATTACCAGAAGACTCCACTGAGCGTTATCCGGAACGCTACAAACTTCTTGCCGTGAAGGCATTCGAGAATGGTGATCTCTCGGAAGGGCAACTGGCAGCGCTGCTGCGATGTTCTCGTGTCGAGGCACGCCAGATTGTTGCCGATACGTCTCGTACCTGGGGCGAAAGTGACTCGGAGAGAACCGTATCGCTTGAACGGTCCCTGTTGAAATTGGGCGTGGCCTGAATCTTGCCCGATAGACGCATCATCGACTGCTGCTCTCTCCTCAATCTCTATGCGGGGTGGGGGGGTCTACATCCATTGGGTGACACCGGAGACACCTGGTATGTGGGAGAGGCCGTAGTTGGGGAAGCTCAGTTCATTTCGGACAAAGCTGCGGACGGCTCACGCGTGCAGGTTCCTCTCGACCTTCAATCATATGTCGACCAGGCAGTTTTGCATTCAATTCGACCTGAAACGGATGGGGAGATCGCGGACTACGTCGAGTTCGCGCTGGAACTGGATGACGGAGAAGCCCAGGCCCTCGCTCTAGCGAAGAATCGCGGTCTGGTCCTGCTGACTGACGAGAGAAAGGCGCTGCGAATTGCCCAACGACCCGACGTTGCAGTCACCACAATTACTACAGCCCAATTGTTGATGGAGTGGGCGGCACTTGCGCCGGAGAATCTGGACCGTCTGCCTGCCGTGCTGAAGGCGATAGAAGTCCGGGCGCGTTTCTCGCCGCCCCCCAATACACCGGATGGCGAATGGTGGGCAAGGCATCGTGCAGAGCGCGAGTGAGGGCGGCTTATGGTGTCGCTTCGAAGTGACCGGTTGCCGGAACCGGACGCAGCCGTATCCTGACCTCGATACGCGAGCCGAGGCGATTCACGATTGTCATCAGGCGCTCGATCGTCATGCGCCGAAAGTCCGCATTGCGGATCCGGGAGAAATCACCGGCGTCGATGCCCGTCAGGGCTTGAGCCTTGCGGACGCTCAGGTCCCGCTTGTCGAGCGCCTTGATGATCTCTGCCGCCAGCAGCGCCTTCAGCTGGCGCGCGTCCGCATCCTCGATGCCGAAGTCGCGGTAGATGTTTCCGCTGCCGCGGATCAGGGAGAGTTTCCTGTCTTTCATCCCAATGCTGCCCGCAGTCTCTTCAGGCGATCCCTGATGAGGTCGATTTCGTGCCGGGGTGTTCGGGTCCCTTGTGTGGATTTCTTCATGAAGGCATGTACAACCAGCGGAGATCCAGTTGATCGGGCGCGTGTCGCGCGTTGCCATTCAAGGTTCCATGGAATGTTGGCAAAACTGCCAACAGTCGTCAAGTGAGGGGGCGCAGGATGGGCCTGCCCGGTGCAGATCGGGTTCGTCAGGAGAAATGTCGCTAGCGGAGGCGGGTACGAGTGAGGCATTCGTTCTTCACGGCGCGCTGGCACCTTTTGGTATCGAGGCTCAGCATCCCGATGCGTTTATCGAAGACTTGCTCGATCTCGATCCGACGGTGGTGGTCGAAGCGGCTCGCCGTCAGCGTGCGCAGTTGCGGAGTCCTGCGATCGATGTGAAGCAGTACCTGGAGGTGTTGCTGCGGCTTGGGCTCACGCAGACCAGCAAGTCGCTGTTGGCCTTCCGCCAGGTCTTGTAGCGCGTCGGTAGTTGAGGCGGTGAGTCCTGCCTGCGCACACCAGCTGATTCTGCCCAATCGGCCTCCTTTCTCGTGATTCCGCCGTCGTGATCCGCGGGCATGATGGGCTGAAAGGGTTTCGATCTGGAGTGTGACCCGATGCTGGTTAACATGCCCAATATGGGTATAATAATGCCCATTATGGGCATGAAGAAATCGATACCCGGGACCAAGAGGTCAGGCGGCAAGCGTGGAGCAGGCGCCAACGCCGTTCTGAAAACTCCCGTCGGAATCGCCTCCGCGCTGTTCTCAGGCACACAGCAGAAAGTGCTCGGCTTGCTGTTTGGCCAGCCGGACCGCAGCTACCTGATGACCGACATCATCGCGCGTTCCGGGGGTGGTTCCGGTGGCGTGCAGCGTGAGCTGGCGCGGCTTGCAGCTTGCGGTCTGGTCGAGGTCGAGCGCGTGGGGCGACAGTCCCATTACCGGGCGAGCGCCGCTTCGCCCGTGTTCGCAGAGCTGGTAGCGCTTGTGCGCAAGACCGTGGGGCTGGTGGATCCGCTGCGTGAGGCGCTCCATCCGCTGCGCGGCCGCATCGAGTTGGCGTTCGTGTACGGGTCGGTCGCCCGGGGTGAAGCCAAGGCAAGCAGCGATGTTGACCTGCTCATCGTCAGTGATGAACTGAACCCCGAAGACCTTTATCGTGTCCTCTCTCCGGTTGAGCAGCAGTTGTCACGGGCCATTCACCCGACTTTGCTTAAGCACGGCGAGTTTGAGCGTCGGCGTGCGCAGTCGGGCTCTTTCGTCCAGCGTGTCCTTGGCGGGCAGGTGGAATGGCTGATAGGAGAGCCAGGTGCCGATCGCCGCACTGGATAGACTGGTTCGCATCGGGCAGTTGAAGCCTGGTGACGCGTCGCCCGCGGAAATACAAGGTCTGATCAAGTCGGGCCTGGAGCGGCTCACGCAGGGTTCCTGACGGGGCCCCGGCGTCATGTCCAAAGCCACCCGCGCCACCCGCACGCTGCAGCAGTCCGGCATCGCCTTCACGATCCACGAATACGACTACGACCCGGACGCGGATAGCGTCGGCCTGGCCGCGGCCGCTGCGCTGGACGAATTACCCAGCCGCGTGCTGAAAACATTGATGACGCGCGTCGACGGCAAGCCGGCATGCGCCATCCTGCGTTCGGACCGCGAGCTGTCGATGAAGAAGCTGGCGCAGGCGCTTGGCGGCAAGTCGGCGCAGATGATGTCGCCGGCGGACGCGGAGCGGCTCACTGGCTACAAGGTCGGCGGCATCAGTCCGTTCGGACAGATGAAGCGGGTGCCGGTGGCGCTGGAAGCCGGCGCGCTGGCGGAAGAACTGGTCTACGTGAACGGCGGGCAGCGGGGCCTGCAGGTGAGGTTGGGAGCACCAGAACATCGTTGAAGGTGCGGATTGGGCGTGGAGTCGAACGCATGCGGACGTGCTGTCGACGGAATTCATGCGGACGCTCCACAAGCGGATGTTTGGCAACTCATGGAAGGTGCTGCCTGAGTCGCAGACCGTTGCGCACCCAGGCAGCCTGAGGAAATAGCCTACTTCCATCACAAATCCTATGATAATAGGATTTAGCGTCTTGATCGCCTAACGAGGAGCAATAATCCTATGAAGATAGGATTTTACCTTGCCAACCTGGTGCTGCAGGTATAATATCCTACTTCAGTAGGATATATAGATAACCCATGGCGAACATCAAGGTCCAAACTCCCTCACAGGTGGGTCACGTTCTGCGCGCAGTGCGCAAGGTCAGTGATGTGCGTCTGGAAGACATTGCCCTGCTCGCTGGCATGAGCAAACAGACCGTTCAGGACATCGAGTACGGAAAGCCCACGGCACAGATCGGCAAGGTCATGACGTTGCTCCAGAACCTGGGCGTGCGTGTCGATCTGGTGGTGCCGCGCGAACAGGCCGCCCGGGTGAATGAGCTCGTGACCAGGCTCGCCCGGAAGCCCACGGAATGACAGCCCGTCGTCTCCACATCTACCTGAACGATCTGCACATCGGGACGCTCGACGAGGCTGAAGATCTCTGGCGCCTCACATACACCGAGGAATGGCAGGCATCTCCAGATGGGTTCGATCTATCGCCGGTGTTGGCACGTTCCAGGCTCGTTCACGAAGATGGCGGAAGTAATCGCCCCGTCCAGTGGTATTTCGACAACCTCCTGCCCGAGGAGCAGCAACGCTCCGACGCAAGTCGGGAAGCAAATATTCCTGAAGAGGACGCCTTCGGTCTGCTTGCATACTTCGGTGCAGAGTCTGCGGGCTCGTTGATCCTGTTGCCTCCAGACACTCCATTTGGAAATGTCGGGGATCTTGTGCCGCTGACGGAGGAGGCGCTCTCCACGCGCATTCGAGCGATGCCGCGAATACCACTCACGAGCGGTGCGCCGAAACGAATGTCCGCAGCTGGCGCGCAAAGCAAACTGCTTGTCGTCGAAAAGGATGGGCTCCTCTTCGAGCCTCGCGGTGCGGCCGCTTCCACGCACATGTTGAAGGTCGACAACGTTTCCGTTGACTACCCGCACACCGTCATCAACGAGTACGCAATGATGAATTTGGCGGCGGCAGTTGGCCTGGACGTGCCCCGGGTCAGTCGTCGCTACATTCCCGAGCCTGCATACATTATTCAGCGCTTCGACAGGGAGATTACTGCCAAAGGACGTGTAGAGCGCACGCACATTATCGACGCGTGCCAGTTGCTGAATCGCGCGCGCACGTTCAAGTACAAGGCGGCAACGATCCGGAACTTGCATGAGTTGATAGCAGCTTGCAGCAATCCCGCCGTGGCGCGACTTCATGTCTATCGCTGGTTCGTCTTCAACCTGCTGATAGGCAACAATGACAACCATCTGAAGAATCTCTCGTTCCGGGTGAGTGCCGAGGGCGTGCGTCTCGCACCGGCGTACGATTTGCTTTCCACAGCCGTCTACCACACGCCTGCGTGCGCGCCCGACAACGCCGACTGGCCGCGCGTGCTGCTTACCATCGCGCTACCAGAATGTGCTACCTACGAGCAGCTGACCCGAAAAGCCGTGCTCGCAGCTGCAGAGGAAATTGCGGTGCCCCGGCGCATCGCTGAACGCGAGCTTGATTCCATCGCCCGGGGCATCCAGGAAAGAATGCCAATCCTGATTGACGAGATTCAGGCGCAAAACGCGATGCTGCCGGAGGCTGCGCGGCCAGCATTTGCCGGCGAGCTGCGTTTGCTGAACGCAATTCGCCACATCGTCATCGCTGAAACTTTGCGCAAGGTCGCGGATTGACCAGGCAGAGGGGTGGTCATGCGGCCGCGTACTGGCCTTCGTGGATTAGCTTGGTGGATTCGGGAGTCGGCAGGGGCGATTCGGCGCATCGGGCTGGTCGATCCTGTCCGCCCAATTCTCCCTGTTGAGGTCGCTTGTGCATGTGGCACGATGTTGTCTATCCGGCATACATTTGGAGGCATGGGAATCGTGACCGCCAGATTGCAGCTCAGTAATCCCCGGGATGCTTCGCTTTCACCTATCGAGGTGGAAGCGCTTGCTGACACCGGCTCGTTGTTTCTGTGCATTCCCGAGCATGTGCGCCTGCAGCTCATGCTGCAGGTGCTGGAGCATCGCGAGGTAACACTGGCGGATGGCTCCCGCAGGAGTTGCCCATACGTCGGGCCGGTGCAGCTGCGCTTCAAGAGCCGCGCCGGCTATGTCGGTGCGCTGGTTCTGGGCGAACAGGTGCTGCTGGGCGCGATTCCGATGGAGGACCTGGATCTGGTGGTCAGGCCCGGCACCCGCTCCGTGGACGTGAACCCCGCCAGCCCGAACATCGCCAGCGGCATCTGCATGCGGGCTGCGTAGCCAGAGCTGCGCAAAGGATTCGGGAGCTCCTCTCGCGCTCATCCAGTCGCTGGGGTTAAGCTGGCCCCGGACGAAACGCACAACAGTCAGGGGGAGAACGATGCCACGGTTCAATCAGTGGGCGGCGGGCGCCGCTCTGGTCATCCTCGCGGGTTCCGATTCCGCACTCGCGCAGAACGCCTGTGATCGGGCCTGCCTGGGTGGAATGCTCGATCGCTATCTTGCGGCAGTCGTCGCGCACGACAGGAGCAAGGCGCCGCTGGCCGTCGGCTTCCGGCAGACCGAGAACGCCATCAATGCCGCGCCCGGCAAAGGCGTGTGGCAGAGCGTGACGGCGCTCGGCAAAGTCCAGCGCCGGTATTTCGACGCGGTGCAGGGTCAGGCGGGCTACTACGGCACGGTGATGGAGGGCAGCGAGACCGCGATCGTGACCATCCGCCTGCGCGTTGAGGACCGCAAGCTTACCGAAGCCGAGTGGTACATCGCCCGTGCGGATGATCCCGGGATGAGCGGCCCGCGCCGGGCCGGCGGCCCGCCGGTCAACAATTACAATCCCGATTACCTCGAGCTGCATCCGCCGCGAATGAGTGCCGTGCCGCTCAAGGAGCGCGTGGACCGTGCGTCGCTGGCTCGCATCGTCGACAGCTACTTCGATGCGATCACGTCGCATGACGGTTCAAGCGCTCTGGTGCACAAGGGTTGTGGCCGCGCCGAGAATGGCTCGCCCGCACCGGGTGGTGCGTTCCTGCCGCCTGCGCCGCGGCGCGAGGGTCAGCCCGCGGCGCCGCCGCCACCGGCCGCGGGTGGGCCGGGTCCGCAGCAAAACGGCGCTGGCAGCAGCGACTGCATGTCGGGCCTGCAGAACTTCAACGCCGCGATGGTCGCGGCGCGCCGGACTCCGCTCATCGACGAGGAAGCGCAGGTGGTGCTTGCCACCGGCGTGTTCATCCGCAAGCCGGGATCGCCGACACCGCGCAATGTCGCCAGCTGGTGGTTCGTGATCGACGAGGCGAAGATCCGCGTGACGTATACGGCGATGTTCTATCCGCCGGCGGGACTCGCCGTGCCGAACTGGCCGCCGTACAACGGAAACTGGCCCTTGCCGGAAACGACGGTCCCCGCACCCGCACCAGCGAGGGCTCCGTAGCAGCGCGCGCTGGGTCCAATCCAGGCGCTGGGCGGTCCGGCGCCTTCAGGTAGTCGAAGATCCCGCCAGTGCCGACTCGACCCAGCGGACGATGTGGTCGGGATTCGCGAGCGCGCCGCTCTGGCGCGCCAGCTCGCGACCGCCGGCGAACAGGGGCTCGTGGCAGCGGCCACAGCGCGGCGCATCACGCAGGCGTGCAGCCGGCAACCGATTGATCGCTCCGTCGTGGGGGCACACGATCTGCTGCAATTCGCTCATCCGATACTCCATGTGCGGCTGTTCACGCGTCAGGGTTGATCTGCGGGCTGACGGGCGGCAAATCAGGATCTTGCGACTTTCATGCCGCCATCTACATGCTGCCTTTCAGTTTTCCGGGGAGGCAGGGGGAGCATGAAGCAATCATGCGGATAGCCGGTATTCCCCTGGCGTTTCGTTAACACCCTGAAAAAGGCTGAGCAGGTCACGAGCACCATGGATGACGCGGACGACATTGATGCTTATAGAATCGATGCGATAGAAAAGCAGATAGCTGCCGACCGGAAAGCTTCGTAGATCTACGCGGAGTTCGGGACGGAAGCGCCCGATCTCCGGATTCTGGCTGATCAATTTCAGCTGTGCATTGATCCTGTCCAGCAGCGCGTCCGCGGCATCCACGTTGTCCAGTGCAATGTGCAGCCATATTTCGGCCAGGTCTGCTTCAGCCTGCATCGACTTGCGGATGCGTGACAAGACTCTTACCGCTTGCGTATGCGTGCGAGCCGCTCGCGGCCCTTGCGCTTGATCGCTGCCATGTCGAGCTCACCCGCATCACCGCTGTCGATACCTGCCTGGATCTCCCGCCGCAGCCATTTGAGCCTGGCTTCGCTTTCGAGATCACGGGCTTCCATCAGGCGCAATGCATCGCGCACGACTTCGCTGGCGGAGCTGTAACGCCCGGAGGCGACCTTGTCGCGCACCAGTGCTTCCAGTTCCGGAGTCAGGTTGACGTTGAGAGTCATGGAACCTCCAAGGTATCAGTTGCTACGCTGGTCGCGTTGTCCATTCTTGCCAAGAATTGACAATTATCGTTCGTATTGCCGCGGCAGGCGTTGACACATATGCATTTCCGCGTAGAGTCGCCGGGTCTTCTCCATGCATCGGAAGGGCCTGCTGAACGGCGACCCTTCCGATATGCCCCAACGGCTCCGATGGCGTATCGCCATGCGGGGCCTTGTTGCGCTCGGGGTCCGGAAATCGGCCGATAGCACGCATGGGAATCGAAGAAAACATGAACAGGGAATCTGCAAAGCCATTCAGTCTGGGTCTCACTTTCCAGCATGAGCTCTACGATCTGGGCTCGCTGGTGATGAGGTCGCGCGCCATCCAGGCCTTCGATAACGCTGCGGTGAGCTACCCCATCCATCGGCTGGTGCGCTGCGCAGCGCGACGGCCGATGGAACTGGTCTTCGACGACCTGGCGCTGAAGAGCGGCATGTCTGCGCAGCGCCTGGATGCAGGTTCGCTGCTGCTCGATGGCTCGGGTGTGTTCGTCCAGGCTGAAGGCAAGCGCAAGTCGGACTATTGCTCGTGCACCTTCAATATCTGGGCACAAAGCGTGGCATTTGCGGAAGCCGCGCGTGCGACGGTCTACCGCATTGTCGGTGACGACCGCGTGCGCGACCAGTTGTTCACTGTGGACTGGCGGATGAGCGGCCTGCATGCCATGACGGAAGGGGCATCGTTCGAAGAACTGGCCGATGACGTGCTGCATGACGAGGCCTATCCGATGCTGAGGGAGCCGGTGCAACGGTTCATCGAGCGCTACGTGCACGCGCCGGAGGCAGTTCTGATCCTTCTCGGGCCGCCTGGCACAGGAAAGACGCGCCTCGTGCGTGCCATCCTCGCCGCGTTGTCCCGGCGCAAGGGCGACAGCGCCGAAGTGCTGTACACGGCCGATCGCAAGGTGCTGACTTCCGACAGCATCTTCGTGGACTTCGTTACCGGATCGCACGATGCCTTCGTGATCGAGGACGCGGACTACCTGCTGCAGCCGCGCACGGAGGGTAATGCAGATCTGCACCGCTTCCTGATGGTGGCGGATGGTGTGGTCCGGGCCGAGGGTCGCAAATTGCTGTTCACGACGAACGTTCCCAACACTGGCGCCATCGACGAAGCGCTTCTGCGCCCGGGTCGTTGCTTTGCCACCGTAACGGTGCGGCGTTTGACGCGGGAGGAGGGGCGCCAGCTCGCCATGCGCCTTTGCTCCGGCAATGCACTGCAGGCGGAGCGCGTGCTCGCAAGCGCGATGAATGCCGATTCGCGCAGTGTCTCCACGGCAGAGGTCTATCAGGCCTGGCGGTCGGTTGAGCGTGAAGGACTTCATCCTGCCGGGCGAGATGAGGAAACGCAGACCGGCTAGACTCGATACCGTGCTTAAGAAAGGTCGGAAAGGGCGCATCTCGAATGAACTGGTGGCTGCCAGCTGTGCGGCCATCCTGACCGTCTACGCCGCCGGGTCGTGGCGCACCCGCGATGAGGCCCGGCGTTTTGGAACTGAAGGACAGATGCGCAGGCCAGCAAGACCGGCGCCGGCCTCCACTGCATCCACACCAGCCGCGGTTGTGGCCTCGGCCTCTGGCTCGGCGACCCCTGTGCCACTCGCTGGAAGTGAACCCCAGCCGTCGGCGACGAAATCGGTGAAGGTCGAGAGTGCGCCGTCGTCAACTCCGCCTGCCTTGCCGCAATTGTCCAGCGCCGCGACTCCCGCCGTTGCACTGGTTGCCGTTGAAGGGAAGTCCCAGCCTGAACTGGAGGCTGCGCCCGAGGCCGCTGTTGCCGCTGACGAAGCAGAGGCACCTCCGCCTTCCCACAAACCCTGGCTGGACGGTTACTACACCGGCTGGGGCCAGTCTCCCCATGGAGACATCCAGGCCTTCGTGACCATCGCGGATGGCAGGATCACCAATGCCGGCGTCGCCATCTGCGAGACGCGTTATCCCTGCTCCGTGATCAACAGCATCCTCCTCCAGCCGATCGATCTGCAGGGGCCCGATGTCGATCGGGTATCGCGCGCTACCGAGAGCGGCGACGCGTACTACTACGGCCTGGTAAAGGCGCTCGAGAACGCGGAGACCGGCACCTTTCGGTCAACCAGGCCGTGATTCGCAGCATGTCCGTGATGGGCACCGTGGTGTCCATCGAAGTGGATGCGCCCGAGGCTGCGGTGACGCAGGCATTCGAGTGGTTCCGGCAGGTGGAGGCGGTGTGCTCGCGATTCGACCACACGAGTGAGCTGCGACAACTGCCCGTGGGCACGCCCACCCGTGCGAGTCCCATCCTGTTCGAGGCGGTGCGCTTCGCGCTGCAGGTGGCGGACGAAACGGATGGCGCATTCGATCCAACCATTGGCAGCCGCATGACTGCACGCGGCTACAACCGGCACTACGTCACCGGGGCCACGATCGATGCACCCGGAACGGATGACGCGAGCTTCCGCGATGTGGTGCTCGATGCGAATCGACAAACCATTCTGCTCCGCCGCCCGCTGACGCTGGATCTCGGAGCGGTTGCGAAGGGTCTGGCCGTGGATGCGGCTGCGCGCGAGCTGCAGCCTTTCCGCGATTTCTGCATCGATGCCGGTGGCGACATTTACTTCGGTGGTCGCAACCCGGCGGGTGAGCCCTGGCGTGTGGGCATCCGCCATCCGCGCCGCCGCGATGAGATCGTGGAGCGATTCCACGTGTCGGATTGCGCGGTCTGCACCTCCGGCGACTATGAGCGCGGCGCGCATATTCTCGACCCCCGCGATGACACTGCCGCGCTGCGCGTTGCAAGTGCCACGGTCATCGCCTCCAACGCCATGCTGGCGGATGCGCTGGCAACCGCCGCCTTCGTGCTGGGTCCCGAGCAGGGCATCGCGTTGCTCAACCGCATGGAAGTGCAGGGGCTGCTCATCACCCCGGAGCTCGAACAGTTCCGGACGAAGAGCGCAGGTCATGCGTGAACTGATCCACTTCCTCAAGACGCCCAAGGGACTGCTGACGCTGCTGCTGGTCCTCCTGACGGCAATCGCAGCACCCGGCGAAGGCGTCGGCGTGGTGGTGCGCAACATGGGCGCGGCGGTTCTCGCAGCAGGCATCGTGGATCTCGTCATCCTGCGGCTGCGCACCGGCGCCTGGGAATATCCGGGCGGCGCCGTGCTCACCGCGATGATCGTGGCGATGGTCATGCGTGCACAGGAGCCGTGGATGGTGCCCGTCGTTGCGTCGGTGGTCGCGGTGTTGAGCAAGTACGTGATCCGCACGCGCCAGGCGAATGTGTTCAACCCGGCGGCCCTGGCGCTGGTGCTGATGTTCCACCTGATGCCGCATGGACAAAGCTGGTGGGGTGCGCTTCCGGAAGTCTCGCCGCTGTGGCTGCGTGCGGTGCTGCT
>JAATEY010000203.1 GCA_015655465.1 Gammaproteobacteria bacterium | reverse complement strand
GAGCTGGCGAAGATTGCCACCGCCCGCAAGACGACCACCGAAGTGCGCGCGACGATCGAGGCGGACGCCGAGGTCACCGTGCCGGTGAGTCTCGAATACCGTGTCGTGGATGCGGGATGGGACTGGCTCTACGAAGCGCGCCTGGATACCCAGACCAGGCGCATGACGCTGTTTCGTCAGGCCTCCATCCGGCAGGGGTCGGGCGAGGATTGGGTGAACGCGCAAGTGTCGGTGACCACTGCGAAACCGCGCCAGAATGCCGGCACGCCGCCGGTGAAGTCGGTGTTCGTGCGTCTGCAGGATTACGTGGCGCCGCGCAGCGACGAACTGGAAGAGGTCGTCGTGACCGGCACCCGCATGATCGGTGGCCGCCGGAGCAGGGACTCTTCCGCGGACGATGCCCAGGAAGCCCCGCTGGTCACCACCGACGAGTTCGCCACCGAGTTCGTGCAGGATTTCCGCATCCCTGCGCGCGTGAGCATCATTGCGGACCGGCAGGTACGCGTATACCCGGTTTCAGAAGAAGCGTTCGATACTGAACTCGTCGCACGCGCCGTGATTGCAGTGGATCCGACGGCACGACTCGAAGCCGCCTTCCACTATGCGCGGGAGACGCCGATCGAAGCGGGCCGCCTGCAGCTCTATCGCGATGGCGCGTATGTTGGCGCGGCGAACCTGCCGCTGCTGTTGCCTGGCGCGGACGTGCGCGTGCCGTTCGGTGCGGATGAGCGTATCCGCATCGTCGTCCGTGACGAGAAGGCGGAGTCCGGGCGTCGCGGCGTGCTCGGCCGGCAGGTGCTGAGCGAGCACCGGCGCCGCTACGAGATCACGAGCTATCACGTGACGGCGCTCCCCATCGAGGTGATCGATCGCGTGCCGGTGCCGAAGGAGTCGGCGATCAAGGTCGAAGTGCTCGAGGGCGCGACACCGCCCACAGTGAAAGACTTCGACGGCAAGGCCGGCGTGTACCTCTGGCGGCTACCCGGCACGCCGAAGAAAACCGAAGCCATCCGGCACCTGTATTCCGTGCGCTATCCGAGCGACAAGGTCCTCTCGCTGTCGGACAGCGGGGGCGACTGAGCCCCTTGTATGACATGGTGCCGGCCCGCAGCGGGTAGCGGGCGTTGCGCGTGCACGCTTACATTGTCAACGTGGGCCGGACTCATGCGAACATGGGCCGATCAGCTCGAAGGGAAGGCTTTGAATGTCGATCAAACAGCATTGGAAAAATACCCGTAACCTCGTCGTGGCGGGTGCGACCTTCTGGAAAACGGAGGTCGAGAACCGGGGCATCCGCCTGTCTCTCGACGGTGCGTCGCCACGGGTGCGGTTTTCGCTGCTGGAGGGCTATGAGGTAGAGGACGCGCGGTTGTGCCTCAAATATCTGCAGCCTGATGACAGAGTGCTGGAACTGGGCAGCTCAATCGGCTTCATCGCGCTCTATTGCCTCAAGCATATCGGCGTCAGCAATTTCGCCATGGTCGAGGCGAACCCGGCGCTGCGTCCGATCATGGAAAAGAACTTCGCCCTCAACAATGTGGAAATCCCCACCTATCTCAATGTCGCGGCAGGCGAAAAGAACGGCGAGACCACGCTGAACGTCAGTAACGACTATTTTGCGTCCAGTCTGAACGCCGTCGTCGATCCGGCGGGTCTGGTGACAGTGCCGATCATGACCTTGCCCACCATCATCGACAGGCTCGAATTCATCCCCAATGTGCTGATCATGGACATCGAGGGGGCGGAAACGCAGATTCCGGTCGGGCACCTGGCGCGTTTCGACAAGATCATCGTCGAATTTCATCGCCGCTTCGTCGGCGACGCCGCCATCGACGCGATCATCGACGGTCTGCGTGTCCATGGGTTTGCCCTGAAGGAAAGTGACGGTTATTCCAGCGCGTTCATCCGGGCAGGGGGATAGGAGCATTCTCCAGGAGCGATCCCCGGCCCCCCAGCCGGGGAGGTGGCCGGTTCCGGGTCTTTTTGGGGCCGTCCTTGCCCCCTCCCGGGCCCTTCTGTACACTTCGCGCCCCTTCTTGCCACACCGCCAAGCCTTCGGCGGGTGGCTTTATCCACAAGAGGAAACTGTCATGAGGCATTACGAGATCGTGGTCCTGGTGCATCCGGACCAGAGCGAGCAGGTTCCTGCCATGCTCGAACGCTACAAGGGCATGGTTACCGCCAGCGGCGGCGCCGTGCACCGCGTGGAAGACTGGGGACGCCGGCAACTGGCTTACCCCATTGCCAAGGTTCACAAGGCCCACTACATCCTGATGAACATCGAGACGGACCAGGCCACCCTGGCCGAGCTCACCGGTTCGTTCCGTTTCAGCGATGCGGTGCTGCGTCACCTGGTTGCGTCCATGGATGCAGCCGTGACCGAACCGTCGCCGATGGCCCGTGGCGAGGACGAAGACGGCGAACGCCGTGGCGCCCGCGACATGGACGATGGCGACGACATGGGCATGCGTTAAGGTTTACGGGAGCAACAACATGTCGCGTTTCATCCGCCGCAAGAAATTCTGCCGCTTCACCGCCGATGGCGTGAAGACCATCGACTACAAGGATCTGGGCACGCTCAAGGGGTATGTCTCCGAGACGGGCAAGATCGTGCCGAGCCGCATCACCGGCACCAAGAGCTTCTTCCAGCGCCAGCTGTCAGTAGCCATCAAGCGCGCGCGCTTCCTGGCGCTGCTGCCTTACACCGATCAGCACTGAGGTTCATCGCAATGGACGTCATTCTTCTCGATAAAGTGGCCAACCTCGGCAGCCTCGGCGATCGCGTCTCGGTGCGTTCGGGTTATGCCCGCAATTACCTGCTGCCCAAGGGCAAGGCGACGCTGGCAACCACTGCCAACGTAACCAGGTTCGAGGCCCGTCGTGCCGAGCTTGAGAAAGTGGTGCGCGAGAACCTGTCGGGCGCGGAAGCGCGCAAGGCCGGGTTCGAAGGCTTCAAGCTCACCATCACCGCCAAGGCGGGCAGTGAAGGCAAGCTGTTCGGCTCGATCGGCACCAGCGACATCGCCGATGCCGCGACCGCCGCCGGGCAGAAGCTGGCGCGCGCCGAAGTGCGCATGCCCAATGGTCCGCTGCGCACCGTGGGTGAGCACATCGTTACCGTGCACCTGCACACCGATGTGAACATCGACCTGCCGCTCACCATCGTCGCCGAAGAATAGGCGGATACCCACAGGTTATCCGCAGGTTGCTCCGTGGCGTGACCACCATGAGATGGGCCAGAATGGCCCTCTCATGGATACGCTACGTACCCCACCGCACTCCACCGAAGCCGAGCAGGCAGTCCTTGGCGGCCTGCTGCTCGATACCCAGGCTTGGGATCAGGTTGCCGACAGCGTCAACGCTGAAGATTTCTACCGCCCCGACCATCGTCTGATATTTGAAGCCATCGCCGAGCTGGCAGCAGAATCGAAGCCCATCGATGTGCTGACCGTGTCCGAGCGGCTGGATCGGCACGGCAAGCTGCAGGATGTTGCGGGCCTTGCGTACCTCAGTACCCTGGTCCGTGAAACGCCCACTGCGGCGAACGCACGCGCCTATGCACAGATCGTGCGTGAGCGCGCTCTGCTGCGCTCGCTGATCTCCGCCGGCAACGAGATCGTGTCGTCAGTGTTCGCAGGCGAGTGGCAGTCAGCGCGCGAACTGGTGAATCAGGCTGAACAGAGAGTCTTCGCTATCGCCGAACGGGGCACAGGACGTACGGAAGGCGCACAAGCCCTGCGCAGCATGCTGCCGGCCCTGATCGACAAGATTGATGATTGGCACAGCAATCCCGACAAGTTGCGTGGTGTGCCTACCGGCTTCACCGATTACGACAGGCTTACCGGCGGTTTGCGCGGTGGCGATCTGATTATCGTTGCAGGGCGTCCGTCGATGGGCAAGACCACGTTCGCCATAAACATGGCCGAGAATGTTGCGATGGCTCCCAACGTAAAGGGATCGGCGCTGATCTTCAGCATGGAAATGCCGTCCGAGCAGTTGATGACGCGCATGCTGGCTTCGATTGGGGGCGTGCCACTGCATGATATCCGCAGCGGTCGCATCAACGATCAGGACTGGGTGCGCATCACCAGCGCTACCAGTCAGTTGGCGGAAGCGCGCATCTTCATCGATGAGTCGCCCGGTCTTACGCCCACCGAGATACGTGCGCGTGCACGTCGCGTCAAGCGTGAGCATGGCCTGGATATTGTTGTAGTGGACTATCTGCAACTTATGCAGGTGACCGGAACCAAGGAGAATCGCGCCACGGAAATATCCGAGATATCGCGCGGACTCAAGGCGCTGGCCAAGGAGCTGAACGTGCCTGTGATTGCACTGTCACAGCTCAACCGCAGCGTGGAGCAGCGCGAGAGCAAGAAGCCGGTGATGTCGGACTCGCGCGAATCCGGCGCCATCGAGCAGGACGCGGACATGATCCTGTTCATCTACCGCGATGAGGTCTATAACAAGGATAGTACGCGCAAGGGTGAGGCGGATATTGATCTTGCGAAACATCGCAACGGCGAACCCGGTCATTTCACACTGACATTCCAGGGCAAGTACACGCGCTTCCAGAACTTCATGCCCGAGGCCTACGCGGCAGGAGTGCTGCGCTGAAGTCCCTGGTCCGCGCCGAAGTCAGCGCGGGCGCGTTGCGCGGCAACCTGACCCGCATCCGCGAGGTGGCGCCCCGCAGCCGCGTGATGGCAGTGGTGAAAGCCAATGCCTACGGCCATGGCCTGGTTCCCACTGCGCTGTGCCTGGCCGATGCCGATGCGTTTGCAGTGGCGCGGCTGGAAGAAGCGCTGGCGTTGCGCGGTGCGGGCGTGCGCAAGCCGATCGTGCTGCTGGAAGGCGTGTTCAATGCCGAGCAGCTGGCGGAAGCCGCGCGCCAGAATCTGGAGATCGTGGTGCACGAGCGCGAGCAGCTGGTGCTGCTTGAGCAGGCGCCGCCGGGTCACCGCTTCGTGGTGTGGCTGAAAATCGATACCGGCATGAACCGCCTGGGGTTTCGCGCCGCGCAGGTGGATGCGGCGCTGGCATCGCTGGTTTCAATGGGCGAGCGCCTGCATGAACTGCGATTGCTGACCCATTTCGCTTCGGCCGACGAACATGACAGCCCGCTCACTGGCCAGCAGCTCGCGCAGTTTGCGGTGCTGGCGCAGGGCCGCAGCTTTGCGCGCAGCCTGGCCAATTCGGCGGCGATATTTGCCTGGCCCGACGCGCAGGCCGAATGGGTGCGCCCGGGGCTCGCCCTCTACGGTGTCTCGCCTTTTGCCGACCAGGTGGGCAGCGCCCTGGGGCTGGCTGCCGCGATGCGGCTGGTTTCCACCGTGATCGCGGTACGCGAAGTGCTTGCCGGCGAGACGGTCGGTTATGGCGGCACCTGGCGCGCCACGCGCGATTCACGCGTGGCGATTGTTGCCGGTGGCTACGGCGACGGCCTGCCACGCTCGCTGCCGAACGGCACGCCGGTGCTGGTGCATGGCCGGCGCGCGGCGCTGGCAGGGCGCGTTTCGATGGACATGATCGCAGTCGATGTGACCGGCGTGGATGCCGTGCAGGTCGGCGATGCCGCGGTGCTCTGGGGCCCGGAATTGCCTGTCGAAGAAATCGCCAGCCACGCCGGCACCATCAGCTATGAGCTGCTCTGCGGCGTAAGCCAGCGTGTACCGCTGACCCTGGTGTAGTCCGGCGCAGCAACGCTTCAGGCGGAATGCATCTGCGATTGCAGGTAGTTCTGCTCGCCCACCTTGCCGACCAGCTCCAGCTGGGTTTCGAGATAGTCGATATGTTCCTCGGTGTCTTCGAGGATGTGCTCGAACAGCTCGCGGCTGACATAGTCGCGTACGGTTTCGCAGTAGGCGATGGCATCCTTCAGATGCGCCTGGCCACTGAGCTCGGACCTGAGATCGCAGCTCATGGTTTCCACCGCGGTTTCCCCGATCAGCAGCTTGCCCAGATCCTGCAGGTTCGGCAGGCCTTCCAGGGTCAGCACGCGTTCGATCAGCTGGTCGGCGTGCTTCATCTCCTCGATGGATTCGTCGTATTCATGCTTGGCCATGCGCGCCAGACCCCAGTTCTTCAGCATGCGGGCGTGCAGGAAGTACTGGTTGATGGCGGTCAGTTCCATCTTCAGCTGGGCGTTGAGGAACGCGATGACTTGCTTGTCGCCTTGCATGGAAATCCTGCGGGTTAGGGGAGGGAGAATGCCGGGAAAGCTAACAGCTTGGGCAGCGAAAGGGGGTATTACGTCAAGTGTTGCTAACAAGAACCATTCGCATTATTATTCGTTCATGATCATCTGTATCTGCCAGAACGTGTCGGAGCGGGATATCGCCAGGGCGGTGTCCCGGGGTTGCCACAGCTTTTCTGCCCTGCAGGAACAACTGGAAGTCGGCACGGCCTGCGGCAGCTGCTTGTGCAGCGCCCGCGAAAGCTTTGCCGAACAGCAGACGGTGTGCTGCCGCAGCCATCCGTCGCATACGGGAATGATGCCGCTGTCGGCGGCAATCCAGGCATAGCGAAGACCGCGCAATAGCCAGGCGCCTCATGACGCCCGGCCTTTGTTACCGGATCAGGCCTCGAAGAAACCCATCTTCACGCCAGCCAGCTGGATCACATCGTTGTCGACCAGGCGCCGGGCCTGGGCGCCAATCGGCGTGCCATTGACCAGCGGGTAGTTGTCCGGCTTTTCCGCCTCGACATGCACGATGTAGAACCCGTCGGAGCGCCGGGTGATTGCTGCCACCTGCACGCCAGGCCGGCCCAGCGTGGTGAGCGCCTTCGCCAGCTCCAGCTCGCGGCCTGCAAATGCCCCGGACAGCACCTGCAGCTTGGCCTTCTTGAGGGTCTGCTGCGCACCCTCGGGCAGTGCGCGCCGGGACGTGGTCGCGCCGGTGCCAGCGCCCAGACCAGTCTGCTCGCGCACTACCTGGATCTTCTCCACCGGGCGGGCCGACGGCTGGATCACCATGGTCTTTTCGAATTCGTCCTGCTGGGCGTCGTCGTCCTCGACAAAGCGCAGCTGGTGGTGCCCCACGGTAAT
>JAATEY010000398.1 GCA_015655465.1 Gammaproteobacteria bacterium | reverse complement strand
GGTCGACGCGCCGATGCTGAGGAGCTGACGCAGGACGCCTTCCTGCAGCTGCATGGTGCGCTCGAACGGATGGCGGATCCCGAGCACCTGAAACGCTGGCTGCTGCGCGCCATCGTGCACCTCTGCCTCAACCGTCTGCGTGACGAACGCAGGCGTCCGAAGCTCGTATCCATCGACACGCTACCGCCTGACTCCGAGCCGCCAGCCATTGAATCCGCCACCGATCCACTGATGACCGCCCGCCTGCACCAGCTGTTGCTGGAGCTCTCGACAGAGGCGCGCGCGGTGATGCTGCTGCGTTTCCAGGAGGATCTGGACCCTTCCGGGATTGCAGCCGTGCTCGACATGCCGATCAACACGGTGAAAAGCCATCTGCGTCGCTCCATCGAATGGATGCGTGAGCAATGCGCTGGAGAGAATCATGGAATTTGAACAGCAACTGCGCGCCGCGTTTGCGCCCAGGGATCCCCGTCCGGAACTGCGCTCCCGCATCCTGGCGCGCGCATCGGTCCTGGAAGGCGCGAAAGGGAAACGCGGCAGGGCAAATCGGACCCTTCTTGTCGGGGTCATCCTGGCTTTCGCAGCTGCGGCAGCGATGGTGGCATGGAGTCTGAAGGATGAATCGGCGTCGCCGCCTGCGGTGGCTTCGATCACCCCTGCCGCAAGAGGGCCGGCCCCTGTCAGCCAGGAAGTGCAGGCTGTCGAGCAATATCGGCCTCTGCCGAAAGAAGCAGCAAAGGCGAGCGACTCGCAGGAGGTCCTGCCAGCTGCTACGCCATTCAACGTCCTGATGCTGCCATTGCAGGACGACATTCCGGACCCGGTTGCGAGGGCCGCGATCAACGCGTTCCAGTCGGCACTGGCCGAACATCTGCGGACCATTCCGGGACTGGTGTTGCTTTCAGACCCGAAGCAGGTGGAGGGCTTGCCTTCATACTTCAGGATCACAGTCCAGCAACTTGGCAAGACACAGAATGGATTCACCTATATCGACCTGGAGAGTGGGGAAGAGTTTCCAGACAAGAGATGGCCTGCTGCCTGGGGACTCTGGAACGGGCAGGGCATGCAGGGTCTCCCGATTGATCCCGCATCGACCTGTGCTCCTGCGGCGGAGGGTCAGATGTCACCCTGTCCAAAGGCAATGGCGTCCTACGTGTCCAGCGTTCTGCGCAAACGGCTGTTTCCGCCGGATCCTGCGCGGTTGCTCCAGTTGCGGAATCAGGCGCTCAACGCTTCACTGGAATCGCGCAAGCGCCTCGAAGCTCTGACAGAGCTCGCGGAAATAAAAGGCGGTGGCGCTTGGCGCGAAGCCGCCATGGTCCGCGTTGCGCTCAATCTGATCTCAACCACCGCTGATCCTGGCCTGAAGGCGCAAGTGTGGAAGCTGATGAAGGGCATCCGCAATCCGGATCTGGTGGCTCCTCTGACAGCAACCATGCGCAATGAGCTCGACCAGGAAGTCCGTCTCCAGGCCGTAACCAGGCTGCAGGAGGATTTCGCCAGCGATCCCGCAGCCCGCCAGGTGCTCGAGATCGTGGCGCGTGACGACTCTCGCCCTCTGGTACGTGCCATTGCACAACGCGCACTGGATGGAGGCGCGGGCTGGGGCCAATACGTGCTGACTTCGCTCAAGGATGCCAGCAAGACCGACATGGAAAGGATCGAGGTGTTCACCTACTTTGTATCCAAGCCCTGTTCGATGGCGAGCCCGGGCGGCTGCTTCGCGTCTTCCGGGCAATTATCCGAATCCAGACAATCCGTGGACGATGAAGCGATGCAGGCGCTGGCAGACCTCGCCGGACGATCCAGAGAATTCCGCCAAACACTGCTCAACGTGGTGAATGAGCTCCGCGCCATAGACCGTCCCGCGGGGACGTCCCTGCTTCTGGCGCTACTGGAAGGCGCAACAACGGCAGAAAAGTCCCGGCTCATTCTGCCGTTGAGCAGCCAGCACACCGATCCGCGTGCGCGCGCCGCACTGGAAAAGATGGCTGCCGAGGACCCCGACACGCCGTTGCGGCAATACGCGGCCGAGACCTTGCGGGGCTCGTCGGGCAGATGACCCGCAGGTACTCGGGTCCACGACACTTGATGGCAGGCTGCACCAACCCGCGCTTGCCGTAGACCATGAAGTCCAGGGGCTTCATGACCATGCCCTCGCCGCCCTTCCGGGTCGCGGGATCAGACCAGTTCGTTGGCTTGGCCGATCCGGCGTTCGCCTTGCTGCCCACGAACCAGCGGTCAGGCTCGGACATCTATCGCACCACGCGGAGCAACGTCAGTCCCTCGCCGACCGGCAGCATCGCGATCTCGATGCGCGGGTCGCGGTGAACGCGGCGGTTGAACTCCTTGATCGCCTGCGCGTTCTCTGAAGTCATGCGTATGACCGGAGTGCGCGACAGGCCCAGCGTGTTGTCGACCGCGATGAGGCCGCCGGGACGGATCAGGGTCAGCAGCTTCTCGAAGTAGGCGAAATAATTAGGCTTGTCTGCATCGACAAAGGCAAAGTCAAAGCCGCGCCGTCCATTCTCGGCAGCAGCCAGTTCGTCGAGTGTCTGCAAGGCCGGTTGGATCTTCAGCTTGATCCGGTGCGCGACGCCCGCCTCCCGCCAGAATGGTTCACCCACGTCAGTGAACATGCGGGAGACGTCGCAGGCGATCAGTTCGCCATCTT
>JAATEY010000292.1 GCA_015655465.1 Gammaproteobacteria bacterium | reverse complement strand
CCAGGACGGTCTGCGTATCGAAGCCTGTGACGTGAGGGGCGAAACGAGCGTCGACGCACTCGTCCAGCAGAACCTTCAAGCGGCTGCCGTTACCGCCAGATCCGCGGCCTTCTCAAGAAACTGCACGACCTGAGCGCGTTTGACCGAAGGAAACGCCGTGAGAAAGACGTCAATGCTGTCGCCAGCCTCCAGAAACTCGATGAGTGACTGAACTGGCACCCGCGTACCGGTGAAGACGGGGGTGCCGCCCATTATGTCGTTCGAGGTGGTTACCAGCAGGTCGCTCATGGTGAGTACGTTACCTCTCCGCGGGCACAACGGCAAATTGACGCCCAACGGCCCGCATCAGCGACCGCACGCGTGCGCTTCAGCACGCGGGCGCGGCAGACGTGTACGACGCCAGCGCGTCCTCGCCCGCGGCCGAGCACTATATCTGTCCCGGCTCGCTGCATGGGTTTGTTCGGCGTCACTTGCACAGGTGCTAACTCTTGTGCCCATATCTGGCCCAATGGGGCGGTCGCGAGACAGCATCGGAAAATGCCTCGTGAAATAGCCTGTGCACGTGTTCGCAGAGCTCCGTGATTTGATCGATTCCCAACGTTTCCTGCCATTCTCTATCTGTGAACGTGATCTCCGCGGCTTGGCCGACCTGAAAGGAGCCATGAGCAAGCGAGTTGCGAATGTGCTGAACCAGCGTGTCCTCGCCACGTTTCGCGCATCCCGCGCGATAGACATCGCGGAAGGCGCGAAGCGGAGACTTCTCTGGCACTGCATCCAAGCCGCGCTCCAAGTGCTCACTCCTCATATAGCAGAGAGTGGAAAACACCATGAACACTACGGACGCGCGAAGGCGACCGCCGACAATCACCTGTTTAGGAATATCTGGAGGACCACAAAAATTTATATCTGGGCGACTAAGGTCATGACTTGCGGCGACGCATTGGAATGCCGTCTGAAACTTCGCGTGATCAATGTTGAGTTGATGCGCAAGAAGACTGGAACGCAGGGCATCGTTTGAAACCTTCCGCAGAGGCTCAAGAAGGGGTTCGATGTTCATCGCCAGTGGTCTCATGACGCCTAACGGGAGGTTATGCGACAACTATATCCCCAATATCCGCCTGTTCGCCGCCGGATCAGCACCCGTTGCAGCAAAGTCATCGAAGCGCTTCTCCGAAGTGCGGATCATGTGCTTCCGGATGAACGGCGCACCTTCACGCGCGCCGTCTTCAGGATGCTTGAGGCAGCACTCCCATTCGATCACGGCCCAACCGTCGTAACCGTACTGCGCAAACTTGCTGAACACCTGCGTGAAATCAATCTGCCCATCACCGGGTGACCGGAACCGCCCGGGGCGATCAACCCAACTCTGATAGCCACCATAAACACCACTGCGTCCATTCGGCCGGAACTCGGCATCCTTGACGTGAAACGCCTTGATGCGCTCGTGATACAGATCGATGAAGGCCAGGTAGTCGAGCTGTTGCAGCACGAAGTGGCTGGGGTCATAGAGAATGCTCGCGGCGCTGTGCCCTTCCACGGCATCGAGGAACCGCTCGAAGGTGGCGCCGTCGTGCAGATCTTCGCCGGGATGAATCTCGAAGGCGGCGGCCACGCCGGATTCGGCAAACACATCGAGCACAGGCCGCCAGCGGCGCGCCAGCTCCCGGAAAGCCTCTTCCACCAGGCCATTCGGGCGTTGCGGCCAGGGATACATGAACGGCCAGAGCAGCGCGCCTGAAAAAGTGGCGTGTGCGGCAAGGCCTAGGCGCGCGCTGGCCTTTGCGGCCCACTGCAACTGTTCGGCTGCCCAGGCGGGCCATGCCGCCGGGTTATCGCGCACGGCAGGCGCGGCAAATGCCTTGAACTGATCGGCGTACGCAGGATGCACGGCCATCAGCTGGCCCTGCAAATGCGTGGAAAGCTCGGTGATCTGGACGCCATGCTGCGCCAGCCGGCCCTTGATCTCGTCGCAATAGGTCTGGCTCTGCGCAGCCTGCTCAAGGTCAAACAACGCCGGATCCCAGGTCGGTACCTGCACGCCGATGTAGCCCAGCGATGCGGCCCACTTCGCCATTCCCTCCAGCGAATTGAATGGCGGCTCGGCGCCGGCAAACTGCGCAAGAAATATCGCTGGTCCCTTCACGCTGACTCCTCAACCAAGGTGTGGCAATTCTCTCCACTGGGTGCCGGCCGCGGAGCTGCCCACTGCGGTTTCGACAAAGGCCATGCCGCGCAGCGCGGCGCTGATGCCGGGCACGGCGCCATCGGCCGCTTCAGCCTTGTCACGCGTCAGCAGCTGCGCAAATTCACGATAGATGTTGCCGAAGGCTTCGATGTATCCCTCCGGGTGACCAGCAGGAACGCGCGTTGCAGCAGCAGCCTCGGCGCCTGTGCCGCTCACGCCGGTGCGCAGCAATTGCGCCGGCCCTTCGAGAGGTTTGAACCACAGCGAATTGGGCTCCATCTGCTGCCAGTCTATGCTGGCCTTGTCGCCATAGATGCGCAGTCGCAGGTTGTTCTCGTCGCCGATGCAGATCTGGCTGGCGATCAGCACGCCGGTGGCGCCGTTGCCGAAGCGCAGCAGCACCGTGCCGTCATCATCGAGCCGGCGGCCAGGCACCACGCTCGATAGTTCGGCGCAGAGCTCGCGCACCGCAACGCCGGCAACAAACTCCGCGAGATTGAAGGCGTGCACGCCGATGTCGCCCATGCAGCAACTGGCGCCGGCCTGCGCCGGGTCGACGCGCCAGGCAGCCTGCTTGTTGCCCTGCAGTTCAAGGGGAGTGGCCAGCCAGCCCTGCGTATATTCAACTAGCACCTTGCGTACCTTGCCGAGCTCGCCACCTGCGATGCGTGCACGCGCTTCGCGCACCATCGGATAGCCGGTATACGGATGCGTGAGGCCATAGTGCAGCCCGCTGCTGCGCAGTTTCGCGGCGAGAGTGCGGCACTCTTCGAGGGTGGCAGTGGCCGGTTTGTCCGACAGCACATGAAAGCCACGCGCCAGCGCAGCCAGGGCAATCGGCAGATGCATGCGATTGGGCGTGGTGATCACCACACACTGCATGCGTTCCGCTGCGGGCAATACAGCCTCGCGTGCCATCATGCTGGCGTAGTCGTCATAGCAGCGCTGCGGTGGCACGCCCAGCGCCGCCCCGGAACGCTGCGATTTCTCCGCACTGCTGCTGAACGCCCCGCAGACCAGCTCGTATGCATCGTCGAGCCGCGCCGCCATGCGGTGCACGGCGCCGATGAAAGCACCCTCGCCACCACCGACCATGCCGTAGCGGATGCGCATCAATAGAGCACGAACGAATACAGGGTGTCGCCCACGCCCACCAGCACATACTGTTTGCCGTCGATCTCGAAGGTCTGCGGCGCATTGGTGATGTTGCCGATGCGCGTGTGCCACAGCAGGTCGCCGGTCTTCGCATCCATCGCGGTGAAATTGCCCTGGCCATCGCCGGTGAACAGCAGGCCGGTAACGGTGGTCAGCAGCCCGGTGCCGATGGTGCCGCCGGCCGGCCACTCATGGCGCCACACGTATTTGCCGGTGCGATAGTCTATGGCCTGGATCGCATTGCTCTCGAAGCCGGTGACATGGAAGCGCTTGCCGCCCAGCCCCATCGAGCCGCGTGGATCCGGATCGGTGAGATAGAGGATATTGAAGCCATTGCTCTCCGGCACAT
>JAATEY010000299.1 GCA_015655465.1 Gammaproteobacteria bacterium | reverse complement strand
TATTTACCCTCGATGACGGCCATGACGTCTTCTTCACGCATGACCAGGAGATCTTCGCCTTCGACTTTCACTTCCGTTCCGCCGTACTTGCCGAACAGGACCTTGTCGCCGATCTTCACGTCCAGGGCACGGACCGAGCCGTCCTCCAGGATCTTGCCCTTGCCCACCGCGACAACCTTGCCCTGGATGGGCTTCTCGGCTGCGGTGTCGGGGATAATGATGCCGCCAGCTGATGTACGTTCTTCCTCGAGCCGCTTCACGATGATGCGGTCGTGGAGGGGGCGAATCTTCATGTTTGCCACTCCTGAATTCCTTTTAAGTTGATGAAACCGGGTTGTTAGCACTCTCGCCTGTCGGCTGCTAACGGGCGGTAATCATAGCGGCGGAACGTTGCTTTTCAAGGGCGGTCGACCTTTTATTACCGGCCCCGTCTGTACAATCGCCCCGCCCTGGCCCTTATCCGGAGACTTTATGCGCTTCCCGGCCCTGTTCCGACCCGCGCTGACCCTGCTGGGCCTGTCCCTGCTGGCCGGCCCCGGAGCCTCAGTTACTGCCTCGGCAGCTGACGCCAGCTCGATCGCCGCCGTCAGCAGCGCGGGTTCCGACGGCGACGAATTCCTGCCTCCGGACGAAGCTTTCAAGGTTGGCGCCATCGCCACCGCACCGGACCGCATCGAAGTGATCTTCACGGTTCACCCGGGTTACTACCTGTATCGCGGCAAGATGAAATTCACCGCGGCGGAAGGCCAGCCTGCCGCGCTCGGCAATCCGGATCTTCCTGCCGGCGAAAAGAAGATGGATGAGTACTTCGGCGAGCAGGAGGTCTACCACCATGACGTCACCGCGAAACTGCCGGTGTCGCGCGGGTCGAGGGCTGCCTTCACGCTGCCCATCAAGGTGAGCTACCAGGGCTGCGCCGACGCCGGCCTGTGCTACCCGCCCATCACCAGGGATTTCAGTGTAGAGATGCCGGAGGCCACGAGCGTCTCCGCCCTGCCTGCGGGTGCAAGCAGCAATGGCTATGTTTCCGAGCAGGACAAGCTCGCCAAGATGATCCGCAGCGGCAACATCTTCCTGATGGCCGGCGCATTCTTCCTGGCGGGCCTGCTGCTGTCGTTCACTCCCTGCGTGCTGCCGATGGTGCCGATCGTCGCGGGCATCATTGCCGGTGAAGGCACCAACGTCACCCGTGGGCGGGCGTTCTCCCTGTCCGTGGCCTATGTGCTGGGGATGGCGGCGACTTATACCGCGGCAGGTGTGGCATTCGCGGCAGCCGGGCAGCAGGCGCAGACCCTGTTCCAGCAGCCATGGATAATCACCTTGTTCGCGGTGTTGTTTGTTGCAATGGCGTTATCGATGTTCGGCTTCTACACCGTACAGATGCCGTCGTTCATCCAGACCCGCCTGACCCAGATGAGCAATCAGCAGAAGGCCGGCAGCTACATCGGCGTGGTGGTGATGGGGGCGCTGTCGGCCCTGATCGTCACCACCTGCGTGGGTCCGGCGCTGGTGGCGGCGCTGTCGGTCATCGGCCAGTCCGGCCAGATGACACGTGGCGGAATTGCGCTCTTCTCGATGGCCATCGGCATGGGCATGCCGCTGCTGGCGGTGGGCGCATCGGCCGGCCAGCTGCTGCCCCGCGCTGGTGTGTGGATGGATACCGTCAAGCAGAGTTTCGGCGCGCTGATGCTCGCGGTGGCGGTGTGGATGATCTCGCGCATCCTGCCGGAGCGCGTGGGCTACCTGCTGTGGATCGTTCCGCTCGCGGCCTTGGCATTCATCCTGCTGCGCGCGCCGCTGAAAAAGGGCACGGGACGCAGGGTCGCGCAGGTCATTGGCACCCTGGCCGCCCTCCATGCCGCATTCATCGTCTTCGGCGCCACCCGGGGTGCAACAAACCCGCTGAATCCGTTCCAGAGCGCGGCCGCCCACGTCGAACTTCCCTTCCAGCGCATCAAATCGCTGGATGACCTGAACGCGCAGGTCGCCACGGCCAATGCCGCCGGCAAGACCGTGATGCTCGACTTCTATGCCGACTGGTGTGTGTCCTGCAAGGAGATGGAGAAGTACACCTTCCCCACCCCCGCGGTGCGCGCGGCGCTCGCCAACACCGTGTGGCTGCAGGCCGATGTCACCGCCAACGACGCCACCGACCAGGCCTTGCTCAAACATTTTGGTATCTTCGGCCCCCCGACCATCGCGTTCTACGGCACCGACGGCATGGAACGACGCAACTTCCGGGTGGTCGGCTACATGAAGGCCGCGGAATTCGCACCGCTGGCCAGCAGCGCGCTCAAGTAGGAATTTCGCAATGAAGAAAGGCGTGATGACCGTGGCGGCAGTAGCCATCGCCGCGGCGCTTGGCGTACTGGCACAGCGGCACTTGGCACCCCTTGATCGACCGGCGCCCGCGCCGACGGTCGATGTCGCGACGCCGGCCGCCGCCAAGACTGAAGCCGCTGCCCCTGCTGAAGAAGCCG
>JAATEY010000389.1 GCA_015655465.1 Gammaproteobacteria bacterium | reverse complement strand
GCGACGCTTGCCATCCTCGACCAGATCGCTCCGCCCACCATGAACCTGCATAACCCCGGTGAAGGTTGCGACCTCGACTACGTGCCGCTCGCTGCCCGCCAGATGCGCATCGATGCAGTCCTTTCCAACTCGTTCGGCTTCGGCGGCACCAACGGCACGCTGGCGCTGCGCCGTTTCGTGGGCTGAGCGCAAAAGTCCGGCGCCATGCGCGCGCCACAACTCCATATCGAAGCGGTTGAGCTCGCGCCACAGGCGCTGCTCAATCTGGCTGCGCGTTGGCCGGAGCGCTATCCCGTGTTGCTCGACAGCGCTGCCGAAGGTGCGCTGTCGAAGATGTCAGTGCTGGCAGCGCTGCCGCGCGGCTGCCTCTGGCTGGATGCGCGCGGCGGCGTGCACACCAGCGGTGAGCTGCCGCCGGTCAGTGCCAGTGCATTCCTGCCGGCGCTGGATGCACACTGGCGCAGGGCGGCTGCCGGCGCCGTTGCACGTCCGGCGACGCTGCCCTTCGGCGGCGGCTGGTTTGTGTATCTCGGCTATGAACTGGGCCTCGAGATCGAACCATCGCTGCGGCCATACTGGCCCACGGCAAGCTGGAGCGACGCGCGTCCAGTTGCGGCGGCGCTGCGGGTGCCCGCTGCGCTGCTGTGCGATTCCGAAGGCCGCGGATTCCTGATTGCCGAGCCCTCGGTCACTGTCGAGGAGCGCCGCCGGATCCTGGACGAACTGCAACAGGCAGCTGCCGAAACTCCCGCGGCAGGCAGCGGTCCGAGCATCGCCGTGGCAGAGGAAGATCCCACTGCCTACCTGCAGCGCATCGTGGCGGCGCAGGAATGCATCCGGGCCGGTGATATCTACCAGGCCAACCTGTCGCGATCCTGGCGCGCGCGGCTGCCGGACGACTATCCTGCCGCCGAACTGTATCGACGCCTGCGTACCAGCAATCCGGCGCCATTCGCGGCCTTCGCACAGTTCGGTGCGCTGCGGGTGCTGTCTTCGTCACCCGAGCGACTGCTGCGCATACAGGGACGGCGGCTCGACACACGACCGATTGCCGGCACTCATCCGCGCGGCAAGAATGCAGCGGAGGACCGGGCGCTGGCCGCAGCGCTGGTGGCGCATCCGAAGGAACGGGCCGAACACGTGATGCTCATCGATCTTGCGCGCAATGATCTGGGGCGTGTCTGCACGGGCGGTTCGGTGCGGGTGGATGAATACATGGCGGTGGAAACCTATGCCCATGTGCATCACATCGTTTCCAATGTCACCGGTGAATTGCGCGAGGGCGTGTCGCCCATCGAAGCGCTGCGCGCCGTGTTTCCGGGCGGCACCATCACCGGTTGCCCCAAGGTGCGCTGCATGCAGATCATCGCGGAACTGGAGGCAGCGCCGCGTGGACCCTACACCGGCAGCCTGGGCTATCTGAATCACGATGGCTCCGGCGACTTCAACATCCTGATCCGCACCATGTCGCTGTATGGCCAGGAGCTGGAATTCCGCGCCGGCGCCGGCATTGTTGCGGACTCGCGGCCGGAGCGTGAACTTGCAGAAACGCGTGCCAAGGCGCGCGGCATGCTGCTGGCGCTGGTTCCATGAGCACCGCACTGCAGGTATTCGTCGACGGTCAAACCTGCGACGACAGCTGGCCGCAGGATCGCGCCCTGCAGTATGGCGATGGCCTGTTCGAGACCATGCTGGTACGCAACGGCCGCATCCGCTTCGAAGCGCTGCACGCCGCGCGTCTGGCGCATGGCTGCAACCGGCTTGCCATCAGCGCAGATCACGCTGCGATCTGGCAACAGGCGGGGCAGGTCGCCCGCCAGCATGGTGCTGCACTGCTGAAGTTGCTGCTGACGCGGGGTGATGCCACGGCCCGTGGTTATGCGCCCTCCGGAGTCGAACGCCCGCGGGTGATTCTCAGCGTGTATGCGGCGCCGCCTGCAGCGGAACTGCCAGCGCAGATCCGCGTGGTGACCCTGCGCAACTGCCTGGGTGAGAACCCGGACCTGGCAGGACTCAAGCACTGCAATCGTCTGGAACAGGTGCTGGCCCGCGCCAGCCTGCAGGGCAGTGGTGCATTCGAAGGCCTGATGCAGAGTAGCTCCGGGCGGCTGATATCAGGCACCATGAGCAATGTGTTCCTGGAGCGGGACGGTCTGCTTGTGACCCCGGAGCTTGATCTGTGCGGTATCGCCGGTGTATTGCGCACGGTCGTGTTCCGCGAAGCGCAGCAGATGGGCATTCCCGTGCAGGCTGAAAACATTCCGCTGGCTGCACTCGATCATTGCACCAGCCTGGCATTGTCGAACGTGCGTCTCGGCCTGTTGTCCGTGCACGAGCTCAACGGCCGCAGACTGCAGGTCGGTGCGTCGCTGCGCGAACTTGCCGCGAGGATCGACACACTTGAAGAATAGGCGCGACAAGATCGCCATCCTGGTGTTGCTGCTGCTGGTGGCTGCGGCCGCGCTGTGGTTCCGTTATGGCGTGCAGCGGGCCGCAACCCTGCCGGGTCCCTCCACGACCATGCAGCAGTTCGAGGTGGCGCAGGGCAGCAGCCTGCGTTCCGTACTGCATGCACTGGAGCGGCAGCAGTTGATCGGCAATGCCAGGCTGCTGGAGTGGTACCTGCGTTGCTGCCAGAAAGGTGTCCCGCTCGCCGGCACCAGCATCAAGGCCGGCCGCTACCGCATCGTGCCGGGCCAGCCGCCCATCGAGATCGTGCGGCAGCTGGTCGAGGGCCGCGTGCTGCTGGAACACGTAACCATTCCGGAAGGCTGGAGCTTCGCGCAGATGCGCGAACATCTGGCGAAGCAGCCCGAACTGCGGCAGACACTTGCCGGCCGCGGCGAAGCTGAAATCATGGAAGAACTGGGCGCGCAGGGTCTGCCCGCCGAAGGGCGCTTTGCACCCGATACCTACTCCTATGCATCCGGGGTTACCACCGACATGCAGATCCTGGGCATGGCGTTCAAAGCGCAGAAGCGCAACCTGCAGCAGGCCTGGGAATCCCGGCAACCCAATCTGCCGCTGGCCACACCCGACGAAGCCCTGGCACTGGCCTCCATCGTGGAGAAGGAAACCGGCCTTGCCAGCGAGCGCGCGCGCGTGGCGGGAGTGTTCATCAACCGTTTGCGCATACGCATGCCGCTGCAGGCCGATCCCACCGTCATCTACGGCATGGGCGACCGCTATGACGGCAATATCCGCAAGAGCGATCTGACCAGGGACACTCCCTATAACAGCTATACGCGCGCCGGCCTGCCGCCGACGCCGATCGCTCTGCCCGGACGCAAAGCCATTCTCGCCACGTTGAATCCCGAGAAGACCGATGCCATCTTCTTCGTGGCCATCGGCGACGGCAGCGGTGGACACTACTTCTCGGCCACGGTGGCCGAGCACAATCTCGCCGTGCGGCGTTACCTGGACCGGCTGCAGGCACCATCCATTGCTGACAAGGTGGTGCCAAACCCCGTTGCAACGCCTGTTCCCAAGGCAGTAATACCAGCGCCATGACCCGCGGCCGCTTCATCACCTTCGAGGGCATAGAGGGCGCGGGCAAGTCCAGCCTGCAGCGCGCGCTGGCCGAGGCGCTGACAGCCCGTGGTCACGTGGTCTGCGCCACCCGCGAACCCGGCGGCACGCCATTGGCCGAGGAAATCCGTGCGCTGGCGCTGGCCCGCCGCAGCGATGGCATGCCGCCCACCACCGAGCTGCTGCTGATGTTCGCGGCCCGCGCTGCGCATGTCAGCCAGCGTCTCGCGCCTGCGCTGGCGCGCGGCGAGTGGGTGCTCTGCGATCGCTTCACCGATGCCAGCCGCGCCTATCAGGGCGGAGGCAGGGGGCTGGACGAGGGCATCATCGATGCGCTGGCCAGCATCGCGCATCCTGCGCTTGCGCCTGACCTGACCTTCCTGCTCGACCTTGCTCCGGAAGCCGGGCTCGCGCGCGCGCGCAACCGGCAGGACAACGGCGACCGCTTCGAAGATGAAGCGCTGGCCTTCTTCGCGCGGGTGCGGGCGCACTATCTGCTGCTGGCGCAGCGCGAGCCGCAACGCTTCCGGGTACTCGATGCCACGCAGACTCCCGCCGAGCTGCTGGCAGCAGCATTGCAGGAGCTGGCAGCACTGTGAGTCTCTATCCCTGGCTGGAACCAGCTGCCGCCAGGTTGCGCGCGGCCCGGGAAGCAGGCCGATTGCCAGCGGCATTGCTGATCCACGAGGCGCCAGGCGTGGGCGGCATGCAGCTTGCGATCCATGCCGCCCAGCTGCTGTTCTGCTCCGACATCACGCCAGCCTGCGGCCGCTGCAGCCACTGCCGGCGGATCACCCAGGGTGAACATCCCGACTTCATCGTGGTGGTGCCCGATCCCGAATTGAAACTCGGCCAGATCACGGTCGACCAGGTGCGCGCGATCTCCGCACAACTGACCCTCTCCAGCTACGAAGGCAAGGGCACGGTGGTCGTATTCCAGCCTGCGGACCGGCTGAACCGCAACGCCGCCAATGCCCTGCTCAAGACGCTGGAGGAGCCCCGTCCGGACGCGCACGTGGTGCTGGTGACCACTGCCCCCAGCCTGCTGCCGGCGACCATCCGCAGCCGCTGCCAGAAGCTCGCCGTGGCCGCCCCGGATCGCGCCACCGCCGTGGCGTGGCTCTCGACGCAGAAGCCCGCGCACAAGGCCGACTGGGCTGCGGTGCTCGACGTGCTGGGCGTAGCCCCGGTGGAAGCCCTTGCTGCAGATGTGCGGCAGATACTCGGCATCCGGGCCGACGTCCTGCAATTGCTGAATGACGCCCGCCAGGGACGCATCGACGTCATCCGCATCGCTGAAAGCTGGGCCAGGGACGAACTGCCACTGCGCCTGCGCGGCATTGAGAACTGCCTCACAGGGCAGATTCTCGCAATGCGCCCTGGTGCCCGCTTGCAAGATGGGCCTCTGGACATAAATATAGGGCCAGCGCTGAGGCTGCTGGACGACCTGCGCGAGCTGCAACGCCAGCTTGCCACGTCGCTCAACAAGCCCCTGGCGCTGGAACGCCACCTCTGGCAGCTGAACAGGGCTGGCGGCGCTTGAAGCCCGATTACAGGAAAGACATGTCGCCGAAAGACCCGACTTCGCGCTCAGGCATCAACAAGCCGGGATTGCTGACGCTCACCATCAAGGACAAGAGCGCGCTGTACATGGCCTACATGCCCTTCGTGCGCAATGGCGGGCTGTTCATTCCCACCAACAGCAACTACCGGCTGGGCGATGAAGTGTTCATGCTGCTGAACCTGATGGGCGAAGATGAAAAGCTGCCGGTGGCCGGTCGCGTCATCTGGCTGACGCCG
>JAATEY010000359.1 GCA_015655465.1 Gammaproteobacteria bacterium | reverse complement strand
TGCCTGCGCGTTCAGGGCGATGTTGCCGTAGCGCAGCGTGACACCCGCCGAAACGTTCGGCGTCGCGCTGTCCACGTAGCTCTGTGCCGCAAGTGCCTGCGCATCCTCCGCGCGCAGCGGGCGCACGGTGGTGACGCGTGGATCGCCGAAGCCGCCGGAGTAGATGTCGATGGTGTTGGTTCCCAGCGCACCGATCTGCGCGAGTATCTGCCGCTGCGCGCCGGCGCCGAGCGCAACCACCACCACCACCGAGGCGATGCCGATGATGATGCCGAGCATGGTCAGGAAGGTGCGCATGCGATGCGCCGCCATCGCCAGCGTCGCCATGCGGAAGGCCTCGAAGAAGCGGTCGCGCAGCGCCTGCCAGCCCGCGGCCTTGTTCGCCGGGGCAACGGCTGCCGCGGCGCGGGTCGCCGGCCGCTTCGGATTCGCGTGATCCCGCAGCACGGCGCCGTCGTGCAGCTCGATGATCCGCTGCGCATGCTCCGCCACGGCCATCTCGTGCGTCACGAGGATGATGGTGTGACCCTCGTCGTGCAGTTCGTCGAGGACCTTCATGACCTCTTCGCCCGAGCGGCTGTCGAGTGCGCCGGTGGGGTCGTCGGCGAGTATCACGCGCCCGCCATTCATGAGCGCGCGCGCGATGCTGACGCGCTGCTGCTGGCCACCCGAGAGCTGCGTGGGTCGATGCCCGAGGCGATCCGCCAGCCCCAGGCGGGTGAGCAGCGTGCGCGTGCGCGCCTGCCGCGCGGCCCTGGCCTGGCCGGCATAAACCGCCGGCATCTCCACGTTGCCGACCGCGGTCAGGTCCCCGATCAGGTGGTAGCGCTGGAAGATGAATCCGAAATGCTCGCGCCTCAGCTCGGCAAGCTCGTCGGGCGTCAGCTCCGCCGTGTTGCGCCCGTGCACCTCGTAGCGACCCCTGGTGGGGCGGTCGAGGCAGCCGAGAATGTTCATCAGCGTCGACTTGCCGGAACCCGACGTGCCGACGATCGCGACGAACTCCCCGGCCTCGATGTCGACATTCACGTCGCGCAGCGCGGAAACCGGCTCGTCGCCGGCAGGATAGTCCCGACCCACATCGCTCAGCCGCAGCAGCGGCTGTGTCATCTGAAGATCACCGCGTTGTTGTTCGGGCCCGATCCCGCGGCCGCCGCCTCGCCCACCACGACCCGTTCACCGGCCTTGAGACCAGCGGTGACCTGCGCGTTCACGTTGTTGTTGATGCCGACGGTGACCCGTCGCGGCTGCGGCTGTCCCTGCGCATCCACCACCCGCACCGTATAGCTGTCATCCGCAGCCTGGTCGCCGAGCGCCGCAGTGGGGATGGTGAGTACCTGCTTTGCTTCGTTCAGCACCACGAATACCTGCGCGGTCATGGCGATGCGCAGTTCGCCGGTGGGGTTGGGCACCTCGAAGATGGCGTTGTAGTACACGGCCTGGTTGGACCCCCCGCCGGCATTGCTGCTGCGGCCACCGGTGTCCTGCTCGATGGAGGCCGGTGCCGGCGCGATCGAGCGCAGCTTGCCGTAGTAACGCTTGTGCGTGTCGCCGAGAGTCGTGAAGTAGACGGTCTGCCCGGCCTTCACGCGGATCACATCGGCCTCGGAGATGCCCGCGGTCACCGTGACCGTATCGAGCTTCGCCAGCTTGACGATGGTCGGCGAGCTCTGCACCGCATTCACCGTCTGCCCTTCGCGCGCGACGATTGCGACAATGGTGCCGCTCATCGGCGCGACGATCTGCGTATAGCCGAGATTGGCGCGCGCCGTGTCGAGCGAGGACTGGACCTGCGCCAGCTGGGCATCGGCCGCCTCGATCTGCGCGCGACTGGTTTCGAGCGTCGCTTCGGCGCGCTCGAACTCCGCGCGCGTGGTGGCATCCTCCGTGAGCAGGGCCTTCTGGCGCTTCCAGGTCAATTCCGCGAGCTTCAGGTTGGCCTGCTGTACCGCCCGCTGCGCACGGTTGCTGGCGATCGCCGCTTCGGCGTTGCGCAGCGTATTCTGCTGCGTGGTCGAATCGATCTCCGCGATCAGGTCACCGGCCTTCACCTGCTGGCCCAGCTGCACCTTGAGTGACTTGATCTGGCCGGAGGCCTGCGCACCCACGCTCACCAGCAGCGAAGACTCGAGCGTGCCCGTGGCGATGACCGTGTCTTCGATGTCGGCTATCTCGACAGGCGAGGTCGCGAGCCGGGGCGGCGGCGCGGACCGCGTGCTCCGCAGCCCGGCATACGCCAGCACCACTACCACCAGCACCAGTCCGACCCACCGGCTCTTGCTCATTCGCAGCTTCACGCCCGCGTACCCCCGTCCTTAGGGCCGCAACGCGGCCAGACGCGCAGTTTGGCGGTCGACGCCAGCCTTATCAATGGATGCCGGATGGTTCTATCTGGCAGGCGCTGCGAGCGGGTTGTGGATGACTACACCCGAGACCTTCTGACCGTCGTTCATGTCTTCTGAATACAGAGAAGTATCTCGCCGCCGCAATTCTGCGCGGGCAGGCCCACGGTAGCCCGATCCGCGTGGCGACAGTCGCCGCATATCCGACCGATCGGCGCATAAACAAAAAGCCCGCTATGGAGCGGGCTTTCTGCGGACATTCAAGCGACCAAAGCGCTGGCGCCTTACTTGATCTTGGTCTCTTTGTACTTCACGTGCTTGCGCACCACCGGGTCGTACTTGCTCAGTTCCATCTTCTCGGGATGAAGACGCTTGTTCTTCATCGCCACGTAGAAGTGACCGGTGTCGGCGGTCGACAGCAGCTTTACTTTTTCACGCATGATTCAAGGCTCCCTGATGCGTTACAGCGTCTGGCCGGCGGCGCGCAGCTTCGCGACCACGGTGTCGATGCCGTTCTTCTCGATGGTGCGCAGC
>JAATEY010000353.1 GCA_015655465.1 Gammaproteobacteria bacterium | reverse complement strand
GGAAAGCTGCTTGTCTATCGCGACAACCTCGATTTCTTCCGCAGCCTGGACGTGCTGGTCGTGGCAGAGAAGACCTCGCTGGTCCTGCGGAAGTCGTATGGACTGACCCGTCCCCTGCTCGTCCATACCAGACACGGTGCGGGCGACCGGGCCATCGGCTTCGACAGGAACAGCGCGGGGTTCGATCACATACTCTGCTCCGGTGCCAAGATCCGGGAGCGGCTGATGAGCGAAGCTGGCATTCCGGGCGATGCGATATCCGTGGTCGGATATCCCAAGTTCGATATTGCTCGACCATCCGTCCAGTTCATGGCTGGGACAGCTGGTCGTCCGGTCGTCCTCTACAACCCGCATCCCTCTCCGCACCTGTCATCCTGGTACCGGCATGGCCGGGACGTGCTCGATTTCTTCGTGGACAACGACGACTACCAGCTGATCTTTGCACCCCACGTAATGCTGTTTGAAAGACGCTTCGTGGTCACCGTCGACCGGCTGCGTATCGATCGGCCCGGAAAACTGCACGAACGCTACCTGCGTTCGCCAAATATCCACATCGACCTGGGGAGCCAGGCCTCCAGCGACATGAGCTACACGAACGCCGCGGACATCTATCTGGGTGATGCCAGCAGCCAGGTCTACGAATTCCTCTACAGGCCTCGCCCCTGCCTCTTTCTGAACTCGCATGGATTGGCGTGGAAGAACAATCCGGACTTCGAGCATTGGAACGCGGGCCCGGTCATCGATCACCCCAGGTTGCTGGCCGAGGGCTTGAAGCTGGCGCAGGACACGCACCTTTCGACGTATCTTCCGGTTCAGCGGCAAATGCTTGCACGCAGCTTCGATATCTCGGACGTGCCGTCCAGTCAGCGGGCCGCGACTGCACTTCTGGAATTCATGGAGCGCCGCGGCCTGCAGACACCTGCAGCGCGCTGAATGGCTTTTTTTCGAGCCCCATGTACTTGAGGTGGCGCTGCGCCGCCTGGCTGGCGACATGCGACTGCAGCAGCGAGCGCGCCAGCGCCAGCCGTCGCGTGGATTCCTGCCGGGCCGGCCCCGTGAAGAACTGACGCAACGCCGCCTCGAAATCCTCCGGCCTGTGTCCGTCGACGATGACGCCGAGTTCGGGAGTCACCAGGATATCGGCCATGCCAACCGAGCAATTGCTCGCGACCACGAAGGTGCCGGCCGCCAGCGCCTCCACCACCACGGCAGGATAGCCCTCGTAGTCGGAGGTCAGCACCATGACCTCGGCTTCCGCCATGCAACCAGCGGCGTTCGCAACCGCGCCGAGGAAGGTCACCCGTTCCGCTACACCGAGCGTAACGGCCAGCTGCTGCAGTTCAGCCATCTGCGGGCCATCACCGACGATGCTGAGCGTGACGGGCAGATCGTCGAGCAGCGCGAAGCTGCGCAACAGCAGCGCGAAATTCTTCTGCGGCACCAGCCGGCCCACCGTACAGATATGCCAACGGCGACGCGGACCGGCGGAAGAATCGGGCAATCGGTCGAAGAGCGCATTGGGCAAGGCCACGTCGGTCAGCCCCTGCCCCAGAAGCCGCTGCGCCTGCCTCAACAGCGACGGCGACATGGAGATTACGCCCTTGACTTTCCGCAGGCGCCAGCGCGTTGCCGCCGCAAACACCAGATTGCGGATCAACAAACGATCGAGGCGCCACAGCGAATTGGAAATCACCGCAAAGATGCTGGCGCCAACGGCCGACAACGGGCTGACAGCCCTGAAATACGAATTGCCAGGCAGATAGAATGCATCCACCTGTGCGGCCGCGGCATGGGAAGCCGCCCACCTCCCCAGCTGCACGGAAGAAGCCGGCAAGCGCCGCATGATCGGCGGATTGGCAACGATTACTTCCACAGATTCGCTGAGCAGCTGCCGTTGCACGCCGCCACTGCTGCCGGTGAACAGGATCACCTTGCAACCCATTCTGCTCCAGGCGCTGGCGAGCCGGATTGCCACGCGTTCGGCGCCGCCCAGCTGGAAATCGTGCAACAACACGCCAATGATCCAGTCCCGGTTCCCGGGAATATCATCGGCCATGAACGGTCTTGCTCCTGTGTGCATACTTCGCAACACAATGATATCAACTACCGGTTCATCGCCTCCATCAACCGCACACATGAGAATTGCCTACGTTACCAACTCCGCTGAAGGCGGCGGCGCCGCGCTCCCGATACCGGCATTGACCAGGGTATTGCGGGACCTTGGCGCCGAAGTGCGCGTGTTCGCGCTGGAGAAACGTGATGGACGTGCATTGCCTTCGCTTATCGCAGCGGGCCTCGACCCGCTGGTTCGTCCGGGCGGTGGCAAGCACGATCACCTCGCCGCGCTGCGCTGGCTCGACGCCCAGACCCGCGCCTGGGGCGCAACCCACCTGTGGACTTCGCTGACCCGCTCCGCGGTGCTCGGCCTGCTGACCGGACCCAGACGGGGCATTCCAACCTTCTGCTGGCTGATGAATACCCTGCCGAAAGCAGGCAATCGCATCGCGCTGCGCCTGCTGCAATCTCGCGCCCGGGGCTGGATTGTCGTTTCGGGCGTCACGGAGCGGGTGGCGAGGGAGCAGCTGGGGGTCGAATCATCGCGGCTGCTGACCTGGCCGATGTTCGCCGTCAACACCGGCGCACCGACTGCCTCGCCCTGGCAGCCTGGTGAGCCACTTCGCCTCGGCAGCGTCGGCCGGCTGCATCCGGTCAAGGGATACGATGTGCTGATCGCTGCGCTGGCACAGCTGCGCGAGTCCGGCTTCCGCCCGCCCGTACCTTTTTCCGTCACCATCGCCGGCGAAGGCGCAGAGCGCGCCCATCTGGAAGCGAAAGCGCGGGCCGCAGGAATCACCGAACTGCAGCTGCCGGGTTACACGGGGAATCCGGAGCAGTTCCTGGCCAGCCTGCATCTTTACCTGCAGCCCTCCCGCTCCGAGGGATTTTGCAACGCCGCCCACGAAGCCATGACCGCCGCCTTGCCGGTGCTGGCATCGGCGGTCGGCGAGATGCCGCAAAGCATCGTCGACGCAGTCACGGGATTCACCGTGCCACCCGCAGACCCGACGGCGCTGGCAGACGGCATGCGGCGGCTGCTGTCGCGACCCGAGCAGCTGCAACAGATGGGAGCTGCCGCGCGCGTCCGGGTGCTGGAGCGCTTTTCCGGGCAGCGTTTCGTCGCCAGCGGCACCGAACTGTTCCACCGCATGGCCGCATCCAGCGCAGCCGTTTGATGCCTTAGCCCGCGAGCGGAAACTCACGCCAGCGCCGCTGGTGCCAGCTCCACAACTCCGGATGTTCGAGGATCTGTGCCTCCACATGCCGGAGCATCCAGGCAGTGTCCTCCTCGATGCTGCCTCCGGGCGGGAGCAGCAGCCGTGGCCGGATCGCAAAGTGCCACACCGGTTCGGCTGCCAGCGGCTCCACCGGCAGAATGGGTGTACGCACCTGGCGCGCGAGCTGTGTCACGCCGCCGGGCATGGGCATGTCTTTGCCAAGGAAGCGCAGCGTCATGCCGGCTTCGTCCTCCACCACGCCCTGATCCATCATGGCGAACAGCACCCGATCATGGCGCAGCGCATCCACCATGCCCGCATAGGCGCGAAAGCCCTCGTTGGCCAGGATACCCTGCATGCCGTAACGCGGCAGGCCATCGGCGAAGAACTGCAACGACATCATCGGCGAGCGCCGGTAGACCACCGTTATCGGCCAGCCCCGATCCGCAAGCTGCGCAGCCAGCAACAGGCTGTTGCCGGAGTGCGTCGCCAGCAGGATGGCTCCGCGTCCATTGCGCGCGGCTTCGAGATGCTCGAGTCCGTCAACCTGGCAGCAAGCATGCAACCGGCCGGCATCCAGTCTGCGATCCACCATGCTGAGCACTTCCAGCACGGCGGCCGTGTTGACGCGATAGGCCATGCGCAGGGTTCGTGCCACCTGCGGATCGTCGCTGCGGCGACCCTGCAGTGCCGCGAGCCCTTCGAGGCAGATCCGGCGCGTGTGACCGGCCAGGGCGTATTGCGCGGCACCCAGCCAGGCACCGATGCGCCGCGCGCTGTCGAAACCAAAGCAGCGCATGACCGAACGCATCACCAGGAACAGCACGCGTCGCTGCGCACGCCGAAATTCACGATCCCACTGCCGCACAATCCTCCCCTTGGTGGTAATCGTATTGATCCGGCCGTGCCGTGTCGCAACGGCACGGACAAGGTGTATATGCCGTTCCCGGCGCCCTGATCGGCGGCTAGCCTGTGATGATTCGCAGCGCTTCTTCCCCGGGCGTCACCGCGATCGATACGAGTGCCGCAACGCCGGTCAGTAGAATCGCCAGGACTATGCACAGCACGGCCGTCGCGGCGGCGAACGGACCAGTCAAGTTTGCCGCCCACCACCCGGACGCGGCCGTGAGTTCCTGCGCGATGCCGGTCAACCCGAGCGCCGTGAAGAGCGCTGCGACTGCATTCAATAGCGCCGGCATCGATTGGATGATCACCAGCACAGCGAGCTCGATGGCTGCGATGCACGCCGCCATCGCAAGTCCCGGACCGAGCACGATGAGAATTCCCGCGGCGAGCAGCGCTTCTGCTATTGCCACGTATACGGCTTCATTTTCCGTCACCGTGCCAATCAGCGGCTGCCCAGCCGCGATGCCGCTTACATGCCGGCTGCCGCCGCTCGCCGCGATGGCCGGCGTCGCGGCGGTCATGCCGCCGGCCGGACGCGGCATCGGCGGGCGCGCAGCACGAATGGCGTCGACGAGATTGCGCAGCGTCTGCTGCTGCTGCGGCGTGCGGTTGGTGAGGACAATCGAAGTGTTCGCGGCGATAGCGGCGGCACGCGCCATGATCGATGGTGCGATGCCGTCCCCGTACGACTTCAGTCGCACCAGGTCGCTGTGCACGCGTGCGCCGAACGTGCGAATGTCGACACACAGTCGCTGCTGCGACTGCACGACGGCGGCAGCGCGGCTGATGATGTCGGCGTACGAGTAGCAGGTGGCGCCGTTGACCGATCCTTTGCGCGCCATCGGCGGTTCCCAGCCAGCGATGAGCGGGGGCGTTGGGAGGAAATCACCGAGCCAGGCAAAGGGAAGCGTCACATCGCGGCCGCCTCCGCTCGCATCGAAGACATGCGCCGTGAGCGCGAGGACATCCGTCGGATCGGGCTCGGTTTTTGTCACCGGCCCCAAGGTAATGGTGCGCATGCGCCGCCACTCGGACGACTGCCCCTGAAACCTGCCGGAGGAATCCGTGACACCTGTCCAGATCGTAGTCTTCTTCGTTGAAGCGAGATGATGCTGGATGATCTCGACGGTTACACCAGCTGCGGCGACCAACGAGCCCCATACACCGGCCTGATGGATGACGGAGCCCTTCAGCTGTAGCTGTGCCATTGATCCTCGCGGAGGACTGGTAGTTGCAGTCAGGATCTTACCACGGGCGAGGGTGGATACAGGCCAGCGGGAATCCCTGGCGAGGTGGAGCGGATATCAGCGCGTCGGCGCGCATCGCCCCTTGCAGACTCCGCTGCATGGACGGATGCCTGACATTTCGCCCTGCATTGTCTGCTCCCCTCTGGCTCCCGTACTGTCGGACGCGGGGGGTCGGCAATTCCTTTGCGTGGTAGTGGCCGGCGCGTCGTCGTGCCACGTCTCATGGAGTATTACGGGCTCATCGTACCTGCCAGGGAAACGCCCTGCGCCGGCGTGGGCCCGGTGCGACTGGCAGTGACGTTCGCGCCCGGCACGTTGAACGCAAACGTGAACGGCTCCACTTCCTTGTTGAACCCCACGTTCAGCTTCACTTCCCCCGCGGCACCGGTCGTCAACGGCGCACCGGCAATCGTAATCGAAACGATTTGAGCACCGGTGATGGTCTCCGGCGCGAGTCGACGAGCGCCCGGCTGTTTGGCGAAAAATCCTTCGGCCGAGTCGACGGATGTCGATGGTTCGATGCGCCGCCCAAGTTGGGCCTGTGATTTTTCCTGATAGCTTTCACCGCCGATCAGGAAATCGCGTGTTTCCTTGATCGATATCGCGCCGCTCGTGCCGGGCGTACGCGTCACCATGAACAGGAACCGCATGGCGTCCGGAGCCGATTGCGAGCCACGACCGGTCGCGAGCAAGTGCACGGTCGACATCCGGCCTGTCTGCACTTTCTCCGCGGGTGCGGTATCCGCCGCAAATGTCGGGCACGCGAACGCCACGACCAACGAAACACAAAGCATGGTTGTCTTCATAGGGTTACCTCTCAGCGTTCAAATGGCGTTCAGTCACCCTCAGCGGTAGCCGAACACCGGTGGAAAAACGACGGCCACAACCGCCGCCCAAATGGAATTCACCGGCAGGTAGGCGACCTGCCAGCGCTCCAGTGCGGCAAAAGAACCCTGGTGGCGCAGGAAGCGGGCATAGAACCAGGCGGACCCGGCAAGATTGACGAGCAGGATGAGATTCTCGCCCAGGGCGGCAACCTTGTTGGGAGTGAAGCCAAATTCGGAGATGCGGGAAGCGATTGCGGCGAGCGCCACGACATCTACTGCGAGGGCGGCCATCACCAGCAACAACTGCAGCGCATCGAACAGATTGGGTGGCGCTTGCGGATCGCGCGCCGAGGCGGCATAGAGTACCAGCCCTACCACCAGCACCAGCAGCAGATCGAAGGCGATCAACACTTCCCGCTCCACTTCGATGGGCCTGCCTGTCCACACCATGGTGGCCAGGAACACCAACAGCACGGCGGTCAACAGCGGTGTGAACAGCCTGGTCAGCACCGGCGCCATGTTCTCGATGACGCTCTTCTTGGCTTCCACCAGCCATGAGCTGACGATGACTGCTCCGGCCGCGCCACAGGGAAGCAGCCAGCCCATCACCAGCCTCTCGGCGTTGATATGAATGGCCCCGAACATCATCATGGTAAATGCCATGAGTACGCCACCGCCGAGCGCGATGAGGACGTAGTAAATGAACAGCTCGCCAGAAAATCTCACGAAGTCCATGCGCCCGCCGCCGATGAACCATCGACCCCCGACATAGGCAATACCGACGACCAGCCACAAGGCGATGGGCAGATGCAGTGCGGTCAGCGTCTGCGTGTGGCTGCGAGAAGTGAAAGGAAAGACATTGGCGAAAACTGCCGCAGCCGCAAGAGCTGCCGCCAGCCACGCCCAGGTCGAGGGGCGGAGTTCCCGTTTCCAGGCAAAATAGCCCGCAAGCAGCGGCAGCACGAACAGGCTGGCATTGCGGGTGTAGAAATCCGCCCCGCTGCCATCCTGCTGAATTCCGAAAAGCACTGGCACCTTGACAGCCAGCGCCGCTGCCATGGTGAGGCCCAGCACCACAAACATGTCTGTGCGTATGGCTTTTCCCGACTCATCGCCAAAGTCAGAGGAGTTGAGCAGCTGCTTCCACAACCGCCCCGAGTGCTCGCGCGCAAACTCCCGCGACAGCGCATTGAGGCTGCCCATTCGCTTCACCGCGACGAGAAAGGCTTCATCGGCCTGAAGGCCGGCGCGCATGAGCTCCGCCACCTGGTCACGCAAGTGGCCTTCCAGTTCCTCGACGTCCCGGGCATTGATTGCGGGCTGGCGCCGCAGGTATTCGCGCCATTGGGAGATCTGCAGCTCGAGCGCCGCGGTGTCAGCGGAGGTTGTCATGTCGTTGTTGCCTTCATCCAGATGCCTCGCAGCGCTCTGTCCACCACCTGCCACTGCTCCTTCTGCGTAGCGAGCTGCGTCAAGCCAGACTTGGTGATGCGGTAGTACTTGCGGCGGCGGCCGCTTTCGGAAACTTCCCATTTCGCCGCAACCAGATCCTGCCGCTCGAGGCGGTGCAGCACGGGATAAAGCATGCCGTCGGTCCACTGCAAATGGCCTCGCGACAGATCATTCACCCGCTTGATGATGGCGTAGCCGTAGCTGTCCCCTTCGGCGAGGATCGCGAGCACGAGGGGCGTCGCGGAAGCGGCGACCAGGTCCTTGTTGAGGTCCATACCATGCAGATTTATACATAGATGTTCTATGTATTGCAATCGATGCCGTGGAACTCGAACGCCGCCCTAATCGCCTGATCTGAGGACGGACTTTCCCAGAAGCGAATTCCGGTACCCTCATAAAGTACCCTTGAAACCCGCATGAGCTGTTCAAGGCAGCACGAGCCCGGCCTCCCCTTGCGTGCCGCCTATCCGGGTGTTAAATACTGAACCATATGGTTCAATATATCCAGACCCGCTTCGATGCCTCGTTCGCCGCGCTCTCCGACGCCACCCGACGTGGCGTTCTGGAGCAGCTCGGGCGTGCAGACGCTTCGATCACGGACCTTGCCGGGAAATTCCGCATGACCCTCACGGGCATGAAGAAGCATGTCGGCGTCCTGGAGCAGGCGGGGCTGGTCACCACGGAGAAGGTCGGGCGCGTGCGGACCTGCAAGCTCGGCCCGCGGCGCCTTACGGAGGAAGCTGCATGGATCGAGAGATACCGCCAGCTCTGGGACGCGCGCTTCGACGAGCTGGACAAAGTTGTCGAGGAATTGAAACGGAAGGAGAGGGTCGATGGACGCAGGAAGAGAGAGTGAGGTTGCCCCCATGAAGAACCGTACGACGGTGGAGCGGAAGTCCGGGCGTGAACTCGTCGTCACGCGAACTTTCAACGGCCCGGCGCGCCTCGTGTTCGAGGCATGGACCAGGCCCGAGCTGTTCAGGCAGTGGTGGGTGCCGAAGTCGATGGGAATGTCCCTGCTTTCCTGCGAAATGGATGTCCGTGTCGGGGGCGGGTACCGCTTGGTGTTCGCACACGGGGACTCACAGTTGGCGTTCTTCGGCACGTACAAGGACGTAATACCGCACTCGCGCCTCGTCTGGACCAATGAGGAAAGTGACGAGGGCTCCGTCACGACGGTGACCTTCGCGGAAAAAGGCGGCAAGACGTTGCTGGTCATGCACGAGCTTTATCCCTCGAAGGAAGCTCTCGACGCCGCCGGCACCGGGGCGGCGGATGCGATGGGAGAGACGTTCGAGCAACTGGACGAGCTTCTCGTCACCCTGGGCGCGAGCGCGGGACGGTCATGAAGTCGTCGATCTCGCGTCGGCTGCCTGGCTCTTCACTACGCGAAAGCGAACCCCGACGAGGTTGCGGACGCGGGCGAGAAATCGGCATATAATTGACGCAAAGAACCCAGGGGGCACGCGCAAATGAGAAGAGAAAGTGTAAGAGTCATCATCATGTTCTGCTCAATCGTCCTCGCTGGCGTGGCCTTCGCGCCAAATGCCAGGGCGGAATGCAGCCGTAAGGTGCTCCAGAAACTGGCCGACAAGTATGTCAAGGCCCAAACGGCCGGGAAGGCCACCAAGCTGCCCCTCGCGAAGGGAGCGTCCTACGCAGAGAACGACAAGCCCATGGAGGCTGCCAAGGGCGTACTGGCCGGAGCCCTGAAGGTCGACTTCACCCGCAGCTTCTACGACACGACGCAATGCGCCGCCTTCACGGAGCTGGTGGCGGCCACGGACCCGCACCCGTACGTGATCCTCACGCGCATGGAGGCGACCAAGAACGGGAAAAAAGTGTCGAAGATGGAGTCGGTGGTGACGGACGCGGGCGACTGGGTGTTCGGCGCGGACAAGTACCTTGGCTTCACGCAGGGCGAGAAGTGGGACGAGATCCCCAAGGACAAGCGCGACACGCGCGCGGCCATCCAGGCGGCGGCTGACGCGTACCTGGACAATTGGGGGAACCCGGATCTCCCGGTGCCGCATGGCACGCCCTGCGCCCGGCTCGAGGGCGGCGCGTACACGGGCACCCGGAACCCGGAGGGCAATAACTGCAACATGGGGAAGTTCCCGCAGAAGCTCAAAGTGGGCAACCGCCGCTACATCATCGACGAGTCCGTCGGCGCCGTTGTCATCTTCCACAACTTCCCCTGGCTCGATGGCGGAATACCAACCGACCCGGGGACCCCGGCCGGCCAGATGTTTCGGGTTGAGGGTGGCAAGAATCGCTACATCCACGAGGTCACGGTTTGCACGACGCCAGGCTGTGGGAGAGGAAGGCCGCCAGCACCGGCAGCGCCGGTAGCACCCGCCGCGGGCAAATAGTCTGTTCAAAGCCCGCCGTTTCGTACGGCGGGCTTTGTGTTGGGGCGGTACCTACCGACCGCAGGCTTTGATGGGCAATGCCTGCCGTCAATATCTCAAGATATTGCTGTAACGATCATGCACCGGGCGGGTCGCGCCTCCATGGTGCTCAGTCTGCGAGTTCGACGAGCTGAAAGCTGGTGCCCTGTTCTCCGCGGATGGCGACCGTGCAGTTCTGCATGCCATCGGGCACGGTCCACTCATCACCGGGCACGTACGAAAGTCGTACCGATTTGTCGGCGCATCTCAGG
>JAATEY010000038.1 GCA_015655465.1 Gammaproteobacteria bacterium | reverse complement strand
GTGAGAGTGATGGTCTCCTTGCGCGTAAAGGGCTTGGCTTCGGTGCCGACTTCCAGCTCACCGTGCAGCATGACCCACTCGGTGGTGAGTTCAAGGTCGGCAGTGTTGGCAAAGCTGAGTTTGCCATTGATCGTCAGACCACCCAGCTCGGGAGGGCTGACGTCAAGGATCACTTCCTTGCCGCTTGCAATCTCCACCTTGTAGCCTGCGGCTGGCAACTTCTTGTTTGGCCAACTGGCAGGATCAGACCAGCGCGTAGCCTTCGCCGGCTGAGCCGCCTGAACGACAGCGGATAGGCTGCCGAGCAAGAGTGCTGGACCGAGCAACGCACAAAGGAATGAACGATATGGCTTTCTCATCGACCCCGTACTCCTCAAGAAGACTCCGTACTTGAGCCCCGCAAAGGCCCCCGCTTTATGGCCAGAGGATAGCGCGTTGTGCTCCGCCGCGATTGCCGCAGCCTGTTGCCTGTTACAGCCAGAATAGCTATTCTAGCCATTATGAAAAGCGTCACTGCCCTGGAAGCCAAGAACCGGTTCGGCGAGGTGCTGGAAGCCGCGCAGCGGCAGCCCGTCAGCATCACCCGCAATGGCCGTCCTTCGGTGGTGATGATTTCTGCCGAGAGCTACGCCCGCCGGCAGCGCGTGGGGCGCGAACGCCTGCGCCAGGCCATGCAGCGCGCGGGCGAGCATGCAGCTGCCCAGGGCATGAACGAGGAAGTGCTGGACCACCTGCTCGCGGATGAAAGCTGAACGGCTGGTCATCGACAGCAATGTCTGGATTGCTGCGTTGATCTCGCCCACTGGCACCGCGCGCCAGCTGCTGGACGCTGTCCTGGATCACGACATCGACATACTCATGTCGGAAGCGACGTTCGCTGAACTGGTGTCGCGTCTGGAGCGGCCCAGGATCGACCGGTACCGCGAGATACAAGCCTGGAACCTGTTCCTGTCCGAGCTGGTGGAGCTGGCGTCCTGGCAGGAGGATGCCGGAACAGCGACCGGCATTTCCCGTGATCCGGACGACGACAAGTTCCTCGCGCTGGCCGTGACCGGACAGGCAGACGCGATCATCAGCGGTGACGGTGATCTGCTGGAGTTGGCCACCCACGAAGGTATTCCCATCCTCACGCCAGCGCAGTTCCTGCAGCGATTGCTCGAGCCGGAGGCGTGATCGAGGATGGTCAAGGCGCGCAAATCGTCCGCGCTCGCGGATCTGCTCACCGACGAAGCGCTGACCTCCCTCAGCGGTCCCAAGGTGTTCGACCGCGGCCTGACCTACGCCGCATCCGGTGCCGTGCGGGTGATTGAAGAGTCGCAGGGCATCGATGCGCGGATCCGTGCACAGATCGATGGCACGCAGGTCTATGAGACGAGCATCAGCCTGGATGGCGATGCCATCGCCGGAGACTGCGACTGTCCGCATGCGGGTCGGAGCAGTGCCGGTTGTGGATGAAGGCGCGCGGCGCAAGGTGCAGGCTGCAGCGCGCAGGGCTGGGTCAGATCGTGCCCTGCGGGATATCGAACCCCACGCCCAGTCGCCGTGTCAGCGTTGCCAATGGCCGATCCGCAGTCCACAGGCGCGTGCCTGGCGTCAGTAGCGCCGATGCGAGCAGCGCGGCATCGACCGCCCCGCAGCCGGATTCCGCGACGCGCTCACGTTCGATGAGAGCAAGGATTTCATCCGGCGTTGCGACCACGGACTGGCGGAGGTTCTGCAGATCAGCCAGCGTACGCTGCCGCGGAGAAGGCGGCGTTCCGCAGGCAATCTCGATGACGATCAGTGGATGGCAAAGCACCTGATCGCCCTGGAGGAGAGATTGCAGCGTTGCGTCGGGCCGGCGGAAATGGGCAACCCAGATGGATGTATCTGCAAGAACTCCCGACATGCCTGCAGGTCAACTGCCAGAACGGCGCCGCGGAATGGGCTTCATGGCCGGCGCCTTGCCGCCGAGCGCCGCCAGGCGCCTGGCGGACTGAACGCGGATGAACGTCTTGAAGGCTTCGCGGAACAGGTCTGCTTTTTCCATGCCGGGATCGGCCATGGCCAGGGCCTTGTTGTAGATCTCGTCGTCGAGGGTAACGGTTGTTCGCATGGTGGTGTGCACCTGAATTGATGCTGTTCGTCATCATTCTCGATGTGGGAGGGCAGGTCGTCAAGTTCCGAAGGGAGGCGCCGATCACGCAGTGCCCAGGCCGCCACAAGCACAGAGTCGGGGCCCAGGCTGGCTACGGGATGCCGCTGCGCGAGCTGTTCAATGACGAGGTAATGTAGACGTGCCTGGAGCTGGCCGTAGCGGCCGGCAGTGCGACGATCCTGACCTTCAACCGGAACGATTTCTCGCGCGGGGAGCTGCGGTTCCCGGATGTTGTGATCCAGTCGCCTGCCGGCTGGCTGAAAGAGGCTTGAAGGAGAAGATATGTCGACTCTCACGATCCGACTGCCCGACACGAAGCACGAGCGACTGAAGGCGTTTGCCCGGACTCGCGGCGTGAGCGTCAACAAGCTGGTCGAAGAACTGGCCACAGTGGCGCTTGCGCAGGCTGATGCCGAGAACCGCTACTTGCTGCGCAAGGCGCGAGGCCGGCCGGCCATCGGGTTGCAGCTACTCGACCAGCTTGATCGAAAGGCCAGGTAACGTCGGCGGCGCAAGCGAGTTGTGGAAGGGCGCCGGCACCTGAGGCGAACAGAACTACCTCCGACTTAGGGTTCTCTGCACACCAGCACGATCTTTCCCGAGCCACCCGCCTGCGCCAATGCATGCGCCTCGCCCGCCTGACTCAGCGGCATCCGGCGTCCTATCGGCAACCGGAATTTCCCATCCCGGATGTCATCGGCAAACTCGCGGACCTTCGACGCATCAGGCCGCGTGTACACCCGGGTGATGGTGACCGTCGGGTTCTGTCCGGAAGTCCCCTCCGGCAGCACCGACGCATAGCCGAAGCTGCCACCATCCTTCACCCTGCCGAACAGTTTCGCGGCCGTGGCGCCCCCCACCGTATCCGCGACGCCATCCACCAGCGCGAGCGCGGCAATCGCGGAATCATCGTCGATGGCTACCGACCCTGCGACTCCCAGTT
>JAATEY010000391.1 GCA_015655465.1 Gammaproteobacteria bacterium | reverse complement strand
TTCAACGTTGGCGTGAACCCGGGCGCCGGGCCGGACACTCACAGCGGCAACGCCAGCGACCAGCTGGTATCCCCCAAATTCACCGCCGCATACACGCTCGGTCGCAACGTCGAGGTGTATGCAAACTGGGGGCGCGGCTTTCACTCGAATGACGCGCGCGGCGTAGTGAACGATGCAACGCCGGTTCCTGGCCTCGTGAAAGGCGAGGGCTACGAAACCGGTGTGCGTTTCGAAAAGGGCAATTTCAACATCACGGCCACCCAGTGGTGGCTGGAACTGGCCAGCGAGCTGATCTTCGTCGGCGATTCCAATGCCGTGGAGCCCAAGACCGGCGCGAAGCGGCGCGGCTATGAAGTGGTGGCGTTCTGGAAGCCGCTGCAATGGCTGGGCCTCGACCTCGTCTACACCCACAGCCGCGCGCGCTACAAGGATGTCCAGGACGACCCGGACTACGACGCGGATGGCGGGCCGCCGTTCAACACGCTGCAGGGCCGTTTCGTCGAAGGGGGCGTCGAGAGCGCTGGCGAATTCGGCGCTTCCGCGGTGAAGGGCAAGTGGGAAATCAGCACCCGGCTGCGCTACCTCGGCCCCTACCCGCTGGTGCCCAGCGGTACCAGGCGCGCAGGTGCCGAAGCGATGCTGAACCTGCGCGTGGCCTACAAACCGGGCAATTTCACGCTGTACGGCGAACTGCTGAACGTGCTCGACGCCACCGGCAAGGACATCGAGTACTACTACCCGACCTTTGTCCCCGGCGTCAGCGCCCCCGGCACAGAGCAGGCAACGCCCCTGTCGCGCGCCGAAGAACCGCGGACGGTCCGCGTCGGCGTCAAGTACTCCTTCTAGCCTCTTCACCTGGAGAACCGGGGTGTCCCGCCTGCCAGCGGGTACCCCGAGGCTTGACGCCCTTCCTGCGTCCTGCTACCTTTTCAAAACAAGGTAGCTTCCTGAAGCCCGATCAGCCATTCATGGATCTCAGCGAAAAATTCGGTCCCATCCGCAAAGGCCTGCTCGAATTCGCGGTGTTGCGCGTGATTGCCGCCGAGAAGCTCTATGTAGCCGAGATGCTGCAGCGCCTGGCGGGCACCGAGTTCGCCACCCAGGAAGGCACGCTCTATCCCCTGCTCAGCCGGCTGCGCCGCGAAGAGCTGGTGGACTATGAATGGCAGGAGTCCGACGCCGGCCCGCCCCGCAAGTACTACAAGCTCACCGATCCGGGCCGCCGCGCCCTCGATGAACTCGCCGGTTACTGGAACCACCTGCACGACACCCTCACCCGCCTGGGAAACTGACATGCGCAAAGTCACCACCATCAATCTGAACAACAACGCCTACCAGATCGACGAGGATGGCTATGAAGAACTGCGCGCGTACCTGGACAAAGCCGAATGCGCGCTGGCCAGCAACCCGGAGCGCGCGGAGATTCTTGCGGATCTGGAACAGGCCATCGCCGACAAGTGCCGGCTGGCACTGGGACCATACAAGACCGTCGTGAGTGCGGCGGAGATCGAGCGGATACTCAAGGAGATGGGAGCGGTCGAAGGCGCCGGGGATGCAGAATCCGCTGCCGACCCCGGAAACTCCCGGGACAGCGACACACCAGCGGCTGCCGGCGCGCCGCGCCGCATGTACCGGATCTACGATGGCGCAATGTGGTCAGGCGTCTGCACGGGACTGGCCGCCTACGTGGGTGTCGACGTGGCGTTCGTGCGCCTGGCCTTCATCCTGCTGACAATCGCGTCGGTCGGTGCCGGCTTCCTGGTCTACATCCTGATGATCGTGCTGGTTCCAAAGGCCGTGACACCTGCAGAAAAGGCTGCCGCACATGGCCAGCCATTCAATGCACAGGAGCTGGTCGACCGCGTAAAGAAAAAGCACGAGGATTTTCGCTCCGAACGCCGGGAGAAGCGGCGCATGAGGCGCTCTGCCGCGTGGTGGTCGCCCCCCGCAATTCAGCCGCCACCCGGCTACGCTGCGCGGGTGACCGGCGGTGTGCTGCTGCCGCTGCTCACCGTGCTGTCGGCCGTGTGGTTTTCCTGCCTGGCCATTGCCGCGTATGTGCTGTGGCAGGGCAGGTACTACGCCGGCTTCGATGCCTGGCCGCCGGGTTCATGGCATGGTCACACGGACTTCCCCAGATGGGTCGCGCTGGTCGCCATCATCGCGATCTACGCCCTGCTGGCCATCCCGATCGGGGCTGGCCGGCGCGCAGCGCTGTACTACGCGAACGGTGGCCGCCCGCATGGCTGGGCCGATGCCTGGTCGGGCCTGCTGTGGATAGCCCTGGTCGCGGTGTTGCTGCTGGTGGCCTGGCACCAGTTGCCGCAGCTGCAGGAATTGCTGCGCCACAACGAGCACGGGCTGCGCGTGATCAGCCTGTAACGCGCCTCAGACGTAACGGACGGCGATCACTTCGTAGTTGCGCTTGCCGCCGGGAGCGGCCACTTCGGCAGAGTCGCCTTCGCTCTTGCCCACCAGCGCGCGCGCAATGGGCGAAGCAAAGGAGATGCGGCCTGACTTGATGTCGGCTTCATCCTCGCCAACGATCTGGTAGGTCACCTTGGCGCCCGTGTCTTCGTCTTCCAGCTCGACCGTGGCGCCGAATACCACCCGGCCGGACGGTGCAAGCTGGGTCACGTCGATGATCTCGGCGTTCGACAGCTTGGATTCCAGCTCCTGGATGCGCCCTTCGATGAAGCCCTGCTGTTCGCGCGCCGCGTGATATTCGGCGTTCTCGGACAGATCGCCATGCGCACGCGCCTCGGCAATCGCCTTGATGACATTCGGACGCGCCTCGGACTTGAGCGTCCGCAGTTCCACGCGCAGCGCTTCCGCGCCACGCAAAGTGATGGGCACTCGCTTCACGACTTGAGCTCCCGGTGCAGATCCTGCAGAAGGTTTACATCGACGTCTTCAAGGTGATCGAGCGCTTCGCAGGTGGCAAGGCCTGCGGCCAGCGTCGTGAAATAGGTGACGCGCCGGCTGACCGCCTCGCGGCGGATCGCCATCGAGTCGCGCGTGGCCTGGCGACCTTCGGTGGTGTTCACGATCAGGTCGATCTCGTCGTTCTTGATCATGTCGACGATATGCGGCCGGCCTTCGCGCACCTTGTTGGCACGCCGGCAGGAAAGGCCCGCGGCTTCGATGGCGCGCGCCGTGCCGTCGGTGGCGACGATGTCGAAACCCTTGGCGATGAGCCTGCGCGCCATGTCGACGGCGCCGGGCTTGTCGCGTTCACGCACGCTGACCAGTGCGGTGCCCTTGCGCGGCAATGAAGTTCCGGAACCGTCCTGTGCCTTGGCATAGGCCTCGCCGAAGGTGCGACCCGTGCCCATGACTTCGCCGGTGGATTTCATCTCCGGCCCCAGGATCGGGTCGGATTCGGGGAATTTCGCAAACGGGAAGACGGCTTCCTTCACCGAATAGAACGCCGGCACGATTTCCTGTGTGGCACCCAGCTGCTTGAGCGTGCGGCCGGTCATGACCTGCGCACCCAGCTTCGCAATCTGCCTGCCGGTGGCCTTCGACACGAACGGCGCCGTGCGCGAGGCGCGCGGATTGACTTCCAGCACATAGACCACGCCATTCTGGATGGCGTACTGGATGTTCATGAGGCCGACCACGTTCAGGCCCAGCGCCAGCTTGCGGGTCTGCTCACGCAGCTGCTGCTGGATCTCGAAAGAAAGGCTGTTGGGTGGCAGCGAGCAGCTGGAGTCGCCCGAGTGCACGCCCGCCTGCTCGACATGCTCCATGATGCCGCCGATCAGCACCTCGACGCCGTCGCAGACTGCATCGACGTCCACTTCGATGGCCTGGTCCAGGAACCGGTCCAGCAGCACCGGGCTGTCGTTCGACACCCGCACCGCATCGGTCATGTAGGTCTTCAGGTCTTCTTCCGCATAGACCACTTCCATGGCGCGGCCGCCGAGCACATAGGACGGACGCACCACCAGCGGATAGCCGACTTCGCGTGCCATGCGCAGCGCCTGCTCTTCGGTACGGGCGGTGGCGTTGGCCGGCTGGCGCAGGCCAAGGCGGCGCACCAGGTCGGAGAAGCGTTCACGGTCCTCGGCGACGTCGATGGCTTCCGGCGTGGTGCCGATGATGGGCGCACCCGCAGCTTCCAGCGCGCGGCACAGCTTCAGCGGTGTCTGGCCGCCGTACTGCACGATCACGCCGATGGGTTTTTCCTTGGCGATGATCTCCAGCACGTCCTCAAGCGTCAGCGGTTCGAAGTAAAGGCGATCGGAGGTGTCGTAGTCAGTGGAAACAGTCTCGGGGTTGCAGTTGACCATGATGGTTTCATATGCATCCTCCCGCAGCACCAGCGACGCATGCACGCAGCAGTAGTCGAACTCGATGCCCTGCCCGATGCGGTTGGGACCGCCGCCCAGGATCATGATCTTCTTGCGATTGGTCGGGTTCGCCTCGCATTCCTCTTCGTAGGTGGAATACAGGTAGGCCGTGGAAGTCGCGAATTCCGCGGCGCAGGTATCGACGCGCTTGTAGACCGGCACCACACCCAGTGCGCGCCGCCTGTCGCGCAGCGTCTTCTCGGTCTGGCCGGTGAGCCGCGCAAGGCAGCTGTCGGAAAAGCCCTTGCGCTTGAGTGCCCGCAGGCGAACGGCGTCGAGCGCGACAAAGCCCTGCGAGATGACGCTGGCTTCTTCGCGCACCAGATCTTCGATCTGCGCCAGGAACCAGGGGTCGATGTAGCTCAGCGCGTGCACGCGCTCACGCGTCCAGCCGGCACGGAAGGCATCGGCCACCTGCAACAGGCGGTTCGCGCCCGGGTTGCGCAGCTCGTAAGCAAGCGTCGCGGCCGCGTCCTCGCCTGCCAGCGGCAGGGTGGTGACGCTGCCAAGACCATCCAGCCCTGTTTCCAGCCCACGCAACGCCTTCTGCAGCGACTCCTGGAAGGTGCGGCCGATGGCCATCACCTCGCCCACGGACTTCATCTGCGTAGTGAGCCT
>JAATEY010000254.1 GCA_015655465.1 Gammaproteobacteria bacterium | reverse complement strand
GGATCATGGTGCTCACATCCTGCAGCTGCGGGATGTTGCCGACCGACACTGGTTCTTCAGACAGCAAGGTTGCCGCCAGGATCGGCAGCGCCGCGTTCTTGGCGCCGGAAATGCGCACCTCGCCGTCCAGCCGGCGCCCACCGGTGATCTGCAGCTTGTCCATGCGCTTCAGTGACTCCGGGTCGCCAGTTCGTCCGGCGTCAGGGTCTGCAATGCCAGCGCATGGATCTCGCCACCCATGCGCTCGCCCAGCGCCTTGTAGACCAGCTGATGCCGCTGCAGTGGTCGCAGGCCCGCGAACGCGGCGCTCACCACCGTGGCCTCGAAATGCACGTTGTCTTCCGACCTGACGCGCACCTCCGCGCCGGGCAGCCCGACGTGGATCAGTTCCTCTATCTGTTTCGGATTCATGTACAGCCTGTTCTGCCTGGGGGCGCGGTGGGCGCCGGGGAAGGCGCGCAGTTTAAGCTATGATCCCTCGAACTTCTGCCTGCTGATCCTTGAACCACCAACCGCAATGAACAGCCCGCGTAGCCACTCCGCGCTGATTGCCGCCGGGCGTCGTGCCCTGGGCATCGAGGCGCGGGCCATCACCGCATTGCAGGACCGCATCGATGCCGCGTTCGCACGCAGCTGCGAGCTGTGCCTTGCAGCCCGCGGCCGGGTGGTGGTCTGCGGCCTCGGCAAGTCCGGCCATATTGCCAACAAGATCGCCGCGACGCTGGCCAGTACCGGCACACCGGCGTTTTTCCTGCATGCGGCAGAGGCCAGTCACGGTGACGTGGGCGTGGTCACTGCCGGCGACGTGTTGCTCGCCATTTCCTATTCCGGCGAAACACCGGAACTGCTCGCCCTGCTGCCGCATCTGCGCCGGCTGGAAATCCCGGTCATCGCGATGACCGGCAATGCGTCTTCCACGCTGGCGCAGGCGGCCGCCGTGCACCTCGATGCCAGCGTCAGCGAGGAAGCCTGTCCGCTGAATCTCGCGCCAACCGCCAGCACCACCGCCGCGCTGGCGCTGGGTGATGCGCTGGCCACGGCGTTGCTTGCCGCACGCGGCTTCACCAGCGAGGATTTTGCCCGGTCACATCCCGGCGGCGTGCTGGGGCGCAAACTGCTGCTGCATGTCGGCGACATCATGCGCCAGGGCGCGGATCTGCCCTGCGTCAGCGCAACTGTCCCGCTTGAACAGGGCCTGCTGGAAATGAGCCGCAAGGGGCTCGGTCTTGCCGCGATCACCACTGCCGACCAGCTGCTGCTCGGAGTGTTTACCGATGGTGACCTGCGCCGCGCGCTCGACCGCGGCGTGAGCCTGCGGGATACCACGATGGAGACCGTCATGACGCGCAATCCGCGCACCGTGGCACCGTCACAGTTGGCAGCCGATGCAGTCAACTGCATGCAGGAATATAGCGTCACTGCGCTGCTGGTCGTGGACGAAAGATCGCGACTGGTCGGCGCATTGAACATCCACGACCTGCTGCGCGCCGGGGTGGTGTAGTGGACAAACTGCCCGCCCGCCTCAACGCGCGGCTTGCCCGGCGCCTGGAACTGCTGGTGCTGGATGTGGACGGCGTGCTCACCGACGGCAGCCTGTGGTTCGGTGCGCGCGGTGAGCAGCTCAAGCGCTTTCATGTGCGCGATGGTCACGGCATCCAGCTGCTGGCGGCAGCCGGTGTGCAGGTGGCGGTCATCTCGGGTCGCCGCTCGGCGGCAGTCACCGCACGCTGCCGGGAACTTGGCATAGCGCAACTGCTGCAGGGTGCTGCCGACAAGAGCTGCGCCCTGGACAGGCTGCTGAAAAAACTTTCATTGCTCGAATCGCAGGTGGCCTGCATCGGCGACGACACGCCGGATATTCCACTGTTCGTGCGCGTGGGGTTCGCGGTAGCCGTGCGGGATGCGCACCCGCTGGCAGCGCGTGCTGCCCACTGCCGCACCACCCTGCCTGGTGGCCACGGCGCTGTACGGGAAGTCGTAGACTGGATACTCGCCATGCGGAGCGGGCAGTGACGACGATCAAGGTGGTGTGCGATTGGCTGCTGGCGGCAAGGAGTGGATCATGAAGAAGCTGCGGGTACTGGCGGCAGTCATGGTAGTGGCGCTGGCACTGCTGGCAATCTGGGTGGCTGGCACAGGGCCCCAGGCGGGCGGGCCTGCCGCGAACGCTGGCGATACCTCGGCCAGTGCCTACGACTATGAAGCACATGACGTGGTCGTGCAGCAGATGGGCCCTGACGGCGCCCTGCAATACGAACTCGAGGCAAAGCAGATCACCCAGCTGCCCCGCAACGGGCAGATTTCGGCCAGCGACCTGACCATGCACTACGATCCGCCGGGCACGACGCCCGGCGGGAAGAACCGCTGGACGCTCAGCGCAGACCGTGCAGACCTGCCGGAAGAAGGCGGCAACATCACCCTCAATGGCAAGGTCCGCGCACAGGGACTGCCCGTGAACGCACCTGCGCCGGTGCTGCTGACCACGGACCGGCTCGGCTACAACCTCACAACCCAGGTTTTGACCAGCAATTCCGCTACGGTATTCACCTGGGGGAGCAACGACACCCCAGGCAGCAAGAGGCCAGGTGCAAATGTGCTGACCACGGAGCAACTCAGCTACAACCTCACCACCCAGGACGTGGCCAGCGAGTCCCAGGTGGCAGTCACCTGGGGGCGCAACAACAAGCTGCGGGGCCGGGGATTGCGCGCGAATATCAAGAGTGGCGACGTGGCGCTACAATCGCAGGCAAATGCCACACTCAACCCCTGAAGGCCGTCGCCGGAGCATGCTGTTGCATGCGTTGATTGCGGCCAGCGCACTGATCTGCCTGCCGGGCGTCCATGCGGCAGGCAATACACAGGAAACGATTACGGTCTACAGCCCAAGCGGCGCCGATGCCAACTTCAAGAACGGCACCATGTCGCTGCGCAACATGGAATTGCGGCAGGGCACCGGAACGTTCATCACCGCAACCGAAGGCGCGGCAACGGGCGTTTCGGAAAACAAGGACAACAGCATATGGACGCTCAAGGGCGTCGTCCACATCGAATTCGATGGCGCAGTACTGGACGCGGACAATGCCATTGCGGTGTTTGCGAACGGCCGGTTGAAATCCGTCGATGTTAAAGGTTCGCCCGCGAAGTTCTCGCACCAGCTGAAAAACACGGAGCGCAGCAATGTGGGCCGCGCCCGCAACATCCAGTACGACGCGGCGACCGGCAAGGCAAGTTTCGCAGGCGACACCTGGTATTCCGACGGCGTAAACGAAGCCAGCGGCGACACCATCGTTTACGATCTGCGCGATGGCTCCATCAAGAGCAAGGACCGTCTGATCTTTACCATAAAGCCCGGCCAACGCGTGCCGGCGCCGCGCACTCCGGACCGGGCGAGCGCAAAATGAGCCAGTCGGTACTGCGCGCAAGTCATCTGCGCAAGAGCTATCGTGGCCGCTGCGTGGTCGAGGACCTGTCGCTGCAGGTCGAATCCGGCGAAATCGTCGGCCTGCTGGGGCCGAATGGCGCCGGCAAGTCCACGTCCTTCTACATGATCGTCGGCCTGGTCAGCGCGGATGCGGGCACCATCAGCCTGAACGATGCGGACATCACCGGCATGCCGATGCACAAGCGCGCACGGCTCGGCCTGGGTTACCTGCCGCAGGAAGCCTCGGTGTTCCGGCGCCTGTCCGTCGAGCACAACATACTCGCGATCCTGGAGACCCGCGCCGATCTCAACGCAGCCGGGCGCAGCGCGACCCTGGAGCAGATCCTGGAAGAACTGCACATCGCCCATGTGCGCAAGAGCATGGGCATGGCATTGTCGGGCGGCGAGCGGCGGCGCGTGG
>JAATEY010000154.1 GCA_015655465.1 Gammaproteobacteria bacterium | reverse complement strand
GGGCGTTTCCTGCTGCCCAGCGGCCTGATCCAGGGGCAGAAGCTCGCCCAGCTGCTGCGCAAGCTGACGCTGCCGGTGGTCGCAGTGGCGGATTTCGACCACCTGCCGACGCCGTTTCGCGCCGTGGCAACCGACCTCGAAACCGGCGCCGCGGTGATCATGCAGGACGGCGACCTGGCCACGGCGCTGCGCGCCAGCCTGTCCGCACCGGGGATTTTCGCGCCGGTGGAGCGGGGTGGCCGGCTGCTGGTGGACGGTGGCATCTCCAACAATGTTCCGGTCGATGTGGCGCGTGCCATGCACGTGGACCGGCTCATCGTGGTGGATGTGGGCTATCCGCTGGCACCGCGCGACGAGCTGGGGTCGGTGACCAACGTTGCCAACCAGATGCTCACCATCCTCATCCGGCGCGAGAGCGAGAAGCAGCTTGCCACACTCACCAGCGACGATGTGCTGGTGAGTCCTGCAATGCAGGACGCTTCCTCCTACAACTTCGCGAACCTGCGCAAGATCATGTCCACTGGTTCAACCGCCGCCGCCGTGGTACGCAAGCGGCTGCAGGCGCTGTCGCTGCCCGCGGAACAGTACGAACGCTACCTTGCCGGCCGTGCGCACACGGCCGTTCCGCCCGTCATCCGGAATGTCACCACACAGGCGGATTCGGCGGCGTATGCGGCTGCCGTCGAGACCCTGTTCGGCGACATGGCGGGCGCGCCGCTGGATGCATCGAAACTCACCCGCCATATCAGCCGCTATTACGGCCAGGGGCTGCTGGAGTCGCTGGACTACCGTCTGCAGCAGACCGATCCGGCGCAGCAGCCCGAGGCCGCCGACCTGCTGTTCTCGGTACGGCCCAATTCCTGGGGCCCGAACTACCTGCGCTTCGGCTTGCGCCTGCAGGACGATTTCACCGGCAATTCCACCTTCGATGCTGCTGCCCGCCTGCTGTTCACGGACCTCGGCAGCCTGGGTGCGGAATGGAGCTGGGATGCGCAGCTTGGCGGCAACCCGCGCCTCGGCACGCAGCTGTACCTGCCGTTCTCGCTGCGGCGGCGCTGGTTCATCGAGCCCACGGCGCTGTTCCAGATCCGGGCCGTGCCGCAGTTCCAGAACGGCGAGCAGGTCGGCGAGTTGCGGGTTCGCTCGGTAAGTTTCGGCGGCAGCCTCGGCCGCGAGATCGGCCTGTCCGGCGAATTGCGCGGTGGCGTGAACCGCGAGTTCGGCACCTCGCGCGTGCGCCTGGGCAGCAGCGAACCCAGGCTCAGGTTCCAGAGCAGCGAGATCTTTGCCCGCTACAGTTTCGACAGCCTGGACAGCGCGGCATTTCCGCGGCGCGGGGCGGCGGCCATGTTCGAGTGGCGTGCCCAGGTTGCGGACCATACATTCCAGCGGGTTTCCGATTCGGTGAACATCGACTGGCGCGTGGTGCATTCCTGGGGCAAGAACACGGCCATTGCCTGGGCTTCCGGAGGCACGCTGCTGAACGCGAAAAATGCCGACGAGCGCAGCTATTTCCAGCTGGGCGGATTTCTCAACCTGTCAGGCATGTCGGCCAATTCGCTCATCGGTCCGCACTATGGCATTGCGAGACTGTTCTATTTCCGCAAGATCGGCAACGGTGGTGAAGGCTTCCTCAACGTCCCCATATATGCGGGAATGTCGCTGGAGGCGGGCAATACCTGGGAGCGGCGCTCCGACATCACTCTTGGCAGCGCGCGCAAGGACATGAGCCTGTTCTTCGGCCTGGATACCTTCCTGGGTCCCGCCTGGCTGGCAGCCGGCCATGACAGCGATGGCCGCGAAGCCTTCTATCTGTCGCTGGGCCACAGCTTCTGACGCGCAAGTCCCGTGGATCAGGAAAGCCCGCGACTCGCGGCGAGATTCTCGACCTTGGTGTAGGTGAGCGTCGGTGCATCCCTGGGGCGTGAGTAATCATGCCGCCGGCTCATTTCAGCCAGCGCCGCGTCGCGTTCCTGCGCGCTGCGGTACCAGTGCATGCGATGCCAGTCCGGTCCCAGCAGTTTGCGGAACGGGTCGTTGGTCTGCAGGCTGACGCGGATGCCGTAAGGTACCGGCTCTTCGGTGTGTGGTTTGCGCAGGTTGTGCGCAGATTGAATGATCGGCATGGCGTGTCATGATAGCAAGCCGTCGCCGCCGGAAGTACCAAGAGCATGGTCGTTGAGGTTCGCGTTGCCCTGCTGATCGGGCTGTTTGCTGCCGGTTACCTTGCCAGGCGACGCAATTGGCTCCAGCCCCCGCATGCCGGCCGGATGCTGCAACTGGTGATCACGGTGGGCCTGCCGGCGCTGTTCCTGGCCGATGTCAGCCGCATCCCGCTGCAACGCGAGCTGATCGCCCTGCCGGTGAGTTGCGTGCTGATCATCCTGGTCACGCTGGGCCTGTCGCTGCTGCTGGGCAGCGCGCTCAAGTTGCCCCGTGTGGAGCAGGGCGCGCTCACCATCTGCGGCATGTCCATCAACAACGGGTTCCTGTTTCCCTTCGTGATAGCGATGTGGGGCCAGGTGGGCTTTGCGCACCTGGCGCTGTTCGATCTCGGCAACGCGCTGTGCGCGGGCAGCCTGGTTTACGCCATTGCAGCCTGGTATGGCGGCCACGGCACCGGAATCGCGGTGGTACTGCGCCGCGTGCTCGGCTTTCCGCCCCTGTGGGCACTGGTCGTGGCGCTGCTGCTGAATGGCACGGGTGTGGCGCTGCCGGCATGGCTGGTTACGGTGCTGGGCAACATCGGCCGTCTGATCCTGCTGCTGGTGATCGTGGCACTCGGGGTGCTGTTCGATGCCAGGCTGCTGCGCGACAGCCGGGTGCTGGCGACACTGGCGCTGCGCATTGCGGCAGGCCTTGCGCTGGGCTTCGTCTGCGTCTGGCTGTTCAAGCTCGACGGCCTGATGCGCTCGACAGTGCTGCTGGGTTCGGCAGCGCCCATCGGCTTCAGCGCCGTGGTCATCGCCAATCGCGAGCACCTGCACCGCGAGCTGGCGGCGAGCGCGGCATCGATCTCGGTGCTGCTGGCGCTGGCCTATGTGCCGCTGGCGCTGTGGTTACTGCCGCACTAGAGGCAGCGGCTATCTTGGCGGTTCCTTGCCCGGCGCCGGATCTTCCATCGGGAAGGTCCTTACTCCACCGGCTGCAGGCGCGGGACTCTGCGCTGGCGCAACCGGAGTACTGCTGGCGGCCGGCGCCGGCGCGCTGCCGGATATGGTTGCAGTCGCCGATTCCCCGGTGCTCCGGGCGAGTGCAGCCAGGAAGCGGCGGGCATTCTCCGAATTCTGCTGCGCCGAGCCGTCGATGATCTGCGCCGCCTCAAGGCCGGGTGTCGCGTAGAACGAGCGGTTGGCCTTGTTGTCGATGGTGAGCGCCGTGCCGTCCAGTGCCACGCCTGCAAACAGGCCGCGTGCGCGCGAATAGGCGTAAACCTCGGCATCCGTGCTTGCGCCTGCTTCCGCCTGACGACCGACGGGACCTGCAGCCACCGAGGCGCCAACGCCCAGCGTCAGCTTGCCGCCCGCAATGTTCTCGATGCCGCGTTTGGTGGTGAACACCAGCACGATATCTGTTTCCTGCGCGCCGATCTGGAAACCGGCACTGCCGCCCGTCAGGTTGACGAACACCGGATTGCTGAACCGGCCACGACTGTCGCGTACCACCAGCACGCCGCTGCCATGCCGCCCGCCGAAAATGAAGGCCACCTTGGTGACATCGGGGATCACGGCCACGCCATAGGCGCGCTGCATCAGCTGCTCCGGAATCCGCTGGTCGCGCTGCCCGCGCAGTTCCTCAAGTACTTCCGTGGCGACCAGCAGTCTTGCTTCCTCGCGCGCCTGTGCATGGGCGGTGCCATGCGCGGCAATGGCAAACAGTGCCGCCAGGGCACAGGAGAAATTCCGGATCGATCGGGACATGCTGCAGAACCTCCTTGAGCGGGTGCAACCTGCGTAGCGGCAGAGCTTACTCCAGCCGCAAGGCTGCGGTATCGTGCCTGCATGAAGAATGTTTCTGCTGTTCCCCAATTGCGACAGTTTTCTGCAGTGCTGGTGCTGCTGTGTGCAGCGTTCCATTCAGCTGCGGTTCAGGCCGAGTGGCTGTATCGCGAAGAAGCGATCATGGGAACACGCTGCGCCGTGGAACTGTGGGCAACGGATCAACGCCAGGGCGAAGCGGCGATGGAAGCGGTGCTGGCCGACATGCGGCGCATCGATGCACTGATGAGCACCTACAAGGCAGATTCCGAAATCTCGCGGGTCAATGCGGGTGCAGCCAGGGCGCCGGTGCCAGTCTCCGCAGAACTGTTCCAGTTGCTCGAGACCGCGCAGCAGTATTCGGCGCTGTCTTCCGGCGCCTTCGATATCACCTATGCCAGCGTGGGCTATCTCTACGACTACCGTGCGCACAAGCGGCCGGACAGCAAGGCGATTGCTGCAGCATTGCCCAGTGTCGACTACCGCCAGCTCAAACTCGATCCGGCCAGACGCACGGTGGCCTTCGGCAAGCCGGGCATGCGCATCGACCTCGGTGGCATCGCCAAGGGCTATGCGGTGGATCGCGGCATCCAGATCCTGAAGGACCGCGGCCTGACGCATGCAATGGTCAATGCCGGCGGCGACACGCGCGTCAGTGGCGATCGTTTCGGCAAGCCCTGGGTGGTCGGCATCCGCCACCCGGACCGCAAGGATGAAGTCGTGCTGCGCATTCCGCTGGTGGACGCTGCATTTTCCACCTCCGGCGACTATGAGCGCTTCTTCGATGAGGGCGGGGTGCGTTACCACCACATCCTGGATCCGAAGACCGGGCTGTCGCCGCATGAGGTGCGCAGCGTCACCGTCATCGCCTCGAACGCCACCCGCACCGACGGCCTGACCAAGACCGTGTTCATCCTGGGCCCCAAGGCCGGTCTGGAGTTCATCGATTCCCTGCCCGATGCCGATGCCATAGTCATCGCCGCAGATGGCAAGGTAAGTTATTCGAAAGGCCTGCAGCCACCCCCCTGACTTTTTCTGCCTGCGTCCGGGGTGGCGCAGGTGTCGCCAGCCAATTATATTTGCACGGATATAACGGTATTCCGGTTTCTAGGGGGAAGGGTCCATGAATTCTCGATATACGCTGGCCGTGCTGGCATTCCTTGCTGCGATGACTGCGCCGGTGTTTGGCGCCGACGCCAACGCCGGCAAGACGTTCTTCACTGCCCAGTGCGCGCTGTGCCACAGCGCCGCACCGGATGACAATGGCGGAGCGCAGGGCCCGAACCTGCTGGGCATTCTCGGCCGCAAGGCCGCGAGCACGTCGTACAGCTACAGCCCGGCGCTGAAGAGCTCAGGCCTGACCTGGGATCAGGCGACGCTCGATCGCTTCCTGGCTGCACCGACAACGGTGGTGCCTGGTTCGGCAATGGTGATTCCGGTGCCGCAGCAGGCTGACCGCGAGAACCTCGTAGCGTATTTCACGGCAGTGCGCGACGGCACGCTGCGCGCCGCCCAGGGTCCAGGTGGTCCGCCGCGGGCTGCAGGTGGTGGCGGAGGCGCCGCCCGTCCGCCCGCACCGCCCGTTGCAGCGGCGCCGCCCAGGGGCGAAGCAGACTGGAAAAAGGATGCACCCGGTCGCGTGCACAGAGTCGACGTCAGCAAGTTGCCGGCGCCTTTTGATACTCCGTCAGCCAGCAACTTCCCGCAGGTTGTCCCGAAGCCTGCAGGCGCGAAGCTGTCGCTGCCGCCGGGCTTCAAGGTGGAGGTGTTCCTCACTGGTTTGACCGGTCCGCGCACGATGACCGTCGCGCCCAATGGCGATGTGTTCCTGGCCGAGACCCAGAGCGGTCGCGTGAAGGTGCTGCGGCCCACCGCCGATGGCAAGACGGCCACCGTTACCGTGTTCGCGCAGGGACTGCTGCAGCCCTACGGCATCGCGTTCCAGCCAGCCGGCAGGAAGCCGAAGTGGGTGTACATCGCGGAGACCAACCGCGTGGTGCGCTACCCATACAAGGTCGGCAACACCGTGGCTGCAGGCGTGCCGGAAGTCGTCATTCCCGAGCTGTCGCGCGTCGGTGGCGGTCACTACACGCGCGATATCGCCTTCTCGCCCGACGGCAAACGCATGTATGTGTCCGTGGGTTCGCAGTCGAATGTCCCCGACACCGTGGCGGTCATGTCGAAGAAGACCGCGGCCGAGGTGCGGGAATGGGAGGCAGCACACGGCCTGGGTGCAACCTGGGGCAACGAAGAGAATCGCGCTGGTGTACGCGTTTTCGAGGTGGGCGGCGATACAAAGGGCCGCACCTTCGCCAGCGGCATCCGCAACTGCGTGGGCATGACGGTGCAGCCCGCCACGGGCGAAGTCTGGTGCGCCACCAACGAACGCGACAACCTGGGCGACGATCTGGTGCCCGACTACGCCACCCGGGTGAAGGAAGGTGGCTATTACGGCTGGCCCTGGTACTACATGGGCAGCTATGAGGAGCCGCGACTGAAGGGTGATCGCCCGGACCTGGCCGGCAAGGCCACCCTGCCCGATGTGCCGTTCACCGCGCATTCGGCGGCCACCAACATCAAGTTCTACACCGCGACCAGCGGCAGTTCGAAGTTTCCGGCCGAATACAAGGGTGATGCCTTTGCGGTGCTGCACGGTTCCTGGAACCGCGCCTTCCGCACCGGCCACAAGATCGTGCGGCTGCCGATGAAGAATGGCGTGCCCACCGGCGAGTACATCGACTTCATGACCGGCTTCATCACCGAGGATGGCAATGCCTGGGGCAGGCCAGTGGCTGTCACCGTTGCGAAGGACGGTTCGCTGCTGCTCAGCGACGACGGCGCGAACCTGATCTACCGCATCTCGTATTCGAAGGCGTCCATGGCGCAGGGCGCCGCTCCCGCCGAGATCGTCATTCCGGGTGAACGCATCACGCCGGAGAGCCTCACCTCCACTGCCGATGGTCATGTGATCTTCGGCAGCGTGGGCGCGAGCACCATCTGGCGTTCCGCCCCGGGTGCGGCCACTGCGGAAGCCTGGATCAAGCCCGGTACCGACGGGATGGCCCAAATCTTCGGCGTGCTGGCCGACAGCAAGTCCGGGACTCTGTACGCCTGTTCCAATTCCCTCGCTGCGCCGCCGGCTGGTGGCGCGGCGCCGCTTCCGTCGCTGTACGCCTTCGACCTGAAGTCTGGCGCACCGAAGGCGAAGTATCCGCTGCCGGGCGATGGCGCGTTCTGCAATGACATCGCCATCGATGCGCGCGGCAATGCCTATGTCACCGACACCAACAACATGCAGGTGGGAAGGCTCACGAAGGGCGGCAAGCAGATCGAGGTCTGGGCCGGTGCCGACGGTGCATTCGGCCCAAAGGGCGGGGTGCTCGACGGCATCGCCATCGTGGGTGATCGCGTGATCGTCAACGCGCTTGCCGCCAGCAAGCTGTTCGCGGTGCCCATCGGCAAGGATGGCAAGGCCGGCAAGGCGACGGAGATCAAGCCTGATCGCACCGTGGAGCGTCCGGACGGAATGCGCAGCTTCGGCAGGAAGGATCTGCTGGTGGTCGAAGGCGGCGGCGCGGGTCGTCTGGCGCGCGT
>JAATEY010000112.1 GCA_015655465.1 Gammaproteobacteria bacterium | reverse complement strand
GGCAGGACCCCGGTCTAGAGCGCCGCGTGCAAGTGGCCATCGCTGCTCATCTGACGAGCCTCGTTCTCGACGAGGATCGTTCAAAGTTCTATTGTGATCTCATTCAGCACGCTCTCAGCGAGGCCGCCCGCCGGGCGTTACAGAACATGGACCTAAGCAAATACGAATACCAGAGCGAGTTCGCCCGGCGCTATGTGGCGCAGGGGATTGAGCAAGGCATCGAGCAAGGGCTTGTCAAGGGACGTGCCGGCCTGCTGACCAGACTTCTTGCGCGCCGCTTCGGGCCGCTGCCGGATGCCGCCCACGAGCGCCTTGCCGCTGCCTCCATCGAGGAAACGGACGCTATCGGCGAGCGCCTGCTCACCGCGCAAAGCCTGTCGGAGGCGCTGGGCAAGGATTGATATGATCCTGCGTACGTAGCCAACTGGCGCCGCAGATCAGCCCGCGAGTTTTTGCCTGATCTCGCGCAGGTGGGGATTCAACTCTTCTGCCCGCGCGTTGAAGTCGATCATGTCCTGCAGATCCTGCAGTCGCTGCGCCGGCGTTGCCTGCAGGGCGAGCTGAAGCTGGAACAGCCCTGCGGCCTCGAAACTACCGGGTGCCGGCGGCGGCTTCGTCACGGGTTGTCCTTCGCGCGGTTTCGCAGATTGCGAATGAGCGCCAGCTTTTCCATATCCAACAGGTCTTGCGGCCGGGATGCGGCGCGCTTCATCTGGATCAGGTGTTCGATGGAGGCAGTCCGCACGGTTACGCCCGGCCCAGGTCCAGATCCTGCGTGAATCGCTGGTATCCGTGCAGGTTGACCGCAATGCCGCCGACCACCACGTAGCGGGCATCGACGGCGCGAAGCGCGGAGAATATCTCCTCGAACCGGGTCATGGGCGGCGCCACATCCTGCGGGATTCCTTGTCGATTGGATTATGGCGTCGCAGGTGGTGGGTCGACAGGGGGCGAGGCGAGGGTGCGTCGCATTCCTGCCCGAAGACACCAGCGAGGAACAGGCCCGGGACGACCCGGAGCTGGCCGTGCCATCAGCCATTGCCCCACAGTTGGCGAGCCCCGTGCGAAGATTTTCTTTGATTGTGACCTTTTGGATAACTTAACAGTTAATGGTAGATAATCCAACACATCCTGTTAGGATATCCTGCATGTCCATCCTGCCCCGGGCCGCCGCTTCCCTGCTCGCCACCGCCCTGCGCGCAATGCGCGTCGTGGTGGTGACCGGTCCGCGGCAGGCGGGCAAGAGCACCTTCGTCGAACATCACCCCGATCTGCTCGACAGGCCGTGCCTGTCGCTGGACGAACCACCATTGCTGCGGCGTGCCCGCGAGAATCCGCTGGCGTTTGTGCGCAGCGAGGCGCGCATGACCATCGATGAAGTGCAGCGTGTGCCCGATCTGGTGCTCGCCATCAAGTCCGTGGTCGACCGGCAGCGTCCTGCGATCCGTGGCCAGTTTGTGCTCACCGGGTCGGCAAACCTGCTGATGATGAAACAGGTGGGCGATTCGCTCTCGGGCCGGGCTCACTATCTGCGCATGTGGCCCATGACGCGACGTGAACAGCTGGGGTTGGGCTGCACGGGCGCGTGGAGCGGCTTTTTCGAGCATGAGGTCGCAGGTTGGCTCGATATGATTCGTGCTTCCAAAGTGCCACGCGCCGATTGGCGTGAGCAGTGCGCCAGGGGCGGGTTCCCGGAAGTGGCAGTTGTGTCGAATGGCATGTCTGCGGCGGCTCGTGCGCTGTGGTTCGATGGCTATGTAACAACCTATCTGGAGCGGGATCTGCGTGATCTGGCAGCGGTGGCGGATCTGGGTGATTTCCAGCGGGTCATGCAGGCAGCAGCGCTGCGCATTGGCAACCTGCTGAACCAGAGCGAACTGGGGCGCGATGTACGCCTGCCTGCCATGACGGTGCACCGCTATCTGAACCTGCTGGAAACTTCGTTCCAGATCATCCGGCTGCCACCCTACGCGGTGAACAGGACCAAGCGGCTGATCAAGACGCCCAAGCTCTACTGGAATGACGCTGCCCTGGCGCTGCACATGGCCTCGGGTGGCGTCGATTCACAACCGCAGGGTGCCCACTTCGAGAACCTTGTGTTGTGCGATCTGCTTGCCTGGCGCGACCTGCAGACGCCACGTGCCGATGTAACTTACTGGCGTACCGCTTCGGGCCGCGAGGTTGATTTTGTGCTGGAGTGGCGCCGCGGCCTGGTCGGTGTGGAAGTGAAAGCCGGCGCCCAACCTTCACTGCGGGACGTTGCAGGTCTGCGTGCGTTTCTGGATGAATACCCGCGTTCTGCGCGAGGCGGCATCGTGCTGCATGGCGGGGACGATAGCTACTGGCTCGACGACCGCATCATTGCCGTGCCGTGGTGGCGGGTGATGTAGCGATGTTGGCACGATACTGATCCGACGCGCGCTGCAATTGCTCTAGCACCTCCTGCCGCAGCTCTTTCGGCTCCGTCACCTCCACATCCGCTCCGTGGCGCAAAATGTCCATGACCAGTTCGCGTGCATCGCGGTAAGGAATGCGCAGTTCATAGCGCCCGTCGGTCAGGAACTGACCGGTCTGCTCCGGATGCCAACGTTCATCCGCCACCCAGCGGGCGCGTTCGCGCGAGAAGCGCAGCACCGCCACCTTGTTGGCCTTGCCGGCAAAGATGCCGTAGGCGCTGGCGAAGTGTTCATCGAGCTGTGCGGCAGGAATTTCCCGGGCGGGTTCCGGTGTTTCGGTGGCGTTGCGGATGCGATCAATCGAAAAGCTCCGTAACGCATCGCGCACATGATCCCATGCATCGAGATACCAGTTGTCCCGGTAGTGCACGAGGCGCTGCGGCGAAACCTGCCGCTCGGTGTGCTGGTCGCGACCACGGGAGTGATATGCAAACTTCAGGCGTCGGCGTTGCAGCGTTGCGCTCGCGACGCCACGGAATGCATCGCCGGTGGGGCGCGCGGCGGCTCCGAGCACACGGATGCGTTCCTCAACGCCGCCGAGATTCAGGTGCCGGTGTGCCAGCAGTTTGTCGATGCGCGCTGCAAGTGGTGCCAGATGTGCGTCGAGCAGCCCGGGTTCAAGTGAATGCAGCAGGCGCTGGAAGACGACCAGAGCTTGTAGTTCTGCGGCACTGAACCACAGGCCTGGAAGCTCGTAGAGGTGGCCGGATGTCTTGCGGTCGTAGAGGAATCCGCCGGTTTCGGGGTCCTTGACGAGCGGGGCGCCGAGCTGGTCACGCAGCACATCCATCAATCGATAGGCCGTCGCGCGCCCGCACGCGAGATGTTGCTGGATGTCTTCGATCTGCAGCACCGTACGCCGCCCGTCGAAGCACTGGTGCAGGGCGAAGATGCGGTCGAACTTGTCCATGGGTAACGACCTCAGGCACGTCAGAGTTTACGCAACCGCTCCAGATACTGCTGCTCATCCGGTGCTGTCCCGGCGCGCTGCGCTTCCCACAGCGTTTCCGCCAGCACTTCAAACATGCGGTGCTCGGCCTGGTGAACATCGCCCAGCGAACGCGTCAGGCGTGCGTGCACGGTTTCGACGCCCGCAGGGCGCCTTGTGCCGACCTGCTCGCGGATGGCCAGGTGCAGCCCCATGTGCAGAAAAGGGTTGGTGCGGCCTTGCTCCACGGTGAATGACTGTTCGATGGCATCCGGGTTTTCAATCAGCGCGTGATACTCGGGGTGCAGCGCAATCACATCGGCGATCTGCGCATCCAGTGGTTCAAGAGGGAGTCCTTCGCAACGGCGTTGCCAGGCAGTGGCATAGCGGCGGCGCAGTTCCTCGCGACCGGAGCCGGCAAACATCATGGCGTCGTTGCTCTCACAGTGCGTCCGCCTCGGTCTTGGGTTTAAACGCACAATACGCGGCGATGACACATTGCGGGCATTTCGGCCTGCGCGCGAGGCACACATGCCGGCCGTGCAGGATCAGCCAGTGGTGGGCATGCTGCATGAATTCGGAGGGGGTTACCTGCAGCAGCTTCTGCTCGACTGCCAGCGGCGTCTTGCCGGGAGCGAGCCCGGTGCGGTTCGCCACCCGGAATACATGTGTGTCGACAGCAAGCGTGGGCTCACCGAATGCCACGTTGAGCACCACGTTGGCGGTCTTGCGCCCGACACCGGGCAGGGCCTCCAGCGCAGCCCGGTCATGCGGCACTTCCCCGTGGTGGCGCTCCAGCAGCAGCCTGCAGGTCTCGATGACGTTCTTTGCCTTGGCGTTGTAGAGGCCGATATGGCGGATATAGGGAGCAAGGCCCGCGACTCCGAGCGCGAGGATGGCAGCCGGCGTATTGGCCTGCGGATACAGCCGGCGCGTAGCGATGTTCACGCTCTTGTCGGTGGCCTGGGCCGACAGGATCACGGCGACCAGCAGTTCGAAGGGCGTGTTGAATGCAAGTTCACTGCGCGGGTCCGGGTTTGCCTCGCGCAGCGCGGAGTAAAGCAATACTACGCGGTCGCGCTTCAACTGATCACGCCGGGCCGGTGCAATGGAGTGGCATTCCGGTGCCGTCAGGAAATACGCATGCCTGGCGTGACGCCGGCATCGGCCGAAAGCAGGAACACGCCATCGGTACCGCCGTCCTTGCCGCCGCTGGCGCACAGCACCATGCCTTCCGACACGCCAAAGCGCATCTTGCGCGGCGCAAGATTGGCGATCATCACCACGTAGCGACCGACCAGGTCCTCCGGCCTGTAGCTGGCGCTGATGCCGGAGAACACATTGCGCTGCTCGCTGCCCAGGTCGAGCCTGAGTTGCAGCAGCTTGTCGGAACCTTCGACGCGCGTGGCTTCGAGCACTTTCGCGGCGCGCAGGTCGAGTCTGGTGAAGTCGTCGATGCTGATCACGGGTTTGCCTGGGTTCGGTGAATCGGGGGATGCAGTCGCTGCGACGGGCGGCGTTGCAACCAGTTGCTTGACCACGGCCGGGTCAACCCGGGAGGCGAGCTGCGGGTACTTGCCAAGCGGGCGCGCCAGCAGTGGAGTCTGCACACCATCCCAGCGCGCGAAGGCATCGGTGCCGAGCCACTCCGCGGCCCGCGCCGCGATTCCGGGCAGCACGGGCGACAGATATGTCATCAGCACGCGGAACAGGTTGATCGCCTGCGTGGCCACGGCGCCGGCTTCCACGAAGCGCGCCGGATCCTTGGCCATGACCCACGGTTTCTGCTGGTCGACATACTGGTTGGCCCGGTCGGCCAGCAGCATGATTTCGCGCATGGCGCTGGCGTAGTCGCGGGCCTCGATGAGCGCCGCGATGGGCCCGGCTGCTGCGGTGAACTGCGCATACAGCGCCGGATCGGGCAGCTGCGCGCCCAGCGAGCCGCCGGCCTTCTCGATGAATGGCGCGCAGCGGCTGGCGATGTTCACCAGCTTGCCAACCACATCGGAATTCACGCGGGCGGCGAAATCCTCCAGGTTCAGGTCGATGTCGTCGAGGCCAATCCCGAGCTTGGCGGCGAAGTAGTAGCGCAGGTGATCGGCAGGCAGCAGGTCCAGGTACTGGCGCGCGGTGATGTTCGTGCCGCGCGACTTGGACATCTTCTGGCCTTCGACCGTGAGAAAGCCGTGTACATGCACGCCGGTAGGGCGGCGATAGCCTGCGCCATGCAGCACCGCGGGCCAGAACAGCGTGTGGAAGTAGCTGATGTCCTTGCCGATGAAATGGTGCAGCTCGGTGGTGGCACCGGCCTTCCAGTACGCATCGAAGTCGAGCCCGCGCTTCGCAGCCAGCGCGGCAAAGCTGCCGATATAGCCGACGGGCGCGTCGAACCAGACGTAGAAATACTTGCCCGGCGCGTCGGGAATTTCGAAGCCGAAATAGGGCGCATCGCGCGAGATGTCCCAATCCTTCAGGCCGGCTTCAAACCATTCGTCGAGTTTGGCGCGCACGGCAGGCTGCAGGCCGTGGCTGGCCAGCCATTCGCGCAGGTCCCCCTCGAACTCGCCAAGCTTGAAGAACAGGTGATCCGAATCGCGCAGCACCGGCGTGGTGCCGGTGACCGTGGAAACCGCGTCTTTCAGATCGGCCGGAGAATAGGTGGCACCGCATTTTTCGCAGCTGTCGCCGTACTGGTCGGGTGTGCCGCAGCGCGGGCAGGTGCCGCGCACGAAGCGGTCCGGCAGGAACATGCCGGCCTGCTCATCGTACAACTGGCGGACGCTGCGGCGGGTAATGACGCCGCGCTTCTTCAGCGCCTCATACAGCTCGTAGGAATAGTGGCGGTTCTCTTCGCTGTGCGTCGAATGGAAGTGATCGAAGGCAATCGCGAAGCCCGCATAGTCGCGCTGGTGTTCGAGCGCCGATGCCCTGATCAGTGCCTCGGGCTCGATGCCATCCTGCCGCGCACGGATCATGATGGGCGTGCCGTGGCAGTCCTCGGCGCAGACATAGATGCAGTCGTTGCCGCGCATGCGCTGGAACCGGCACCAGATGTCCGTCTGCACCGCCTCTATGACATGGCCCAGGTGCAGCGGACCGTTGGCGTAGGGCAGGGCGCTGGTAACGAGAATCCTGCGAGTGCTCAACCCTGATCCTTGACGCCCTCGAAGCGGGCCTTGCTGATGGCCTTCTTGTAGGCCTCCGCGCCGGTAATCATGCGCTGGTCGAACAGCGCCTGGATGGAGCTGTCCATGGTGCACATGCCGCTGGCACCGCCGGACTGCATGGTGTTTTCGAGCTGGTCGAGCTTGCCCTGGCGGATCAGGTTGGCGACCGCCGGGTTGTTCACCATGATTTCGAGCGCGGCCACCCGGCCCTGCCTGTCGGCCTTCTGCAGCAGCTGCTGCGAGATCACGCCGCGCAGCGAGGTCGACAGCATGGTGCGTACATGCGACTGCTTGTCGGCCGGGAACACGTTGATGATGCGATCGACTGTCTGTGCCGCGCCGTTGGTATGCAGCGTGCCCATGACGAGAATGCCCATTTCCGCGGCCGTGACCGCGATGCCGATGGTCTCCAGGTCGCGCAACTCGCCGACCAGGATCACGTCCGGATCCTCGCGCAACGCGGAATGCAACGCTCCTGCGAACGACTGCGCGTGCACGCCGATCTCGCGCTGGCTGATCAGGCAGTTCCTGCGCTGGTGCACGAACTCGATCGGATCCTCGATGGTGAGGATATGTCCCTTGTCGCGCTTGTTGATGTCGTCGATCATGGCCGCGAGCGTGGTGGACTTGCCCGAGCCGGTCTTGCCGGTGACGAGAATCAGGCCATTGTTTGCGCGCGCCAGGGTGCGCATCGCTTCGGGCAGTTTCAGCTCGTCCATGGTCAGCGCCTTCGACGGAATGGCCCGGAACACCGCGCCCATGCCGTTGAGCTGTCGCATGACATTCACGCGAAACCGTCCCAGGTCCGCCAGCGAATAGGCGAAGTCGGCGCCATCGTGCTTTTCGAAGCGCTGCTGCGCCTTCGGGGGCAGGATTTCGTACAGCGCCTCGCGCACGAAGTCCGCCGTCATCACCTCGGGTCGCAGCGGCGAGAGGTCGCCATACAGGCGGATGCGCGGCGGCTCGCCCGCCAGAAAATGCAGGTCCGATCCGCGGCGCTGCAGAACGTCCTTGAGAAACGCGTCGATCCTGGCCATGCGTCAGGTTCCGCCGCCCGGCCGGAGCTCCAGCTTCGGCACCAGGCTGGTATCGGTTACAAACTTCTGCAGCAGGCGCTTGTCCTGCGTGAAGGAGTTGGCGTGGTCCGGATCGATTTCCCTTGCCTGGACGGCGGCCAGCAATGCCTGGTCCAGCATCTGCATGCCGAAATCGCGACCCATCTGCACCTGGCTCGGAATCTGGTGCGTCTGGTCGGTCTGGATCAGTTTCGCGATGGCCCTGGTCATCACCATCACTTCGCAGATGGCCTTGCGCCCCTGGCCGTCCGCCGTCTTGCACAGCACCTGCGTGACCACCGCCAGCAGGCTCTGCGACAGGAAGCTCTTGGTCTGCTCGCGCTGTTCGATGGGCAGCGCGTCGATGATGCGGTCGATGGTCTTGACCGCGCCGGTGGTGTGCAGCGTGCCGAGCACCAGATGGCCCGTTTCCGCCGCCGTCATGGCCATGGAGATGGTCTCGGCGTCGCGCATTTCGCCAACCAGGATGACGTCCGGGTCTTCGCGCATGGCGGCGCGCACGCCTTCGGCGAAGCTGGGCAGGTGCGTGCCGAGTTCGCGCTGGATCACCTGGCTCGACTTGCTGCGGTGGACGAACTCGATCGGGTCTTCCAGGCTGATGATGTTGAGTTTGCGGGTGGTGTTGAGCAGGTCGATCATCGCCGCCAGCGTGGTGGACTTGCCGGAGCCGGTGGAGCCGGTGACCAGGATCATGCCCTGGTGATAGTCGCAGAGCTTCCTGATGATCGGCGGCAGGGCCAGCTTTTCGAGGGTCGGAATGTCGGACGGGATGGTGCGGAATACCGCGCCCGCGCCAGTGTCCTTGTGGAACACGTTGACGCGAAAGCGGCCGCCATCGGCGGATACGTAGGAAAAGTCCACGTCGGCGCCCTTGGCGAACACTTCCGCCTGGGTGGGCGTCAGGATTTCGGCGATGTATCCCTCGAGTTCCGTGTCGCGCAGCTCGCGGAACTTGATGGGCACCAGGTCGCCGAACATGCGCAGCATGGGGGGGACTCCCACCGCCAGGTGGATGTCCGAGCAGCCCTGCTGCGTGCCGAGTTTCAGGAAGGCGTCTATGCGTGCCATAGACGCAATCTTACGTCATGCAAAGCGTTCGAGCGCGGTCCTGAACTCTTCCATATTCTGGAAGCGCCTGTTCTTGTCCACCGCCATGGCCTTCATGATGAGATCCGACAGGCCGGGGGGCAGCCTGGGGTTGAGTTCCTGCGGCGGCCGGGCCTTGCCCTGCACGTGCTGGTACATCACCGCCATGTGGTCGCCGCGGGAATAGGGCGGTACGCCGGTGAACATCTCGTACAGGAT
>JAATEY010000319.1 GCA_015655465.1 Gammaproteobacteria bacterium | reverse complement strand
TCTACTTCATCAGTAAATTCCACATACTTGCAATAAATGCAAGTATGTGGAATTATTATGGACGTGCAAACACTGACGGAGCAGCTGATCGAGCAAGGCTTCAGGGAAAGGATTCTGTCCGAGCGCCAGCTGGAGCGGGTGATTGGCGATGCAGTCCGTCGCTACGGGTTGGTGAACCGCGCTCTCAAGACCCACGAGCTCATTCGCATTCGCCGGGGGCTCTATGTTCTGCCCAACAGGTACCGTACCGAGCCACCACATCCTCTTGCAATCGCCCAGGCTCTTCAGCCTGGCAGTTACGTGTCCTTCGAAACGGCGCTCGGTTTGCACGGATGGATTCCCGAGAGTGTGCAGGTCACCGCCAGCGTCGTTCCCGGCAGGAAATCATCGCTGCTTGAGCATCCGTTGCTGGGCAGCTTCACATTTCATCCTCTCGCGGTGCACAAGGCGCACTTTCTGGAACTGGTTGAGCGCCGACAGATCGGGTCTCAGGTTGCACTGGTGGCCGCGCCCTTGCGGGCGCTGCTTGATCTGGTCACCTTGCGAAAGGTCGACTGGAAGGGGCTCGACTGGCTCACACAGGGGATGCGAATCGACGAGTCGACGTTGCGCACTGTGACTCACACGCAGATGCAGGCGCTTGCCGGTGTATACAAACAGAAGCGGTCAATTCAATTCCTCAATGCCCTCGCCGGGGAGCTTCGACTTGATTGAAATCATCCGGCAGCGTCTCGGATCCTATGCAAGCAGGGATGCCCGGGAAGAGAAGCAGGCCACGAAGGAAATCCTGCAGGAAGTCGCGCTGTATCTTCTCTGGCGGGCAGACTTCTTTCAGGTTGCTGCCCTCCAGGGTGGCACGAGTCTGCGCATTCTGCATCACTTGCCGCGTTTCTCCGAAGACCTGCACTTCATTCTCCAGAAGCCCGATGCGGCCTTTGAATGGAAACGCTACCTGAAACCGCTGATGGAGGGGCTTGAGGAGTTCGGTTTGCAGTCCGAGGTTCTCGACCGGAGCAGGATGGATCGGAGCATTCGTGAGGCGCTGCTGAAGAACGATTCGGTCAGCAATCAGCTGAATCTGAAGTTCGTGGGAGTTGGCAATGAGTCGCCGGTCAGGATCAAGCTGGAAATCGACGTCAATCCACCCGCTGGCTCAGGGTTTGCCCATACCTACCTCGATTTTCCGCTGGATTTCGAGGTATGCCATCAGGATCTGCCCAGCAATTTTGCGCTGAAACTGCATGCACTGTTGTGCCGGTCGTATCTGAAGGGTCGGGACTGGTATGACTTCAACTGGTATATCAAACAGAAAATTCCCCTCAACCGGCGGCTTTTGCAATCGGCTCTGGAGCAGGCCGGTCCATGGAAGGGTGTGAAAGTGGAAACGGACGTGCGCTGGGTCATTGAACGGCTCCATGAGAAGGTCGCAGCCATCGACTGGAAAGCCGCAGTGGCGGATGTCGAGCGCTTCCTGGGGCCCGCAGAACGTGCGAGCCTGAAGCTGTGGAGTTCGCAGTTCTTTGCCCACAGGATCGGGCAGCTCAGCTTCGCATGATTGCCTTCAACCATTACGCCCGCCATCGCCATCCACCAACCCATCCGGAATATTGGCATAATCGGATTCGAACGCCTCAGGGAAAGCAAAGTTGAAAAAGACACTGGAATGCCGTCCTGTCCAGTTCACGCGGCAGATGCAGGCTGCGCAGGTCATGTCCATCGGGGGGCATGCAACACGATTCCGGTCACTTCTTTTCGCCACCGTGCTGTGCGCCTCATCCGCGGCCCACGCCACGATGACCTATACGCTGAGCTTTCTCGATCCGGGGTCCTTGAACGCGCCGTACTACTCCGCCATCAATTCGCAGGTGGGCGCGGCGTTGACTGACTGGGGCTCACATTTGCAGGGTTCGGCCGACGTATCCGTACAGATCGAATTCTCCAGCGCATATCCCGGAGCCGCGGGCGGGTCGCTGATGGCCGCGTTCGTCCAGAACGCGGGCGGCTACGATGTCTTCGAGCAGGGGCTGGCCTACGAACTGCGGACCGGGACTGACCCCAACGACGCATCGCCGGATGCACACATCATCTTCAACCCGGCCTACCTGTCGACGCTCTGGTTCGATCCCGATCCGTACAGCCGGCAGGGGCTCGTGCCGTTGGACCGGATCGATGCGATGTCTGTCTTTCTGCATGAATTCGGGCATGCCCTGGGATTCAACGGTTGGGGAAGTGCGACGGGCACGTTGCCTGCGAACTATGCGTCCACATGGGATATGAATACGTCCTACAACGGAACGACGCTGGCGTTCTACGGAGCCATGGCCGCGGCGCTCTATGGCGGTCCCGTTCCGGTCACCAGCGGCAACAATTTTCACATCGGCAACTGGGCGCCGGCGCAGGGCAGCGATCTGATTCCCGATCTCATGAATGGCGTGGCGTTCTACTACGGAAGGAAGTACGAGATCTCACCGCTCGATCTGGCGATGCTGCAGGACATGGGAGTGCAGACCGTTCCGCTGCCAGGCGCGATCTGGCTGCTGCTGTCGGGCGTGGGAGGGCTGGGTGTGATGACCCGCGCAGGGCGGCTCCGCAGTTGCGATCGGAGATCCGCTTTCGGGTGACCGGAGTCAGTTCTACTGCGTTGGAACCGCTTCATGCGCGCAAGCGCTGTCCGGCGTTTGCCGAACCTCAGCCCTCCAGCCCATCCCCCGGCAGCGCTTCCGTCTCGCTCGCAACCATCGCCTCCAGCCGATCCAGGTCCGGCACCACCGGTGATTCGTCGAGCATCTGGATCTGGCAGACGATGGGGCTGTCATCCGCGAAACTGCGGTTGGCATTGACCTTCACGAACTCCGGGCTGATGCGCACCAGTTGCGGGAAGCCCTGCGACAGGATGGCGATATAGCCGGCCTGCACCTGCTCCGACACCGCATTCAGCACCACCACGCGTGAGCGCTGGGTGGGCGGCGCGACGTCATCGCCGCAGCAGCCTTCGAAGGACACCATCGGCACCTTGCGGCCGTTCCAGTTGATCACACCCAGATGCCAGGGCGGAGCCCCGGTCATTTCCTGCGGTGTCTGGTAACCCACCACTTCGGCCACGCAGCCCCGCGGCACCAGCAGGCGCTCCTTGTCGAGCGGCACCATCAATCCGTAAATCTCTGCCGGGCGATCCTGCACTTTGGCTCCTTCAATACGCGCCGGCGGCAGACGGGTTGTCGACGCCCTGGACCAGTGGCGCGATGGCCTCGAGCAACTGGCTTTCCTGATACGGCTTGCCGAGGTATTCGTCCACGCCCAGCTCCAGCGCGCGGGCGCGATGTTTCTCGCCCACGCGCGAGGTGATCATGATGATCGGCACACCGCGCAGCCGCTCGTCGCGACGCATGTGCTCGGCCACTTCGTAACCATCCATGCGCGGCATCTCGATGTCGAGCAGCACCACATCCGGCACATGCTCTTCCATGACCGCTACCGCATCCATGCCGTCGCGCGCCGTGAGCACCCGCATGCCGTTGCGTTCCAGCAGTCGCTGCGTCACCCGGCGCACGGTGATGGAATCGTCGACCACCAGCGCCACGACGCGGCGATCGAGCTTCTCGCGCGGCACGGCTGCCTGCGCGCGACCGCGCCAGCCGGCACGCACCAATGCGCCGATATCCAGGATGACGACGATGCGTCCATCGCCCAGGATGGTGGCGCCGGATATGCCGCGAATCGAAGCGATCTGCGGGCCAACCGGCTTGACCACGATTTCCCGGCTGCCGATCAGTTCATCGGCAACGAGGCCGGTGGAAAGCTCGCCCGCGCGCACCAGCACCACCGGCAGGGTCGGCTCATCGTCCGGCAGCGGACCTGCTTCCATGCCGACGAAACTGCCCAGGTGCTGGAAACGGTATTTATGCCCGCCGTAGACATAGGACGGCGCTTCGCTCTGCAGGTGCTGCTGGATCTCGGCATGCGGGATGCGCACCACACCTTCGACGGTGGGCAGCGGCAGCGCATAGAACTCATCGCCCACGCGCACGATCAGCGCATGGCTGACGGCCAGCGTGAACGGCAGGCGTATGGTGAAACGCGATCCCTGGCCGGGCGTGCTTTCCATGTGCAGTGCGCCGCCGAGCTTCTTCACTTCGGTGGCCACCACATCCATGCCCACACCGCGACCCGCAGCCTGGGTCAGGTTCTCGGCCGTGGAAAAGCCCGGCTCGAGAATCAGCTGCATGGCTTCTTCGTCGGTCAGCGCCTGGTCGGGACGGATCAGCCCCAGCGACACTGCCTTGTTGCGGATCGCGTCGATGTTCATGCCCGCACCGTCGTCGCGGACCTCGACGATGACCTCGGCGCCCTCGCGGCGCAGATTCAGGTGGATCTGCCCTGTTTCCGGCTTGCCGGCGGCAACACGCTGCTCGGGTGTTTCGATGCCATGCACGACGGCGTTGCGCAGCAGATGCTCGAATGGCGGCAGCATGCGCTCCAGCACCTGCCGGTCCAGTTCACCCGATGCGCCCTCGACCACCAGTTCGGCTTTCTTGCCGGTGTCGGTGCCCGCCTGGCGGACGATGCGCGACAGGCGCTGCACATGCCGCTGGAACGACACCATGCGGGTGCGCATGAGACCGTTCTGCATCTCGGTGATGGTGCGCCCCTGCTGCAACAGCAGGTTCTGCGTCTCCCCGGTCAGCGACTCCAGCAATGCCTGGATGCTGGCCACGTCGCTGGCGGTTTCTGCCAGCGCACGCGAGAACTGCTGGATCGACGAATAGCGGTCCAGTTCCAGCGGATCGAATTCGGCGCGCGGGCCGGTCTCGGTCTCGTGCCGGTGCAGGATCTGCGCCTCGGTCTCGATTTCCAGCTTGTTGAGCTGCTCCTTCAGGCGCGTCACCGTGCGCGACAGCTCGGCCAGGTTGAATTCCACCGAACCCAGCTGCTGTTCTACGCGGGAGCGCGCAATGCTGACTTCGCCGGCCTGGTTCAGCAGCTGGTTGAGCAGTTCGGCATCCACGCGCGCCATCTCGGCACGCTCGGGAGGCTGGACGGGTTCGCGCCCCGGAGGCACCGCGACGGCGGCCAGCAATTGCGCGAACGCCGCCGGGCGCTCCGGTGGCGCGACCATCGGCGTCTGCGGCAGCAGCAACGGCGCAGCGACCACTTCAAGGCCCATGGGAGGCGGCTCGGGTGACACGGCCAGCGGCAGCTCGATCACATTCGACACCAGCGTATGTGGTGGCGGAGATGGAGGTGGCGCGGGTTCTTCAACCGGCTCTGGCGGTGAACCGCCACCCATCAGACTGCGCACCTGCGCCAGCAGCGCCTGCGCCGCGCCGACCAGCTGGCCCCCTGCCAGCTGGTCACGCATATGCCCCAGGGCATCGAGCGAACGCTGCAGCGCATCGCGCGCTTCCCGGCTGGGCGGCACGGTACCCAGCTCGATGCCGATGATCAGCGACTCCAGTTCGTGCGCCAGATCGCCCATCGCCGCGACACCGGCCATGCGCGCGCCACCCTTGAGTGTATGCAGCGGACGCTTGAGCGCCGCAAACTCCTCCGGGCGCGGCTCGGTCAGGCTGATGCCCTGGAACGAGGACTGCGAAGCCTCCAGCAGTTCGGTGGCTTCGTCGCTGAAGATCGACGCGATCTCGGGGTCGTAATTCACCCCGGCAACCGGCGGCGCAATCTCGGGTAAGGTGATCTGTTCGTGGGCCTCGGTGGTGTCCGTGTCATCTGCACTGATGCGGCGGTCAAGCTCCGCCTCGGCACGCGTGATATCCGCCAGCAGCGTGTCATGCAACACGAAGTGCGGCGTGGTTTCATCGAGATTGCGGCTGACGTTTTCCATCGCCGTCATGCAGTCGTCGATCAGGTCGAGATCCTGGCTGGCAATGCCGATCCCGCTGTCGAACGACTTGCGCAACCAGTGATTCAACGGCTCGGCCAGGCGGATTCCATGCCAGGCCTCTGCCATCTTCGAACTGCCGGAGAGCGTATGGCAGGCACGGTAAACCGGCTCGGGCAGCAGGTGCGGTGCATTGGAACCACGCGCCTTGCCGAGCCACTCGCGCACCGTGGCAACATGACTGTCGGTCTCGCGCGCATAGATGTCGCGCAGCGTGGGGTCGGCGTCTGGCTCGGAAGCAGGCGTCGGCTCGATGACCGGCAAGGCGGCGATGGCGGGCGATCCAGAACCTGCCCCCGGCTCGACCGCCCTGCCCGCGGCCAGTGCGTGGGCACGCGCAGACAGACCCGGCACATCTGCAACCGGAGGAACCCCGCCATCCAGGTGATCGATCAGCTGCGGCAGCACCGCGACTGCTTCGCGCAGGGTCTGCAATATCGGCGGCGTGCGCGTCACCGTCTTGTCGAGCAGCCGGTTCAGCAGGTTCTCGACCGACCAGGAAAACTCGGCCAGCGCCGTGGCACCAACCACCCGGCCACTGCCCCTCAGTGTATGGAATGCGCGGCGCGACGCGATCAGCGCTTCCTCATTGGCCGGATCCTGATCCCAGGCCGGCAGGTGCCTTGTGATCTTGGCCTGCTCCTCACGGGCCTCTTCCAGGAACAGCGCGATCAGCTCGAGATCGGCGGCGTCCGCCAGGGCAGGGCTGCCGACTTCAGGCGCCACCGTCGGCAGCGCAGCGGCTGCAGGCTGTGCGTCATCGAGCACCACCGTGCCGGTATGCTGCTTTTCCGCCGCCGATGGTGTGATGGGTAGTTCGCGCAGCGGCTGCGAGTCCACGGCTGCAAGTGCGTTCTCGGCATTGTCGAGCATGTACCAGGGATCGGAGCGCCCGGCCTGCAGCGTCTCCATCTAGTACTCGATGCTGACAATGGCATCGGCGAGCCGGTCCAGCGCCTGCGGCGCCAGGCCCGGTCCGCCCTGCTGCATCACGGTCTTCAGGTGCCCGGTGACACGCTCGATGTCCTGCACGGCCCGCGACTTGCCCAGCATCAGCAGCCCTGCCTGCATGCCCTGCATGAGATCCAGCCAGTTGTCGAAACCCGTGGCATCGAGGGTGCCACCGACGTTCTGGCTGATGTATTCCTTGACGCGTGCGAGATTCACCACGCATTCGCGCAGCACCGCCGACTGCACATGCTGGAAGTCGACATCCACGGCGACTTCGCCGGCCACGCGAGCGCGGGGCAATATCATGCCGATCAGTTCGTCGTCGAGACGGTCTTCCACCTGGATCAGGGCGGCGGCGATATCGACCAGCGCCGATTCGGAAGGCCGGTCATTCGATGCGACCAGCGCCTCGAGGCGGGTGATCTCCGCCTGCACCCTGGCGCGCTGTTCACCCAGGCCCAGCACGCCCAGTGTGTCGCCGATCTTGCGCAGCAGCTCGATCTGCGGCCCGAGTTCGTCGGGCGCGGCGCCGCCGCGGCGCACATAGATATCGAGCACATCCTTGACCTTGGCGAGGTCTTCACGAATGGCGGCGGCCACGGTCTGCATCAGCTTGATGGACGGTGCCGACAGGTTCTCGCGTTCCTGCTCGATGTTCTCATCCACCGGCAGCAGCTCGCCGAGGCGGAAGGAATTGCGCACCGCAGTGACGCGCGGGCCGCCCGATGTAGCGCGCGCGATGTAATAGAGCAGGTTGTTCAGCAGTTCGACCGGCGGATGCTGCGCATACAGCGCCTCGCCCTGTTCATAGAGCCGCCTGATCTCGCGGTCGGCAAGGCCAAGCAGTCGCTTTACGGACACGCCGCCTTCCACGCCGCGCTCACGCAACGCCTCGATCAGTGCGCCCACCACCCACCACAGCTGGAACAATGCCTGGGTGGTTGCGATCTTTTCAAAGCGGGTGGCAACGGTAGCGATGCTCTCGAGATGGTGGTCAACCCGTTCGCCGCGTATCCAGCCGATCAGCCCCATCTGGAAGCGCGCGCGCAGCTTGCGCGCCCACTGCACCACCGTCAGGTGCTCTTCGCCACCGTCCGGCAGCTGCGGTGCGGCCTGCTGGTCCGAGCGCAGATTGAGCGACAGCAGGGTGCCTTCCGACAGCAATGGACTGCCCCGCACCGCCCGCATGTCGTTCAGCAGCGGCAGCAGCACCAGTGCCATGTCGCGCCCGCCGGCCAGCACCCGATCCAGATAGCCGGGCAGCTGCACGGTGGCGCGCACCAATGCATCGAGCGCTTCAGCCTGGTTCTTGCGCACCTCGAGGGTGGACTCGAGATAGACGCAGACTGCGTGCATCTCTTCGGCCAGCAGCGCCGCGCCATGGACCTCCATGACGCGCAGCACACCCTGCACCTGCGCAAGTTCACTGCGGCAGCGCTGCAGCAGCGAGTTGTTGTCGCCCTGCTCGACAAAGGCCTCCAGCGCCACGCGTGCCTCGTTGAGCGAGGCCATGATCTCCCGCGCAACCGCATCCAGCGTCTGGCTGGCGACCTGCGAGGTCAGGTCCGCAGCCTCAGCCATTCATGTCACCCGCAACGCGGCGAAAGGTGCCCGTGATGGCCGCTTCATCATCGGGATTGCCGCGTGAACGCTGCGCGCCGGCAGATGCCGCGCCAGCTTCCGGCAGACGGAACCCGGCCACCGACTTGCGCAGCGCGGCGGACAGCTGCGCCAGTTTCGCGATGGCGTCCGAGGTGCTGCTGGTGGCATCGGCTGTCTGCGAACTGATCTCGCGCAACACCTGCATGTTGCGCGCAACGCTCTGCGAGGACTGCGTCTGGTTGCGCGCGCTGGCCGAGATGTTCTGCACCAGGCTTGCGATCTGGTTCGACACCTGCTCGATCTTCTCGAGCGCGGAGCCGGCGTTCTCGGCCAGCGTGGCACCGCCGACCACATCGGCCGTGCTGCGCTCCATCGACACCACGGCACCATTGGTATCGGTCTTGATGGTGCGCACCAGCGCGTCGATCTGCCTGGTGGCATTGGTGGCGCGCTCGGCCAGTCGCTGCACTTCGTCGGCAACCACTGCGAAGCCGCGGCCCGCCTCGCCTGCCATCGATGCCTGTATGGAAGCGTTCAACGCCAGGATGTTGGTCTGCTCTGCCAGGTCGTTGATCAGCTCGACGATGTTGCCGATCTCCTGCGAGCTCTCACCCAGGCGCTTGATGCGTTTGGAGGTTTCCTGGATGGTTTCGCGGATGGCGTTCATGCCGTGGATGGTGCGGCGCACGGCCTCGCCGCCCTTGTGCGCAATATCCACCGAGTGGCGCGCCACATCGGCCGCCCGTTCGGCGTTGCCCGAAACTTCTTCAATTGAACCGGCCATCGCGCCGATCGACTCGGTGGCCGACGCGATCTGCCGCGACTGTGCGCTGGAAGACTTCGCCAGATGCTGGGCCAGCGCCTGCGTTTGCTTTGCAGCACCGTCCACCTGTACCGACGACTGGTTGATGGTGGTGACCAGGCCGCGCAGCGATTCCACCGCAATATTCACCGAGTCGGCGATTGCGCCGGTGATGTCTTCGGTCACGGTGGCGGTGGCGGTCAGGTCGCCCTGCCCAAGGCCTGCAATCTCGTCCAGCAACCGCAGGATGGCGCCCTGGTTGCGCTCGCTCTCATTGCGCTGCGCGTCGACCGCCATGCGTGCCACCGCCGCTTCATCGACGCCGCTGCGGATCGACAGGAACAGCAATCCCAGCGGCACCAGTGCCACCAGCGCCAGCACGCCGGCCAGCATGCCGAGGGTGCTGTCGGAAAACAACGCCAGCCCGGCAACCGCCACCAGCAACAGCGCGGCCAGTGTCAGCAACACCAGGCTGCGCGATGAATTGGAACTGTCAGGCTGCTGCATCCAAGAACCCCGGATTTTCGACAAGCAGGCGCAGGCTCAGCACCGGCCAGGCTTCCACCCCACGCCGGAACGCCCCTGCGATATATCTTTCGCAACGCACGATGGTGGGCGGCGCGTCGCCGCTGAATTCACCATCGGTGAAGCGCCGGAAGCCCAGCACTTCGTCCACCATGAGACCGGCCGGCACATCGCGATGGTTCACCACCAGCAGGCGGGTGTTGCGGGTCAGTGGCGTGGCGCCGCTGCCCAGGTACTGCCGCAGATCGATGATCGGCAGCAGCGCGCCGCGCACATTGGCGAGCCCCTTCACCCAGCCTTTGGCACCCGGCACGCGGGTGAGCTGACCCGGATAGGTAAGCACTTCGCGCATTTCCTCGCGGGCGACGAGGTATGCCTCGCCGGCCATGCGCCAGGCGACACCCACCCACTCACGATCGGCGTTGGCGGTTTCACGAGGCTCGGCGGAAGCCGTGCGTCCGCGGCGATCCAGCGCGACCAGCAGGTCATAAGGCCTGTCGCGCAACGCTCGAATCGCGGAACTGGCATCCACCCTGCCGCCCTCAAGCTGCAAGCGTGGCTTGGGCTTTCTGCACCAGCAGATCGGGCGTGACTGGCTTCACCATGTAGTCGACCGCACCCTGGCGCAGCCCCCATACACGGTCGGTCTCCAGCCCCTTGGTGGTCACCATGACAATGGGGATGGAGCGCGTGCCCGGATCGTTCACGATGGCACGCGTTGCCTGGTAACCGTTCATGCCCGGCATGACGACGTCCATGAAGATGAGGTCAGGGTGCATTTCGCGGGCGAGCCGCACACCTTCCTGACCGTCGCCGGCGGTGGCCGTCCTGAAGCCGCCCTTTTCGAGCGCCTTCCTCATGACATGCACTTCCGTGGGCGAATCATCGACGATGAGTATCAGGGCCACTTTCCTATCTCCCAATGTGCGTATCGATCGCACCCAGAAGCTCTTCCTTGGTAAACGGCTTGGTCAGATAGTGCTCGGACCCGACGATGCGGCCGCGG
>JAATEY010000041.1 GCA_015655465.1 Gammaproteobacteria bacterium | reverse complement strand
CGTCACGGTCTCGTCGTGATCCACGCGTCCGCGCAGCGCATAGGTGTTCGCACCCATTTCCACGCGCGCGACCTCGCCGAGGCGCAGTACTTCACCGTTCGCACCGGTCTTGATGACGATGTCGCGGAACTCCTGCTCGCTCGACAGCCGGCCCGCCGTATCCAGCGCGATCTGGAACTCGCTGCCCGGCGCTGGCGGCGCGCCGATCTGGCCGGCGGCCACCTGCAGGTTCTGCTCCTTGATCGCGCGCGATACGTCACCCGTGGTCAGGTTGCGCGCGGCGAGCTTCTCCGGATCGAGCCAGACGCGCATCGCGTAGTCGCCGGCGCCGAATACCTGCACGCTGCCCATGCCGGGCAGGCGCGCCAGTTCGTCCTTGACGTGCAGCACTGCGTAGTTGCGCAGGTACAGCGCGTCGTAGCGGCGGTCGCGTGAAACGAGATTGACCGCCATCATCAGGTCCGGCGAAGTCTTGGTGGTCGATACACCTAGCGCGCGCACCTCGTCCGGCAGCCTTGGCAGCGCGGAAGAGACGCGGTTCTGCACCTGCACCTGCGCGCGGTCGATGTCCGTGCCGATGCGGAAGGTGATGGTCAGCGACAGGTTGCCGTCGAGCGTGGCCTGGGAAGACATGTACAGCATGTCCTCCACACCGACGATCTCCTGTTCCAGTGGTGCGGCCACGGTTTCGGAGATCACCTGCGGGTTGGCGCCGGGATAGGACGCCCGCACCACTATCGAAGGTGGGACCACTTCCGGGTATTCGCTGATCGGCAGCTTGAACAGCGAGATCAGGCCTGCGATCAGGATGAACCCCGAGAGCACGGCCGCAAACACCGGCCGTTCGATGAAGAATTTCGAGATGTTCATGGCAGGTTCTTCGCCAGTACGACCTTGGCGTCTTCGTCATTGGGTAATCGCATGGTGACCAGCTGCGGCGCGACGGTTGCGCCGGGACGCACCCGCTGCAACCCTTTCACGACGATGTGTTCCCCCGCGGCAAGTCCGCTGCGCACCACGCGCAGGCCTTCATGCAATGCGCCGAGTTCCACTTCGCGGTATTCCAGGGTGTTGTCGCTTTTCACCACGTAGACGAAGCGACGCGTCTGGTCGGTGCCCACCGCGCTGTCCTCGATCAGTACTGCCGAATGGTTCGCGCCCTCGCCAAGTCTCACGCGCGCGAACAGGCCCGGGGTAAAGAGGCGGTCGCGGTTCGAGAGCCGGGCGCGGGCGCGAATGGTACCGGTCGCCGGGTCCAGCTGATTGTCGGTGAACACCATGACCCCCGCATGCGGATAACCTTCCTCGTTGGCGAGGCCGATATCCACGGACTGCGGCTTGCGTGTCTTGCCGGCGCCCTGCGCACGGGCGTACTGTTCCTGGCGCAGGTAGGTCGCCTCATCGCCATCGAAGCGCACGTACACCGGGTCGATGGATACCAGGCGCGTGAGCACCGATTCACCACTGCTGACGAAATTGCCGGCAGTGATCTCGGCCCGGCCGACGATGCCGCTGATTGGTGCGCGCACCCTGGTGAATTCGAGATCCAGTTGTGCGGCGTCGACCGCCGCCTGCGCGGCCTGGACATCGGCGCTGGACTTCTCGCTGCCCGCAGTGCGCGCATCGAATTCCTCCTGCGACAGCGCGCGCAGCGCCAGCAGCTTCACGGCGCGCTCGCGCTCACTCTGTGCCTGGCGGTTGGTGCTCTCGGCGCGTGCCAGTTCGGCGCGTGCGCGTTTCAGGGCGGCGTCATAGGGACGCGGATCGATCACCAGCAGTACATCGCCTTTCCTTACTTCGGCCCCTTCGCGAAACGCGACGGATTCGATGTAGCCGGAGACGCGCGGGCGCAGTTCCACCCGTTCCACGGCCTCGATGCGGCCGGTGAACTCCTGGTAGTTGGTGATCTGTCGCTTCAGTACCGTGGCCACGGTGACTTGCGGAGCAGCCGGGCCCTGGGCAACCGCCGCCTGCGCAGCCTCCGGGCTGCAGGCGGTCAGAAATAAAGGTGCGCTCGCCGCCAGGCCAACGATGGCCAGCACGGCGATACGCGAGGGAACAAACCTGGACGGATTGGTGGGGGTCATCGTCATCTCTCCCTGTCGGTCTTGCAAATGAGCTGTCAGCTCGTGAGATGCATCCTGAGTGGTCGGGGGCTTCGTGCCCATTCACCAGACGGTGGGGTCAGTGCATGTCAGGGGAGGGGGAGTGATCTATCCCTTTCGGGATAGGCAGCGAGGTTCTTTCGTTTGGTTGCGAAGAGCGAAAAAGTCCGTTGCCCGGCTGTATACCAAATGGTTAATCTTCAAGTGTAGGAGCGTTCCTACAGGGAATTCATTCTGCGGCCTTTGCCGTCGGAATCGAGACGAAGGTCACTTCTTTCCGGCAGGGTCGGGAGCACCGTGGCGCGAGTTTACATGGGTCGGTGTCTGTGACAGTTGGTGCGACTACATGCCGGAATGCTGCAGAGGGCGGCCTGCCACATTCCCTTTGCCACGTATTTGTTTTTCAGGCATTTGCACCAGACTGCCCTGGAAATTCTACACTACTGACCTGCGGCTGCCCGTAGCGAAGATCCAGCAGGCCGCGAAGTGTGCACCATGGATAGACAGTCATGAGTAATGATTCCTCGCTGGTAAACCGCATACTCTTCGTCGAGGACCAGCCGGCCGACGTGGAGCTTGCACTGCATCAACTCAAGCGGGCAGGTATTCAATGCGTCTGGAATCGCGTGCAGACCGCATCGGACCTGGTCGCTGCGCTGCATGACTTCAGACCCACGATAGTATTGTCCGATTTCAGCCTGCCACAGTTTGACGGGATGTCGGCGCTGCAACTTGCGCGACAGCATGCACCGGCGGTGCCATTCATCTTCGTGTCAGGAACGATCGGCGAGGAACGGGCCATTCGTGCCCTGCGCTCGGGCGCCACCGATTACGTGTTGAAGGACAATATTTCGCGCCTTGCCCCTGCAGTATCCCGTGCCATCAACGATGCAGCCGCGAGCGTCGAGCGCGCCAAGCAGGAGGCGCTGATCGCGCGTCTCTATCGGGTGCTTCGCATGCTGAGCGGTGTCAACAGCCTGGTACTGCGAATCCGTGACCGCAAGGAGCTGCTTCGCGAGACCTGCCGACTGGCCATATCCGCGGGTGGTTACGCCGCCGCGATTGCGTCCACCAAGGTTCTCGATATCGCGGCCATGCAGCCTGTGGCCTGGAGTGGCATTGATGACGGGATAACGGAAGAACTGCGCACATATGTGGCGGAATCTGCTGCCCGCGAGTCCAGTGTCATCTCCAGGGTCATCAGGACAGCCAAGGAGTACGTATGCAACAGCACGGCGTCTCCGTCGGCGACGGTGAACCTCGATGCGTTGATGATCCATGCCGGCCTTCAATCGGTCGTCGTCCTGCCGCTGGTCATCGACGGCACCACTGTTGCAGTCCTGGTCCTGAGTGCCCGGGACTCGAATATCGTCGGCAAGGAGGAGCTGGAGATGCTGCGGGAAGCTGCCGGCAACCTGTCGTTCGGGCTCCAGTACATACAGCGGGATACGACGGCCCGCTTCCTGACTCATTTCGATTCACAGACCGGCCTGGCCAAGCGTCCGCTGTTCTGTGAACGCGTGCAGCGCCTTGTCGGCAATACCAGGAGCCACGAGTCCCACTATGCCGTGGTTGTGATGGATATCGAGCGACTGAGCATCATCAATGACTCCTTCGGGCGCAGAACTGGCGACCTGCTCCTGCAGCATGTGGCCGATCGACTCAAGCGCTACTATCCGAAGACCGATCAGATCGCGCATTTCGGTGGTGGGACCTTCGCCCTGATCACCGCGCCGGGCAATCGTACCGACGAGGAAATCCGGGTCGCGGGACGTCAACAGGCGCAGACCGTCTTCGGCGAGCCGTTCCAGATTGAAGGTCGCGTAATTCCCGTGGCGGTCAGGACTGGGTTTGCACATTTTCCGGAGGACGTGTCGGATTCCACTGCCCTCGTGCAGAGTGCGGAAGCGGCATTGCACGATGCACGGGTATCGGGTGCCAAACACGTACGTTACAGCTCGACGACACGTTCGGAAGGTGTCGGCCAGTTCGCGCTGGAGCACAGGCTGCGGCTTGCGCTTGAACGCAAGGAGTTCGAACTCTTCTACCAGCCGAAGGTCAACGTCATCACCAGACGTATCCAGGGAGCCGAGGCACTGATACGCTGGCGCAGCCCCGAGGAAGGTCTCGTGGCACCCTCTGTTTTTCTGCCATTGCTCGAATCCACGGGACTGATAGTCCAGACTGGCGACTGGGTAATTCGCCAGGCGGCGAGCGATTGCCAGCGCTGGCTGCGTGAGGGGCTGCCGCCTATCCGGGTCGCCGTCAACATTTCTCCCGCACAGCTGAGACATCCCGACTTCGTGCGCGATTTCTTCCGGGCGGTGGAGCCCTGGTCCACGAAGACATCGGGACTGGATGTAGAGATCACGGAAGGCGTACTCCAGGAAGATTCCCGCGCCGAAGTCCAGCGGCTGAAACTGCTGCGCGACTCCGGGGTCAAGATCGCGATCGATGACTTCGGCACCGGCTATTCCTCGCTGCGCCGGCTGGCAGCGCTGCCCATCGACACCCTCAAGATCGACCGCTGCTTTGTTGCCGAGTCTGTGGGCAACCCTGTCGGCGCGAGCCTGGTAAAGACGATCATCGAGCTTGCGCGCACATTCAACATGACGACGGTGGCGGAGGGAGTGGAGAAGCAGGAACAGCTCGACTATCTCTGGCACATGGGCTGTGACCAGTCCCAGGGCTTCCTGCACAGCCCGGCAGTAACAGCCGATGAGTTTGCAGTGCTGCTGCGTCACGGCAAAGGCGTGTTGATTCATCCTGCAGAGCGGGACGAAGATTCAGCATGAGATACCCGCAGTCCTCAGTTGCGGCTTCTTCGTTCCGAGGCATTGGTCAGGACATTCCGCAACTTCCGCGCGAGCGCGTCGCGTGAATAGGGCTTGCTGAGCAATTCCACGTCGGCCGCCAGGCGACCGCCGGGAGTGAGGGCATTCTCCGAATAGCCCGAGGTAAAGAGTACCGCCAGATAGGGAATGCGTTCCCGCGCCTTGCGGGCCAGATCGGTGCTCTTCAGAGGGCCCGGCATGAGTACATCGGTGAACAGCAGATCGATGGGCATGCCGCTTTCGATGATGGTAAGCGCACCCTGCGCATCCCTGGCTTTCAGAACCCGGTATCCCAGATCGTTGAGCATTGCGACCACCGTATCGCGCACCGAATCGTCGTCTTCTGCGACCAGCACCATCTCGCTGCCACCTGTCACCGGAGTCGCGTCGACGCCGACAAGCTGGTCTTCGGACTGAAGCGAGCGCGGCAGGTAGATACTGACAGTCGTGCCTTGCCCGACTTCGCTGTCGATCTTGATGTGCCCCCCGGATTGCTTGACGAACCCATATACCATCGACAGCCCGAGTCCGGTGCCCCGGCCCTCCGGCTTGGTGGTGAAGAAGGGGTCGAAAGCCTGCTGTGCGACTTCCGGCGACATCCCCGTTCCCCGGTCGACGACGGCAATCAGCACGTACTGGCCGGGCGTGACCTCCGGATGTGTGTCGGCATAGTTGGCATCGAGGACGACGTTGTGCGCTTCGATTGTGAGGCGGCCCCGGCCCTCCATGGCGTCGCGCGCGTTGATGACCAGATTGAGCATGGCGTTCTCGACATTGCCGGGATCGACCAGCGTATTCCAGAGCCCGGTGTCGAGCACGATCTCTAGCGTGATGCCGTCGCCGACCGCCTTGCGGAGCATGTCCTCCATGTCATGGAGGAAGCTTTCAACATGAATGACCTTGGGGTCGAGCGGTTGTTGCCGGGCAAAAGCCAGCAATTGCGAAGAGAGCCTGGCGCTCCGTGCCACACCATCCAGTGCCCTCTGAACGCGCTGTTGCGCAGGTACATTGCCGGCCACATCCCGCTTCAGGAGATGGAGGTTGCCGCTGATGACATGCAGAAGATTGTTGAAGTCGTGGGCGATGCCGCCAGTCAGGTTGCCGATGGCTTCCATTTTCTGGCTCTGGCGCAAGGCTTCCTCGGCTTTCATGAGTTGCGCGGTGCGCTGCTGGACGCGCTCTTCCAGTGTCTGGTTGAGCTCCATCAGTGCAGTTGCGGCAGTGCGGGTTTCTGCTTCGCTGCTGCGCAGGGCGGCATCCGTGGCCCGACGCTGGTTGATGTCTCGCAGGATCACCGTAACGAACATCCGCCTGCCGCTCGGCCACCGTGATGCCGAGGCTTCGAGATAAGTGGTTGAGCCATCCTTGCG
>JAATEY010000130.1 GCA_015655465.1 Gammaproteobacteria bacterium | reverse complement strand
GGCAACGACCTCACCATTTCCGTGGCGGGGCAGTCCGGCCATTTCCAGCTGACCGTGATGCTGCCGGTGATCGCCTACAAATTGATCGAGAGCCTGCGGCTGCTGGCGAATGTGTCGCGCGCGCTCGCCGATGCCGCGATTGCCGGCTTCGTCGTCAACGAATCGCGGCTGAAGGACGCGCTGGAGCGCAATCCGATCCTGGTCACCGCACTGAACCCCGTGATCGGCTATGAAAAGGGCGCAGCGATTGCCAAGAAGGCCTATGCGGAAGGCAAGCCCATCATCGAAGTGGCGGCGAAGAACACCGATCTGCCGCTGGCCCGGTTGCAGGCGCTGCTGGATCCTGCCGAGCTCACGCTGGGTGGCATCAAGGGAGGCACCAGCGGGGGCGGATGATGATGGCAGCGCGCAATGCTGTTCCCGATGCGGCCTGGAACAGGTTGCTGGAGCGCCTTGCCGGCAGCCAGCCGCAACATGACCCGCAATTCATCCGCATCGGCGCCGGGCTGGCAGACAGCACCGATCCGCGTCTGCTCAAGCTGATCCCGCCCGTGCTGCGTCCGGCAGCGGTGCTCATCGGGCTGCTGCATGCAGCGGCAACCCCTGGCATCCTGCTGACCGTGCGTGCCGGACATCTGCGGCAGCACGCCGGCCAGATCGCATTTCCCGGCGGCGTGATCGAGGCTGGCGATGCGGGGCCCGCGGAGGCAGCATTGCGCGAAGCACGCGAAGAAGTGGGGCTGGCAGCCGTTGACGCGCAGGTGATCGGCTATCTGCCGGACCAGGTCGTGCTGACCGGATTCCGCATCACGCCCGTCATCGCGCTGCTTGCAGATACTTTTGCTCCACGGGTCGACGCGGCCGAAGTGCAGAGCAGTTTTGTCCTGCCCTTTGCCGCTCTGCTCGAAGCAGCCAACGAGCGGCCTACGATGCGCAACATAGGTGGCATCGACGTGGCGGTACGCGACCTGCAGTTTGGCGAGCATCGCATCTGGGGCGCCACCGCAGGAATGCTGTTCGCGCTGCGCGCACTGGCGCTGTCATGAGCGAACCTGCCGACATGAACCCTGAATCCCTGGATGGCCTTGTGCGCCTGCTCGCCGTGATGCGCCGCCTGCGCGATCCTGCCTCGGGCTGCCCCTGGGATCTGGCCCAGGATTCCCGTTCGCTGGCCCGCTATGCGCTCGAAGAAGCATATGAAGTGGTCGGTGCCATCGAGTCCGGATCGGACGCCGCATTGCGCGATGAACTCGGCGACCTGCTGTTCCAGGTCGTGTTCCATGCCCAGCTTGCTGCCGAGCAGGGCCGGTTCGATTTCAACGAAGTGGCTGCTGGAATCGCCGGCAAGCTCACACACCGGCATCCGCATGTATTCGGCGATGGCGATGGCGGCGGCGGCGATCATCATCAGTGGGAGGCCATCAAGGCCGATGAACGCGCTGCGCGCGGCGCAACTGGAGTGCTGGACGATGTGCCACTGGCACTGCCGGCACTGATGCGTGCAACCAAACTCGGCAAACGCGCCGCAGCAGCGGGTTTCGACTGGCCCGATGCAACCGGTCCGCACGCCAAGGTGCTCGAGGAACTGGCTGAAGTCGAAGCCGCGCTGCAGGGCGCTGCAGGCTCGACGGTGGAAGACGAACTCGGGGATCTGCTGCTGGCTGTGACCAGTTACGCGCGCCACCTGAAGGTGGATCCGGAAACAGCCCTGCGGCAGGCCAACAGCCGCTTCGAGAATCGTTTCAGGGCCATGGAACAGCTGGCGCTGCACCGCGGCCTGCAGCTGGCGACTCTCGCGCCGGATGCGCTGGACCAGCTCTGGGAAACAGTGAAAAAGGGCGTTCAGTCCTGATTCATGGACATCCCTGCAGTATTGCCCCAAGCCCGCAAGAGGCCGCGGGTGTCAGGTGGAGGCAATATGAACAACCAGATTCTCATCAGCGCAGTGGCGCTGGCAATCACTGCAGTTTCAGGCAGCGCCCTGGCCGACCACGGCAATTACCGCGGCGATCGTAATCATGCTCGCGGCAACCGGGATACCGACTACGCTCGCGTGGTGCAGGTCGAGCCGGTGCTGGAGCGGGTGCGCTACACCGTGCCGGTCGAGCAGTGCTGGACCGAAGACCGGGTGCGCCCGGACCGCCGGCCGGCCAATGCCGGTGCTGCCATCTTCGGCGGCGCAGTTGGCGCGATCCTCGGCAATGCCATCGGTCATGGTGACGGACGTCGCGCCGCCACACTGGGCGGTGCAGTGGTCGGTGCCGCGATCGGCAACGAGCTTGGCAAGTCCGACGGCCGCGGCGACTATCGCGAGCCGCGCCTTGAGCAGGTGCAGCATTGCCGCACCCGGCAGGAGGAACGGTTCGACGAACGCGTGGCGGGCTATCGGGTGACCTATGAATACAACGGCCGTCGCCAGGTCACGCAGCTGCCCTATGATCCCGGTCGCTACCTGCGGGTCGCGGTCGATGTTCATCCGCTGGGTTGATCACGTACGATAGCGCCATGCAGCAGGGATCCACAGCAATGCGCAGATGGCGCGCCAGGGCCGGCATCGGATTGCCGGTCCTGTTCATCGCGCTGGGCCTGCAGGTTCCCGCCGCTGCGAAGACCCATTCCCATGTCGGGGCAACTGCCGAAGCGTCCCGGGAGTTGCCCCAGCCGCCGCGCATGCTGGCCGGTTTGTCCCAGGACCGGATTATTGCAATTGTCGAGAAACGCCATAACGCCAAGGTAGTAAAGGCCGAAAAAGACGACCTGAAGGGGCGGCGCATATACGTGCTGCGCCTGTTGTCCAAGGAAGGGCGGGTCTGGACCGTGAAGGTGGATGCAGAAACCGGTGGGGAGCTGTAGGCCATGCGGGTGCTGGTTGTCGAAGACGAGATTGCCATACGCGAGGTCCTGCAGCGCGAGCTGATTGCCGCCGGATTCACGGTGGATGTGGCGGTCGACGGTGAGGAAGGGCTGTATGCCGGCCTCGAATATCCAGTGGATGTGGCGGTGATCGACCTGGGCCTGCCAAAACTGCCCGGCCTTGAACTGATCCGCCGCCTGCGCGCGCAGGACAAGCGCTTCCCGATCCTGGTGCTGACGGCGCGCGACCGCTGGCAGGACAAGGTGGAGGGGCTCGATGCAGGCGCCGACGACTATGTCGCCAAGCCGTTCCACTTCGAAGAAGTGCTGGCCCGCCTGCAGGCATTGCTGCGCCGGAGCGGGGGCTGGGCATCTTCCAGTCTTGCCTGCGGTCCGGTGGTGCTCGATACCCGCACGCAGACGGTGACGGTGGAAGGCAAGCCGGTTGAACTCACCACTTTCGAGTACCGTATTCTCGAACACCTGATGCTGAAGGCCGGCGATGTCATCTCCAAGACCGAT
>JAATEY010000358.1 GCA_015655465.1 Gammaproteobacteria bacterium | reverse complement strand
GTAGACGATGTGAACAAGATCAAGGAGACCACGGCCCAGATCGAATCGCTGCTGGCCGAACGCCATGGCACGGTGGATTTTCGCATCATGAACGCCGGCATGTTCCTCGAGAATGAGGTGGCGAGCCGCCAGACCATGACCATGCTGCTGGGTTCGATCGCCGCCATCTCGCTGCTGGTGGGCGGCATCGGCGTGATGAACATCATGCTGGTGAGCGTCACCGAACGCACGCGCGAGATCGGCATCCGCATGGCCACCGGCGCGCGCACCGGCAACATCATGCAGCAGTTCCTGATCGAGGCGCTGGTGGTGTCGCTGATCGGTGGCGCCATCGGCGTTGTGGCGGGAATCGGGGCCGCCGCACTGGTGGGCCGTTTCTTCCCCAATACACCCATTGCCTATACCCTCTTCCCGGTGATGCTGGCCTTCGGCTCGACCTTTGCCATCGGCCTGATATTCGGTTTCCTGCCCGCGCGCAAGGCGGCCTATCTCGATCCTGTCGTTGCGCTGCAATCGGAGTGATGTCGTGAATTCCCAAGCAAGCAATCCGCGGCGCCGCCGCGCCGCAGTCTTCAACCTGGTCACCGTCGCCGCGACGGTGGCGCTGCTGGCCGGCTGCCGCTCCTACCGCATGGACAGGGTCGACAACCCGGTGAAGCTGCCGCCAGCATGGGATGCCGGCAGCACACCGCAGGCTGCTGCCGGCGTCGCCAAGGACTGGTGGAAGGGCTTCGGCTCGCCGGTGCTCGAAAAGCTGATCGACGACGCGCAAAAGAACAACCCCGGCATCATCGGCACCGAAGAGCGGCTGAAGCAGGCCGAACGGGCGCTGAGCGGCCAGCACGACAGCCTGTTTCCGGAGCTGAGCGTGAGTGCGAGCACCGGCCGGACCCTCAGTGGTGGAACCGGAGACGCACTCCCGAACGGGACACCGGAAACCACGCGCGATTCCACTTCGCTGAGCCTGAGCACCAGCTACACCGTTGATCTCTGGGGCGCCACCGCGGCGCGCTATCGGGCCAACGTGGCCAGTTTCATCGGCACGAAATACGACGCCGACCTCGCGCGCATCCAGCTGAGCGCGAATGTCGCGCGGTCGTATTTCAACCTGCTCTCGATCCGTTCGCGCGTGGACATCGCACGCGAGAACCTCGACATTGCCGAGCAGGTGCAGCGCATCGTGCAGGCGCGCTACGACAATGGCCTGCTGCGGCAATTCGATGTGACGCAGCAGAACATCACCGTTCTGCAGCAGCGCAACAGCCTGATTCCGCTCGAGAACCAGATGCGCCAGGCCGAAACGGCGCTGGGCCTGCTGCTGGGCGTGACGCCACAGGAATTCCATCTGGCGGGTGAGCCCATCGAACAGCTGCACGTGCCGGAAATAGCGCCCTGGCTGCCCTCCGACCTGCTGCTGCGCCGCCCGGACATGGCATCGGCGGAAACCGACATGTCGGTCGCCAAGGCGAACCTTGTCGTGGCCCGTGCCAACCTGATTCCGGTGTCGCTGTCGCTGTCGGCCAGCGGGTCCACAAGGACCTCCGACGAACTGTTCTCGCTGACGGATTCGCGCAACTTCTCCATTTCGGGCGCGCTGCGGATCGCGGAAGGCATCTTCAGCTATCGCACCCGCAAAACCAATGTGCTCAATGCGCAGTCCAACGAGTACGTCGCGCTGATCAACTACGCCCAGACCATCCGTAGCGCGCTCAAGGAAGTGGACGACGCGCTCGCCGCGGTAGCAGCAGCGCAGCGTGCGGAAGAGAGCCAGCAAGCCACGCTGGCGCAATCGCGCCGCTCCCTGGAGCTGGCAGAGCTGGAATTGCGTGAGGGCTCCGCCAACCGGCAGGAACTGTACGATGCGCAGCGCTCGCTGTACTCGGCACAGGATTCCGTGGCGCAGGCCCGGCTGTCGCGCCTGACCGCGGCATTGACCCTGTTCGTGGCACTGGGCGGCGGCTGGACCGCGCCGGAAATCCCCTGATCGCGTAGCGGCCGCTGGAGCGGCCGCCTCTTCTTCAGCGTACGAGGCGCCGGATGCCGTAGTACAGCCCGAGGCTGCTGATGGCCAGCCCGCCAAGCAGCAGCGTCAGCATCACGAAGTCCCACAGCGGCCGCTTCGCGTACCAGAAGCGGAAGTCCAGGCTGTGCAGTCCGTTGTACAGCCAGCGTTCGACACGGCTGTAGCGGTGTACATTCGCGACCAGCTGACTGGTGCGTGGATCGATGTAGAGCCAGGTCCGCAGCGGATCACCGAGCTTCACGCGCAGCACGGGCAGCGGCATCTGGCCGCCGCGCGAATAGTAGTAGTCGTCGTAGTCGTGCAGCAGTTCGTGCGCGACGAAGGGCACGTCCGGCAATGCCGTACGCAGGCGCGCGAGGATTGCTTCGCTGTCGAAGGGTTGGGCGCGGCGTGCCAGCGTCGCCGCCTCCACGAGCACCTCATCGTCCTGCGCGCGACCGCCGACGACATAGGGAGCATGCAGGCGCTCGAGCGGCAACTCCCGCGCATCCGCCTGCGCGGAAGTGCGCAGGCTCAGGTAGTGCTCGCCGTGGATGCGGACGAACCCGATTTCCTTGATGAAGCGTGGCGCCACCAGCGTGGGCAGGGCCGTTGCGTCGATGCCTGCATAGCGCGCCAGCTCCGGTGGCCCGCCCGTCAGTACATCCTGATGTACGCGCAGCTCCGGCACATTGGTCCATGCGAAAGGTTCCATCGAAAGCAGCCCGCTGAAGGCCCAGGTCAGCGCGAAGACGCCGAACAGGGCGCCGGTGATGTAGTGCCAGCGCATGCCGCCGCGATACGGAATGGCGCGTCCGAGGTCCAGCGGCCGTGTCCGACGCCACTGCGTGAATGCAAGCACCAGGCCCAGCATCGCCATCACGCAGGCAAGCGCGGACAGGGCGACGACAATGCGATACCACAGCGGCTGGTTCTGCCGCAGCGCGGAAAAATAAAGCCAGTGCGGAATGGTGGCGATCCACGCCCTGGTACGGTCGCGGCGCGTGGTGGCCTGCACGACTTCGGCGGTCTGCGTGGAGACATACAGCTGGGTTCCCTGTGCATCTCCCACGGCATATTTCAGCAGCGGCAAGGCGCGGCGCAACGACAGCGTCCACTGGTCTGGCGCATCGAGCTGCTGCAGCAGACGCAGATGCGGGGCGGGTTCGTGCAGAAACTGTTGTGCTACCCGCGCGGCGGCGGTCTCATCCAGGGGCGCGAGCAGCGAGCCGTCGTCCGCAAACACGGTCCTGCCCCCGGGAAAGCGATAGGCCGGGCGACCCTGGATCATCAGCAGCGACGGCGCAACCGGCGTAGCGTCTGCATCGTCAGGCCGCGCGGCGGCCTCCGCCGGCGTCAGTCGCACGCGAGACAGGTCCAGCACCGGAAGATGGTCGAGCCGTGCCTCGGGTGTCAGCCGCGGCATACCGCCGACGTACATCATCGCGATACCGGAAGCGAACCAGACGACGATCATCAGGCCGAGCACGATGCCCAGCCAGCGATGCGACAGGATCAGCAGGCGTTTCGCTGCTTGGCGCGCGGCATTCATGGGGCGGAAGTGTACGCTGCTGCTCGATCGGGACGGACCAGGCGGACGAGGCCCTGGCAGGGGATTCCACCGCCATACCGCGTGTTCCAACGTTTCGGTAACGGTTCTGAACTGGGCGAGCGCCGCCGCCCACCCTAGTGTCCCTCCTCTTTTCAATCACTGGTTTGGGGGGTTCATGTTTACTTGCCGTTTTTCGCCTGCCGGCTGCAGTTCCATCGCCCTGCTCGCCCTGTCAGTGCCCGCTACAGGTCTTGCAGTCGAAGACACGGACAAGGAGCTGAACGAGGTCATCGTCAGCGCCAAGAGCCTGGAGGTCACCACCCCGCTGGAATTGTCGCGTTACGGCAATGACGTGGAGTTCGTGACCGGCAAGGCGATCCGCAACCAGGGATTCGTCGACACCACCCAGGTGATCGAGATGCTGGTTCCCGGCGGGTACCTGGCCACCCAGGCTGGCGCCTTCAGTTACGTCAATCTGTCCCTGCAGGGCTCGCGCACCGGTGATGTGCTGTGGACCATCGATGGCGTGCGCATCAACAACCGGCTGTACAACGGCACCAGCCCGGCCGACACCCTGCCCGCCAGCATGATCGAGCGGCTGGAAGTGCTGAAGGGCGGCCAGGGACTGCTCTACGGCACGCAGGCTGTGGCCGGCGTGGTCAACATCGTCACGCGTGCATTCTCCGATGAGCCCGGTGGCGCGATCAGCGTCGGGGGCGACAGCCGCGACGGCCTGCACCTGAACGCGTATGGGCGCGGTGCGCTGGGCGGCAACAAGTTCGTCGCCTGGGCGTCGAAGGACAAGACCGATGGCTACAACCTGTTCGACGCCTACCAGCCCACCTCGACTGCGCGCGACCGGCGCTACGACGTGGACAACTTCGGCCTGAAGTACCGCTACGACTTCACCGACAGCGTGCGGCTGACGCTGCAGGGCGTGCACACCGAGGCGGCGCTCGACTATCCCGTCAACGGCGCTGCTTCCTCCCGCACCGATGTCAACGACCGCAACGAGGACACGCTGAGCGGACGCCTGGACATCTCGGCCGGCAGCCGGGCGGAGATCTACATCAAGGGCTACCTGCACGACTGGGACACGAACTATTTCGACCGCACCAACCCCGCCGGCAGCCTGTTCTGGGGCTACAAGGATTTCGGCCTGAGCGCCGCGACCAGACTGAACCTGACACGGGGCCTGGAATATCACCTGGGCTACGATTTCCAGAACTTCCGCGGCCGCGACGAAGTGCTGGTGATCGACGGCCTGACGGAAAAGGTGCAGGCGATCTACGGCCAGATCCGCAGTACGGATGATCTGTCCACGCGGGCCCGGTTCACCGCCGGCCTGCGCTACAACGACACCGGCAGCACGCAAGCCACCGTGTGGAGCACTTCCGGTGTCTACAACATCACCGACGCGCTGTATGTCGAGGGCACGCTCGGCACGTCCTTCATGCTGCCGGATGCCGAGCAGCTGTATGCGATCGACCCCGATGAAGACGCGCGCGGCAATCCGGACCTCATTCCGGAGCGCAGCTTCAACATCAACCTCGCGGTCGGTGGCAGGGTTGATTCCGGCGCGCGCCCGCTTACCTGGCAGATTTCAGGCTGGAAGCGGCGTGTGAAGAACCTGATCGACGTTGACGAAGACAATCCGCCACCGGGGTACTACGGCATCTATGTCAACACCGACGCAACCGTGAAGGTTTCCGGGTTCGAGCTGCTGCTGCGCGGCTCCTTTACCGACGCGCTGTCGTTTGACACGAGCTACATGCATAGCCGCGAACATACGGACGCAGGCGGGCAGCTGCCCAACCGGCCGCTCCACAGCGCCAAGGCAAGCCTGACATTCGAACCCGCCGGCCAGCCTTTCGGCGCCAGCATCGCATTCAAGTATGTCGGCACATTGCATACCGCCAGCCTCAGCGGGCATACCGCCACCAGCGTTGACGAATTCGGCGTGCAGGCCTACGGCGATGTCATCACTGCCAACCTCGGCGCGCAGTGGTACCCGGACCCGGCACGCAAGCATCGCGTCAGCCTGCGGGTGGAGAACCTGTTCAACGCAGGCTACGCCACGCGCATCCGCTCACAGGTGCTGGCTGGTCCCCCCGCCGGCGATTCCTTCCTGTACCGCAACCGGGGCGCGCCCCGTACCGTGTTCCTGAACTACGGCTACGACTTCTAGACGTGGCGCTGCGCGTCCTGCTGCTGGCCCACCGCTGCATGGCTGTAGCGGTGGGCCGGCAATGCGCAGGGATCCCGGCCGAAAATAGCTGGCCGTGTAATAAGATTGCGTCAAATGTCGCGTGCCGCGGATACAGTCGAGGCCTGCCTTTCAGGTTGCATTGCGCAGGATGAATTGCTGCAGCGACTGCAGTCCGACATGGACGCAAACGCGAGCGCCCGGTCCGAATGGCTGCTGGCCATCAACGCAACTCCGCGGCGCCAGGCGATGGACCCACAGCTGCTGATCAGGATTAACGCCATCATTACGCCTGGCGACCAGACTCTCCTGCGTCCGGAAGCTCAGACCGGCCCCGGGCAGACGAGGCTGCGACCTCTGGGGCCCGCGCCTGCTGTTACGGATGCCCCCGATGAGGGCATGGTCGTTCGCGAGCGGTATGTCCTCGAAACCATCCTGGGTCAGGGCGGCATGGGCCAGGTCTGGAAGGCCAGGGACCTGCTGCGGGAAAAGGCGCAACCTTTCGTTGCCCTGAAATTGCTGAGTCCGGATTTCGAGGCGCATCCGGATGCCTATGCGGCGCTGCAGAGCGAGGCGGCAAAGTCGCAGAAACTCGCCCATCCGAATATCGCCACCGTGTTTGATTTCGATCTCGATCGTGCTGCCGGTCGCGCCTTCCTGACGATGGAACTGCTCGAAGGCCAGACTCTCGAGCATTACATCCGCAATGCCCCCGCCGGCCACTCGCGTGCGCAGGTCCTGCCGATACTTCGCGGGCTGGCAGCCGGACTTGCCTACGCGCACACGCGCAGGATCGTGCATTCGGATTTCAAGCCGGCCAACGTGTTTCTGACGGAGGCCGGCACGGCCAGGATCCTGGATTTCGGCATTGCCCGCGTGACCCGTGAAGGGCAACGGGCAGACGACCAGTTTCACGCTGAATCGCTGGCCGCGCTGACCATGGCCTATGCATCGCCGGAAATGTTGCGGGGGGAAGATGCCCACCCGGCCGACGATATCTATGCCCTCGGGATCGTGGCATACGAACTGCTGACCGGCAGCCACCCATTCGAACGGCAGCGAGCGGACAATGTCGCAGCGGCAGGCATCGTTCCCGCACGCATCAAGGGCCTGCGAAGCCGGGAATGGCGGGCAATCCAGCGCTCCCTGTCATTTGACCGCGCCACCCGCTGGCGCGATGCCAGCGCATTTCTCAAGGCGCTGGAAGGGATCAACCCCTGGATCAAGGCACTGGGTGCAACTGCGGTCGTGCTGGCCTCGGTTGCTGCCTGGAGCGGCTACCAGAACTATCTCGAATCAAGGCCGCAGGTGCCCTTCAGCGCCCTTGCCCCGGAGGTTCAGCGTGAGTTTCACCAGGCAATGTCCGAGGGTGACGATGCGCTGGATTTCGGCACCAGGCGGGCAACGGGGCAGGAAGCCGCCAGCGCCCTGTACCGCGAAGCCTTCGGGAGCTACGCCAGCGCCTACGCCCTGCACCCGAAGAATCCGGAGGCCAACGCCGGCATGCGCAAGACGCTGGACGCACTGTCGAAGCAGCTGAAAACCGCTGGCCGCGAAACAAGAGCGGAGGCCCGCGCCGTGCTGGCTGAATATTCCACCCGGTATACGGTGCTGTCCAGGTACGCCCCGCTCAACAAGCTGCTGAGTGAGCTGGAATAGCCCCTGTATCCGCAACCCGGGCTAACGCGGCACGAAGAAGAAATCACCGAATTCGTGCCCGGCCCCCTTGATGGACTTGAATTCGGGAACCTGGCGAAAACCGCTGGCCGCCGCCGCTGCCTTGACCTTTGCCTGCAGCTGCACGAAAAGCGCAGGCGCGGAAAGCACCGCGGTGTTCTTCTCCAGCACTTCCAGAAAGGCCCGCGAGAAAACCGAGTCGCCCTGCGACCCCGCGTCCAGTACGGGCTTGTCCCCACCGGACGATATCAGCATGCGTGAGCGCTTCGGCAACTTGAACCGCACGTACTCAAGGGATACTGCAGCAGGATCCTTGAGAAACAGCGTGCCAGGGTCGTCCGAAAGCAGCCCTGCATAGCAGGAATCGGCGACCACCAGCACACGGCGGGCCTGCAGGCGTCCGAGATGGGCAGTGATCTGCTCGTTCGGAACCCAGAACGTATCCT
>JAATEY010000239.1 GCA_015655465.1 Gammaproteobacteria bacterium | reverse complement strand
ACCTCGATCACGGTGGTGGCAACCAGCAGTTGCGTATGGCCGTTCTTGAATTCGTGCATGGCCTTTTCCTTGGCCTTGGGCGTCATGCGGCCATGCACCAGTCCGATTCGCAGCGTGGGCAGCGCTTCGGCCAGCAGGCCGGCGGTTTCCTCGGCGGCCTGGCAGCGCAGCTCTTCGGATTCGTCGATCAGGGTACATACCCAGTAGGCCTGGCGTCCTTCGAGGCAGGCGTTGTGGATGCGCTCCACGACTTCGGCACGGCGTTCTTCCGGCAGCACCACGGTGCGCACCGGCGTGCGGCCGGGCGGCAGTTCATCGATGACCGAGACATCCAGGTCCGCATAGGCGGTCATGGCCAGCGTGCGGGGAATGGGCGTGGCAGTCATGATCAGTTGATGCGGTGCGTGGCCGCTGCGGCTGCCTTTTTCCTTCAGGCGCAGGCGTTGCTGCACGCCGAAGCGATGCTGCTCGTCCACCACCACCAGTGCCAGGTCGCGAAACTCCACGCCTTCCTGGAACAGTGCATGCGTGCCGACGGCAATCTGCACCTCGCCGCTTGCCACCGCCTCAAGCGCGCTGCGGCGTGTGCGGGCCGGCTTCGATCCAGAAAGAATCGCGACGGTGATTCCCAGCGGGCGGAACCAGCCATCCAGTGAACGCCAGTGTTGTTCCGCCAGCAGCTCGGTGGGCGCCATCAGGGCGGCCTGACAGCCGCTGCCAACGGCGCATGCGGCCGCAGCAGCGGCGATCACGGTCTTGCCGCAGCCCACATCGCCCTGCACCAGCCGCACCATCGGTCGCGGTTGCTGCAGATCATGCTCGACTTCTGCCAGCACGCGCGTCTGGGCACTGGTGAGCCCGAACGGCAGGCTGCGCAGGAAGCGTCCGGCAAGCCCGGCTGAGTCGGAGAGCGCGGCGGCAAGCGCACCTTGCATGCGCTGCTTCAGCTGTTGCAGCGAGAGCTGGTGCGCCAGCAGTTCCTCGAATGCCAGGCGACGCTGCGCCGGATTGCGGCCTGTCGCGAGTGAAGCGAGTGAAGTGCCAACCGGCGGGTGATGCACGAACTCCAGTGCCTCACTCAGCGAGGGCAGCTGCAGCCGTTCGACAATGCCTGCAGGCAGCAGGTCCTGTGCCGGGTTCGCCGCCAGTTGCGCCAGTGCCTTGTTCACCATGGCGCGTACGCGACCCTGGGTCTGCCCCTCGGTCAGCGGATAGATTGGCGTGAGTCGGTCGTCGAGCGGTTCGGGTGCACCCCGGATGAGTCGATATTCCGGATGGACCATCTCCACACCCTGCGGGCCGCGGCGCGCCTCGCCCACGCAGCGCAGACGCGTGCCGCGCGCGAGACCATCCTGCTGCGCGCGCGAGAAATGGAAGAAACGCAGATTGAGGAAGCCCGAACCGTCGGAAAGACGAACCAGCATGGCGCGGCGCCGGCGATATACCACATCGACCAGCTGCACCTCGCCTTCGACCACCGCGCGCATGCCATGCAGCAAGGCGCCGATGGGAGTGACGCGCGTGCGATCTTCATAGCGGGCAGGCAGCAGGAACAGCGGATCGACCGCTGCGGACGGAGCGGGCGCTGGTGGTCGCCCCGCGTTCGTCACAGGCTTAAGGTGCACTCCACTTCCACGCGGGCGCCGCGTGGCAGCGCGGCAACGCCGATGGCAGCGCGCGCCGGGTAGGGCTGCTGGAAATACGTGGCCATGGCTTCGTTCACGCGCCCGAAGTGCGCAAGGTCGGTGAGGAACACCGTTACCTTGACCGCGTGATCCAGCGTGCCGCCGGCCGCTTCGGCCACGGCTGCGAGGTTGTCGAACACGCGCCTGATCTCGGCATCGATGTCGCCGCTGACCAGCTGCATGGTGGCCGGATCAAGCGGAATCTGGCCGGAAATGTACACCGTATTGCCCACGCGCACGGCCTGCGAATAGGTGCCGATGGCGGCGGGAGCATTCGTGGTGCTGATGATCTGGCGGGTCATTCGTCCTGGTTCCGTTTCGAAGCCAGGTAGCGCGACACGCGCAGTATCTCCGGCATCTGGCGAATGGTACGCACCACGCGGGCCAGATGCTTGCGATCTTTCACTTCGACTTCGAGCTTGATCAATGACACATCGCCATCGCGCTGTTCCACCGTGGCATGGCCGATGTTGGTGTCGGTGCCGGCGATGGCCGCTGAAATGCTGGCCAGCATGCCGATCTTGTTGGCCGCTTCAATGCGCACCTCGGCGCTGAAGTAACGGTTGAGGTTCACCTGCCAGGTGACCGGCTGCCATTTCTCCGGATGCTTGTGATAGTCCTCGACATTGCCGCAGGTGTCGCGGTGGATGACGATGCCGCGGCCGGCAGACAGGAACGCGATGATGGGATCGTCCGGAATCGGGCGGCAGCAGCGTGCATAGGTGACCAGCAGGCCTTCGGTGCCAGCCACGGTCAACGGCGTGATCGCACCCTTCTCATCGTGCCCGCTTGGCAGCAGGCGCCGCGCCACCAGCGGCGCCAGGCGTTCGCCCAGGCCGATCTGCGCCAGCAGTTCGTCGCGATCCTTGATATTCAGTTCCTGCAGCGCCTGGCTCATGGCTGCAGGTTCGACGCGGTCGATATTCAGCTGGAACTCTTCCAGTGCCGAATTGAGCAGCTGCTGGCCCAGCTCGATAGCCTCGGAACGTTGCAGCGTCTTCAGGTAATGACGGATCGCGCTGCGTGCCTTCGCGGTGGCAACGAAGTTCACCCACGACGGATTCGGCGACGCGCCCTTGGCGGTGATGATCTGCACCGTCTGGCCGTTGCGCAGCACGGTGCGCAGCGGCGACAGGCGCCGGTCGACCTTCGCCGCCACGCAGCGGTTGCCGATGTCCGTATGTACCGCATAGGCGAAATCGACGACCGTCGCGCCGCGCGGCAGCCGCAGGATCGCGCCCTTGGGCGTGAACACGTAGACCTTGTCGGGGAACAGGTCGACCTT
>JAATEY010000385.1 GCA_015655465.1 Gammaproteobacteria bacterium | reverse complement strand
TTGCCGCCGCCACCCGTGAGCAACGAAAGTTGTGACCCCAAAGACTGCGCATCGAGTTTCGGCGCAGCTTCGCGCGCCCACAGTGACTGCAGCGGCGAAGCCGCCAGCGTGGCACCAGCAGTAGTGAAGGCGGCGTTCTGCAGGAAGCCGCGACGGGAAATGCAGGTCATTGGCGTGGGCGTCAGATTTCCGCGAACTGGCCGGTGCTGTTGCCAAGCTCGGGCAGCGTGACGCCGCCGCGATTCAGCAGCGTGAGAAGCAGGTTCGCATGCGGAGTGTCCTGCGGATATTTCAGGTGCTGGCCGCCCTTGATGCGGCCGTAGCCCTTGCCCATGATCACATTCGGCAGCGGATCGTTGTTGTGCAGGTCGCTGTTGGACATGTTGCTGCCATACAGGATGATCGAATGGTCGAGCAGCGTGCCGTCGCCATCCTGCGTGGTCGACAGCTTCTTGATGAACTTCGCGAACACCTGCGTGTGATAGTTCTGGATCTGGATCAGGCGTTCGATCTTGGAAGGATCGTTCGCATGGTGCGACAGCGGATGGAAGGCTTCGGTGATCTTGAGGTTCGGGTAGGTGCGCATGCTGACTTCCTTGGCCAGCATGAACGATGACACGCGCGTCATGTTGGCCTGCCAGGACAGCGCGATCATGTCGAACAGCGCATCGAGGTGGTCGCCGAAATCGTCCGGCACGCCCTGCGGTGCGTTGGGCAGATTCATCTGCGCGCTCTTGCTGGTGGAGAGGCGCTGCACGCGCAGCTCCACTTCGCGCACGGAGTCGAGGTAGTCGCTGACCAGCGCGCGGTCCGCGGCGCCGATGCGTTTGTTGAGCGCGGCACCTTCGGCGGCCACGTAGTCGAGCAGGCTGCCCGTTTCGCTGAGGATCTCCTTGCGTTCGCCGGTGGTGTCGCCCTGGCCGAACAGCTGGTAGAACACCTTGCGCGGGTTGTCTTCCATCGGCAGCGGCTGGGTCGGCGATCGGAAGGCCACCGTGCTGCCGAAGCCGCAGCCGGTGGCGCCCTGGCCGCAGGTTGCATTGCCACCTTCGCCGGTGAGTTCGAGCGATGGCAGCGGCGTATCGCCGCCGAAGTGGCGCGCAGCCAGCTGGTCGGCCGTGGTGCCACGGTCGCCATCGCGATTCCTGACGCCGTAGCAGGACAACCAGGTGCCGGCCATGATGCCGTGCGGATCCGAGCTCTCGCCGCCCTTGTTGCGCAAACCGCTGACGATGGTCATGTGCGAGCGGAATGGCTCCAGCGGCTTGAGGATGGGCGACATGGTGTAGCCGGTGCCCGTTTCGACCGGCGACCAGGCCTTCATGATGGCGCCATGCGGGAAGTACACGAAGCCCATGCGCGGCGTCGGCTTCGCGGCGGTCTCGGCCAGGGCGGTGGCAGCCGGAATCATGGCATCCAGCAATGGCAGCGCGATGGTCGCGCCGGCACCGCGCAGTACCGTGCGGCGGGAGATGGATTTTCGGGTGATGTACATGGCTGGCCTCTGTCAGTTCACTGGTGCTGCCTGCTGGACTACCTGCGCCGGCTTCAGCTCCGGCACCTTCGCCTTCACGAATTCATCGCTCAGCACGATGCTGGTGATGAGCGTGGAGAACCTGTAATTGTCGGCTGCTGCCTTGCGCACGATGCCGCGCACATAGGGCATGTCATGGGCTTCGATCACGCGACCCAGCGCGTACATCATCAGCCGCTGGGTGACGTTCTGCACGAAGGGCGCCGGATCGGCCAGCAGCGCGGTGCGCAGCTCGTCGACATTGCGCACTCTGGTGCCGTCGGGCAGCTCGCCCATGGTGTCGATCTCGACGCGCGCGAAACGATCGATGCGCCGTGCCTTGCCGGTGGCATCGAAGCCCTCCAGCGTGAAGCCGATCGGGTCGATGGCCGCATGGCAGGAGTGGCACTGCGGCTTCTGGCGGTGTGTTTCGAGCCGCTCGCGCACGGTGGCGGGCTGGTTCTGCGCATTGGTTGCCGGCAATGCCTCGACCGCGGGCGGCGGCCGCGGCGGCGGCGTGCCCAGGATGCGCTCCAGCACCTAGGCGCCACGCAGCACCGGTGAAGTGCGGTTCGGCTAGGCGCTGGCCCTCAGCACGCCACCATTGCCCAGCAGTCCCCAGCGGGACGAGTCCTTAAGCTTTACCTTGC
>JAATEY010000286.1 GCA_015655465.1 Gammaproteobacteria bacterium | reverse complement strand
GTTCACCGCAGTACGGCGAATAGGCTTCGCGGTACTGGGCGACATCGGCGTCGGAGGTGAACACCCAGGCGCCACCCACCGTGCCGCGCCAGGCGGTCAGCACCTTGTTGAAATCGGCGCGGCTGACTCCCGGCGGCAGCCGCGAGGGTGTGGTCGCGGAAGTTGCCGCGGGTGGGGGAGTAGCAGCCTGCGCGCCCGCAGCAGCGGCAGCAGCAAGACTGGAAGCAGCAGGCATCGCTGCGGCGACGCCGGCTGCGACCTGCAGGAAATCACGTCGATTCGTCATGTCCTTCCCCCGGATTGTTCTGCTGGCGTCAGGGCTTCACGTACTTGCTGGCCATGTAGTCGGCGAGCGCGGCGAGCTCCGCGTCGGTGATCTCGGTCTTGCGGAACGGTGGCATCGACAGCACACCCTGCCGCACGAACAGCGCAATGGCCTGCGGCGACAGATCGGTGCGGTCCAGCAGCACGGCCGGCAGACTGTCCTTGTATTTCACCCGCAGGGACTCGGTGCCCGGATTGCCGCGCCCGGATGAGTGGCAATGCACGCACCAGCGTTTGTAGACGCTCTCGCCCAGGCCCGGCTCGGCGGCAGAGGCGGCTCCCGCCAGCGCAGCAAGGATCAATGCCAAAGTTGCAGTTGCAGCGCGCATCAGGCTTTCCTCAGGTGTTTCGGCCAGACGCCATAACGGCCGGGTGACAGGATACCGTTCGGATCCAGCGCATCCTTGATGGTCTCGCGCATGCGCGTCAATGAACGGTTGTTGTAGGAATAGGTATTGGCGACCAGATCCTGGAACACTGCCGGCGTGCGGTATTCGCCCCAGCCACGTTCCGCGGCGAGCTGCACCCACTTCTCGAATGCGGCGCGCATCTTCGCGTTCATGATCTTGTCCTTCCCGATGGGGAACATGATCATCGCCACCAGCGTGCGGTCCCAGTTGGTCATGTACACCGGACCCTGGAAGCGCAGCGTCCCGCGCTCGGAAACCGCCGGGAGATTGTCGGTATAGAACTTTGAATATTCGAGCAGCGCTTCGCCGGTGCGCGGAATGATCGGCGAGAAGCCGATGTGCCCGCCCGGTGGCGACGGATTCTGCGCATTGCGGCCCAGCATGGCAAAGGTGGAGAGATCCGGCACGCCGAAATTCACCTTGCGCACGCGGGCCAGCGTGGCCGCGTCCAGCGGTGTGCGCACCAGTTCGCCTTCGGTGAAGCGGCTGTTCGCAATCTTCGCGAACTTGTCCTTGCAGTATTCCATCTGCGCACGCACGACTTTTTCCGGCCCGTAGATCGGTATCTGTACCGACCAGCTCGCACCGGCCCCGAACAGCTGCGTCGAGCCATTCACCACGTGCTGGCTCTCCAGCAGGTTCAGCGTGTCGATCAGCGGCACCGCATCCTCGGTGCGTGTCACCTGCACGGTGGCAGACTGCATCGCCTCGGGTCGCGGCATCAGGTAGAAGCCCATCTTGGTGACCACGCCCATGTTGCCCTGGCGGAACAGGCCATCCACCCAGGGACCGTAGCCCCATTTGTTGTGCTGCCAGGATTTCGAGTTCGGCAGCGCGCCCATGCCGGTGCGCACCACCTCGCCGTTGGCGAGCACCACTTCCATGCCGCAATGGGAACCGAAATGATCGCGGAATGGGGAAGCGGTCCAGCCACCGCCGCCATCGAGTGCATTGCCGATCACGCTGCCCCAGCCCGGATCCGGAGGATCGATCCACACATCCAGGTTGGCCCTGGTGATGTGCTCGTAGAGATCGAGGTAGTTCACGCCCGGCTCGACCAGCGCATAGGCATTGCGCTCGCTGACCTCGAGCACGCGGTTCATGCGCTTGAGGTCGAGCACCACGCTGCCGGAATAAGCTGGCGCGGAACCGCCGTAGGCCAGATTGCGTCCGGTGGAGATCGCATACAGCGGCACACGGTACTGGTTCGCGACGCGCACCACCGCCTGCACCTGCTCCAGCGTCTGCGGAGCAACCGCGGCAGAAGCCACGCGCTCCTCCGGCTCGTCCCAGTATGGCGAATAGGCATCCCGGTAGAGCGCGACGTCGGCGTCGGAGGTGAACACCCAGTCACCGCCCACCGTGCCGCGCCAGGCGGTCAGCACCTTGTTGAAATCGGCGCGGCTGACTCCCGGCGGCAGCCGCGACGGCGCGGTCGCGGATGTTGCCGGTCTCGGTGCGGGTGGGGGAGTAGCCGCCTGCGCGCCAGCCGCAGCGGCAGCAGCGAGACTGGAAGCAGCAGGCATCGCCGCTGCGGCGGCAGCTGCGGCCTGCAGGAAACTCCGTCGGTCCGTCATGTCTTTCCCCCGATTGTTGTCCCGAATCTATTTGATCGACGACAGAAAGGGAATGAACACCTTTTTCGCGATCGCGCCATTGCTCAATTCCTCGTTCATGAAATGCCCGTTGTTCCTGAGGCCGAGGTCTTCCAGTCGCGTCATGGTGGCAATCGCACCAAGCTGGTTCAGCGTGTGTACGGAGCAATGCACCCTGGGCGTGAAGTCCGGGAACGACAGCGGCGACACCACGAAATGCACCTTCTTGCCCGCATAGGCCGGCACGGTGTGCACCTTGCCTTCCGGCTGCAGACTGCAGGCATCCAGCCCTGCGCGCTCCTTCGGCCGCACTTCGGTCTGGATCTGCTCGCCGGGGGCCAGGGCCGGACTGAAAGTGATCAGCGGCGCGAGGGTGTCGGTGATGCCCATGGCAGGCTCGATGGCGAGCACGGCCTTGACCAGCTTCGGGCGTGCGGCCAGCGCGAGCCAGCCCGAAATCCCGCCGGCGGAGTGGGTCACCAGGATGGCCGGGCCGATCCTGTCCAGCAGTTCGGCCAGATCCTCCTGCAGCATCTTGTCGGATGCGCTGGGCCCCGGCTCCGAGCTGGCCGTATGCTGGGCCACCAGTGGCGAGTCGGCACCACCGCCGCCCGGATAATCCCTGCTCTGCGCGGTGAACAGGCTGGAAATGATCTGCGTAGTGGTCGATGCGCCCAGCTCGCCATAGCCGCGATTGTTGGGCGACCGGCCGTACCCGGGACGATCGACGAAATAGACGTCGAAGCCGGCGGCCAGAAAGTAATCCAGCCAGCCATCGCGTCCATCCGGCGTGCCCATCCAGTCGGTGGCCTGGCCGCCGCCGCCGTGCACCAGCACCAGCGGGTAGGGATGTTTCTTCCTTGCTACCAGCTGGAAGCCGACATACATCTGCCCCTCGATGGTCGTCCCCTGGACATCCGACTGCTGCGTGCGCACGCCCACGTAGAAGAATCCCTGGTCGCGCAGGCTGATCGGCCCGGCCTCGCCACCCGCCAGCACTGAACCTGCGAACGACGATGCAGCACCAGCAAACAGCCCCGCCAGGGAAAGCACGCGTCGGCGCACCAGCTTGGATGCTTTCATCTTGAACATCGTCTCCTGGGGACTACTTCGTCAGCCGCACGCGCCAGATCTCGCCCTTGTCGCCCTCGGTGATGTAGAGCCATCCGGCCCGGATCGCGATATTGGTGGTGTCGAGCCCGGCATCCGCTGGCAGCCGGATGCTGCCCAGCGGGCGTCTCGCCGCATCCCAGACCAGCACTTCCCCGGCACGGAAATTGGCCGCCAGCAACATGCCGTCGGGACGCATCAGCATGCCATCCGGACCATAGCCTCCCTGCGTGCTCACCACCACCAGCGGGAACTCGAATGGGTTGGTGCTGGTTGGCGAGACCAGCGAGGTGATGCGCTTGAGCGCGAACTCGCCGACCAGCAGGTTCTCGCCATCATTGGTGATCACGATGCCATTCGGGAACGACAGCCCGTCGGACACCAGCTGCAGGCGCGCGTCCTTGCCGGGAGGCAGGTAGAACACGCGGCCATCGGGTTTCAACGCATTCGAGCCATAGGGCTCGGTGAAATACACGCCGCCTTTGGCGTCGAAGGCCAGGTCATTGAGGCCGCGCAGCTGCTCGTTGTGGAAGCTGTTGACGATGGGAGTAACCGTGCCGGTGCGCACATCCATCTTCAGCAGTCCCTTCTGCTTGTCCGCGATCCACAGCATGCCGTCCGGTCCGAACTTGGCGCCATTGGGCTGGCCACCTGTATTGCCGCGCTCGGTGCATTTGCCGTTGTCGCCGATGGCGAGCACCCTGCCGGATTTCAGATCCACAGCCCACAGCCCGCCATTCGCATCCACAGCCGCGCCTTCGAGCAGGCCACCGCAGGTGGCGAACCTTTCCGCGCGGCACTCGCCGCAGAGTTCGGGTACTGCGGCCAGGGCGGCGGGCACGAGGAAGATCGCAAGGCAGATGGCGGGCAGCTGGCGTTTCACTTCGAATTCTCCCGTCGGAAAGGCAGGGTCAGCAGGAACCAGATCAGTCCCGGTGTCAGCAATTTCAGCGCCGCGCGCGCCGCATCCGGACCAAGCCGGGCATCGAGCGGCATCGCGCCGAACACCTTGCCGCGGATGACCAGCCGGTTGCCGTCGCGCTCCAGGGCCGTGACGGCCATCAGTTCGCCGCCGTCAGCGGACTGCAGCTTCACTGCACACGCCCCTGCTTCGCGAAATCGAGCTTGAGGGCCTCGAAGATCTTCATCGCCGTGGCCCGGCCCGCGCCGAATACACCGCCACCAGGATGCTGGAACGGACCCACCAGGTAGAGGCCGTCCACACCGGGCACCGTGTATTGCCCAAGCGCGGGCGTGGGACGGTGCGCACCGGACTGGTAGGTGGTGGTGGCAATGCCGTGCAGGTCGCCGCGGCGGAAGCTGGGCGAGGTACGTTCCATGTCCACGGGGCTATCGACATGCCGTGCAAGGATCACGTCGGGCACATTGGTCACGAAGGTCGAGAGCCGCTTGAGCATGTGGTCGGCGTACTGCTGCTTCGTATCATCCCAGCTGGCGCCGTCGGGCCGCTGGTAGGGCACGTAATCCCACAGGTGCAGGATCGCCTTGCCTGCTGGCACGCGCGAGGGATCGAACTGCGACAGGCTGCCAAGGCCGAGCAGCGGCACTGGCAGGAACTGCCCGTAGCGCAGCTCGTCGAAATCGCGGCGCAGGGTTTCATAGCGTTCCGGCAGGAGCTCGACCATCACCGCGTCGACCACATCGCGCGTGCGATATTGCAGCGGTCCGTCGAGCGCCGCATGCACGGTGATGCAGGCCGCATTGGTAATGTGCGTGGCCTCGGCATCCGCGCGCACCTGCGCGTTGAGTCCGTCGACCATGCCGCCCAGCAGATGCGGATGGATGGCGCCGATGATGGCCTCGCGCGCTGTGAAGGTGCGTCCGTCGACGGTCTCCACCGCCGAGGCGCGGCCATTGCTGACCTTGATGCGCGCCACATCGGCGTTGGCCAGCACCTCGCCACCATGGTCGCGGATGCAGGCGATCAGCGCATCGGTGAGTTTGCCGGCACCACCGCGCGCCACACCGAAACCATAGGCTTCGAGGAAGCCGAGGAACACATAGGCACCGATCGCAGTGGCCTTTTCATCGGGTGAAACCAGGTTCTCGCCCGCCACGCGCGCGAAGTGCATCTGCACCTTCTCGTTCTCGAACAGGTCGCAGAGATGGTCGTGGCTGCTCATCTGGATGATGCGCCACAGCGCGCGACCCTCCGCCGACTGGTCCAGCATCGCATTCGATGCGCCCACCGGCGCGGGCGGTGCATACAGCATCGAGGCAATCATCGGCAGCCATTCGGCCGCCTGCTTCGACACCTTCAGGAAGGTTTCGGCGTCGCGTTTCGAAAACTTGCCGATCTCCGCCACCGAGCGCAGCGGATCGCGGTACAGCTTCAGCGTGCTGCCATCCTCGAACACCGACATCATCGGCACTTCCGGGAACAGGTACTGCAATCCGTAGCGGGACTTCAGGCCCAGCTCATCGTTTTTCAGCAGCGGGTTGGCCTGGATGAAGATATGGCTCATGGAGTGCTGGTCGTGCCGGAAGCCCGGCAGCGTCAGTTCGCGCGACACCACGCCGCCGCCGAACCAGGCATTGCGCTCGAGTACGATTACCTTGCGGCCGGCCACCGCGAGGTAAGCGGCGGCGACGAGACCGTTGTGGCCGGAGCCCACCGCCACGATGTCAGCTTGCTGCATTCATTTCCCCGTCAGGCAATTGCGCTGCCCGTTTGACTGCACGATACGCGGGGACCTGTATTAGGATCAATCGCCAATGCCTGCCAGCTACGAAATCCACGCGATCCGCTATGCGCACCTGGATCGTACCGCCCGCCACAATTTCATCGATGGCGACCCGCACGACGGGCCGATGCCGCTGGACTACTACGTCTGGGCGATCACCGGCGGCGGCCGCAGCTGGGTGGTGGACACCGGTTTCGACGCCGCCGTGGCCGCGCGGCGGCGGCGGCAGCTGCTGCGCCCCGTCGACGAGGGCCTGAAGGCCATCGGCATCGACCCTGCCGCCGTCCAGGACGTGATCATCAGCCACATGCACTATGACCACGCCGGCAACCACGAGCTCTTCCCGGCTGCCCGCTATCACCTGCAGGACGAGGAAATGTCCTTCTGCACCGGCCGCGCCATGTGCCATTCGTTGCTGCGCGCCCCCTTCGATGCGGCGGACGTGCAGGCCATGGTGGGCAAGCTGTTCCGCGACCGGGTGGTGTTTCATGACGGGGATGCGGAGCTCGCGCCGGGCCTGACCCTGCACAGGGTTGGCGGCCACACCCGCGGCCTGCAGGTGGTGCGGGTGCACACCCGGCGCGGCTGGGTGGTGCTGGCATCCGATGCCGCCCATTTCTATGCCAACTGGCAGCAGGGCCGGCCCTTCCCCATCGTGGAAAACGTTGCGGCTTATCTGGACGCCTTCCGGCGCATCGAAGCGCTCGCCTCCTCGCCACGGCACATCATTCCGGGGCATGATCCGCTGGTGCTCCAGCGCTATCCTCGGGCACGACCGGACCTGGCGGACATCGTGCGCCTGGATCTGGATCCAATCAGCGACTAACAACAACAGGCCCATGCGGGCGCGGGGGATCGGTTCGAGTGGAGCAGATTGCTTTCATCGGCGTGGGACGCATGGGGTCCGGCATGGCCGCAAGGTTGCTGGGCGCGGGCCATATCGTGACGGTTTACGACCCGAGCCAGGCCGCGGTTGCCGCATTGGTGGCGCAGGGCGCGAAGTCCGCGGCATCGGCTGTCGCCGCTGCCGCGGGGGCCAGCGTGGTCATGGCCAGCCTGCCCGGCCCTGCCGCAGTCAAGGCTTTGGCAACTGAAATCGCAGCCGTACCAGGCATCGCGGTGTTCGTTGATCTATCCACCTCCGGTCCCGCCGCGGCGCAGGCCGTTGCCGCGACGCTGGTTCCTGCGGGCATTGCCGCCATCGATGCGCCGGTATCCGGCGGCGTGAAGGGTGCGGCCAACGGCAAGCTCACCTTGATGATTTCGGGCCCGGCAGCGGCCACCGCGCGCGTGCAGCCGCTGCTCGAGTTGTTTGGCCGCGTGGTCGTGGTGGGCGAGAAGCCGGGGCTCGGCCAGACGCTGAAGCTCGCCAACAACCTGATGTCCGCTGCCTCGCTGGCCATCGCGAGCGAGGCCATGGCGATGGGCGTGAAGGCCGGCCTTGATCCCGCCGTCATGCTTGAGGTGCTGAACGCCTCGTCCGGCCGCAACAGCGCCACGCAGGACAAGATCCCCAAACACGTATTGAACCGGCAGTTCGATTTCGGCTTCGCCAATGCGCTGTCCTTCAAGGATGTGCGCCTGTGCCTGGATGAAGCCGAGGCGCTGGGCGTGCCCATGGTGGTGGGCGCAGCGGTGCGGCAGATGCTGTCGATCACGCAGCAGATGTACGGGCCGGATGCGGATTGCACGGAAATGATCAAGGTTGTCGAACAATGGGCTGGCTGCCGCATCGGTGCCGGCGAGGAGAAATAGATGAGCAACGAGAAATTCGAGCGCGGCCTCGCGCTGCGCAAGCAGGTGCTGGGAGCGGACTACGTGGAGAAGTCGCTGGCGGCGGCGGATGATTTCAGCCGGCCCATGCAGGAGCTTTCCACGGAATACTGCTGGGGTCATGTCTGGACCCGCCCCGGCCTCGAGCTGCGCGAACGCAGCCTGATCAACATCGCGATGATCAGCGCGCTGAACCGGCCGCACGAGCTGAAGCTGCATGTGAAGGCGGCGCTGACCAATGGCCTGACCCGCGAGCAGATCCGCGAGGTGCTGCTGCAGGTCGCGATCTATTGCGGTGTTCCTGCCGGCATCGACAGCGTACGCATCGCGCGCGAGGCTTTCGCCGAAGTCGACGCCGCCAGCAAGGTCTGAAACGTCATGGCAGCTGTAGCAAAGACCCTGCAGGAACAGACCGTGCTCGACTTCTTCCGCATCCTGTCGAGCGGAGAACTCGAGGCGATCCGCGCAACGCTGCATCCGGACGCCGAGTGGAGGCCGATGGTGCAGAACATCCCCGGCGCCGGCGTGCACCATCCGCGCGATTACATCGTGGACCAGTTCCTGGCGCCCGTGCGCGGCATGTTCGTGCCGGGAGATCCCAAGACCACGGTGCACAGGATATTGTCGTCGGGCGACTATGTGATGTGTGAATCGCACGCCCTCGGCAAGCTTCCCGATGGCCGCATCTACGACAACCACTATGCCTGGGCGTTTGAACTGAAAGACGGCCTGGTGTGGCGGATCCGCGAGTACATGGACAGCCACTACATCGCAACCCTTTTTGGCGGAGGCTGATACATGGGCACATTGACCGGCAAGACCATCATCGTGACCGGCGCTGCAGGCGCGATCGGCCATGCCACGGCGCAGGTGCTGGCGCGCGAAGGCGCAAAGCTGATGCTGGTGGACGTGCGCGGCGACAATCTCGCCGCCCGCGAAAGCGAGTTGCGCGCGGCAGGCGCCGAGGTCGCGAGCCAGACTGCGGACGTCAGCAGGAGTGCCGACGTGAAAGGATTCATCGACGCGGCATTGAAGCGCTTCGGCCGCATCGACGGCCTGTTCAACAATGCCGGCATCGAAGGCCACATCGCCCCGACATGGGAGTATGACGAGGCGGAGTTCGACCACGTTACGCGCGTCAATGTGAACGGCGTGTTCCTCGGCATGCGCCATGTGCTGCCGCTGATGATCGCGCAAGGCAGCGGCGCCATCGTCAACACTGCGTCCATCGGCAGCGAGCGCGGCCTCGCCGGCGCCTGCACCTACAACGCCAGCAAGCATGCGGTGGTGGGTCTCACGCGCACTGCTGCGGCCGAGGCCGGACCAAAGGGCATTCGCGTCAACTGCGTGATGCCGGGCGTGATCGACAC
>JAATEY010000110.1 GCA_015655465.1 Gammaproteobacteria bacterium | reverse complement strand
TCGCTGGTCGGCATCAACAACGACCGGGTGATTTCCTTCACCTTTGCCCTGGGCTCGGCGCTGGCTGCGGCGGGCGGCATTCTCTACGCATCCAACTATCCGTCCATCGATCCGCTGATGGGCACGCTGCCGGGACTCAAGGCATTCGTGGCCGCCGTGCTCGGCGGTATCGGCAACATTGCGGGCGCTGCGGTGGGTGGTCTGGTGCTGGGGCTGGTCGAAACCACGGTGGTGGCGCTCGGCGGTTCGACCTATCGCGATGCCGTGGCGTTTGCGGTGCTGATCCTGATCCTGCTGCTGCGCCCGAACGGGCTGCTGGGCAGGCGGCAGGCAGAGAAGGTCTGATGCTGCCGCGCTCGCAATGGGTGTTGCTGGCGGCGCTCGCGGTGATCGGCGTCGTATCGTCCTTCTCCAGCAGCTACAACCCGTATTTTCTCGACATCGCGGTGAGCTGCGGCATCAACATCACGCTCGCCGTGAGCCTGAACCTCATCAACGGCTATACCGGCCAGTTCTCGCTGGGCCATGCCGGCTTCATGGCCGTGGGCGCCTATGTGGCGGCGATGCTGACCACCAGCTTCGGGGTCGCGCTGCTGCCCGTGCTCGCCGGCCAGCAATGGCTGCTGTTCGCACTGGCATTGCTGGCAGGTGGGCTGGCGGCGGCGGTGGCCGGGCTCATCGTGGGTGTGCCGTCGCTGCGGCTCAAGGGCGACTACCTCGCCATCGTGACGCTGGGCTTCGGCGAGATCATCCGGGTGGTGCTGCAGAACATCGATGCCGTCGGCGGGCCACGCGGGTTGATCGGCATTCCTGCGTACAGCACCTTGTTCTGGGCCTTCGGGCTGGCGGCGCTGGTGATCTACGTGGTGTGGGCGATGGTGAACTCCACCCATGGCCGTGGCTTCATCGCCGTGGCGGATGACGAGATTGCCGCCGAAGCCGTGGGCATCAACACCACGCGCTACAAGATCAAGGCTTTCCTCGTGGGTGCGTTTTTCGCGGGCCTGGCCGGCGGCGTATACGCGCATTTCAAGCAGTACATCGTGCCGCAGGGTTTCGGCTTCGACCGCTCGGTCGAGGTCGTGGTGATGGTGATCCTGGGCGGCGTGGGCAACACCACCGGCGTGATCGCCGCCGCCATCCTGCTCACCGTGCTGGGCGAGTGGCTGCGCCAGTTCGGCGACCTGCGCATGATCCTCTACTCGCTGCTGATCATCGTGCTGATGATCCTGCGTCCGCAGGGCCTGTTCACCTGGTCGCTGCGGCGACGTACGGCCAGCTGATGGGCGCGCCGTTGCTGGAACTCACGGGGTGCACGCTGCGCTTTGGTGGCCTGGCCTGTGTGAGTGATGTCACCACCGCGGTGGATGAGGGCTCGCTCACCGGCCTGATCGGTCCGAACGGCGCCGGCAAGACCAGCATCTTCAATCTCGTTACCGGGGCCTACCGGCCGACGTCGGGGAGCATCCGTTTTGCAGGCCGGTCGCTGGTGGGGCTCAAGCCCTTCCAGATCACCAGGCTCGGCATCGCACGCACCTTCCAGAACATCCGGCTGTTTCCGTCACTGTCCGTGTTCGACAATGTGCGCGTGGCCTTCCACCTGCACCTGCAGCATCATTCGGCAAGCTCGCTGCTGCGCACGCCCGCGTTTCATGCCGAAGAGCGGCAGATCGCCGCCCGCACCACCGAGCTGCTCGACATCTTCGACCTGACCCGCGTGCGCGATGAGCCTGCGAAGAGCCTGCCCTATGGCAACCAGCGTCGTCTTGAGATCGTGCGCGCGCTGGCCACGCAGCCGAAGCTGCTGCTGCTGGACGAGCCCGCCGCCGGCATGAATCCCACCGAGAAGCTGGAACTCACGCGGCTGATCCGGGAAGTGCAGCAGCGGTTCGCCATTACCATCCTGCTGGTCGAGCACGACATGCAGGTGGTGATGAAGATCTGCGAACGCATCATCGTGCTGGACCATGGCGTGAAGATTGCGGAAGGCCCGCCCGCGGAAGTGCGCGCCAATCCGAAAGTGATCGAAGCCTATCTCGGCGAAGAAGCGCCGGCCGCGGCAGGGGCGGGCTGAGATGCTCACGCTCGACAACATCGTGGTGAACTATGGCGCCATCCGCGCGCTGCATGGCATTTCGCTCAGTGTCGAGGCGGGCAGCATCGTCACGCTGATCGGCAGCAATGGCGCCGGCAAGAGCACCACGCTGCGCACGGTCTCCGGGCTCATCAAGCCGCAGGGCGGCACCATCACCTACAACGGTGAGCGCATCGATGGCCTGCCGGCGCACAGGATCGTGGCCCGCGGACTGTGTCATGTGCCCGAAGGCCGCATGGTGTTTGCCAACCTCACGGTGCGCGAGAACCTGATGATGGGCGCCTATCTGCAGCATGACGCCG
>JAATEY010000366.1 GCA_015655465.1 Gammaproteobacteria bacterium | reverse complement strand
CCGCGACATGCGTACTTCGGTGTAACGCATGGCGGCGGGCATGTCGCCATCCACCGAGCCGAAGTTGCCCTGACCGTCCACCAGCATGTAGCGCATCGAGAATGGCTGCGCCATGCGGACGATGGCGTCATAGACGGCCGAATCGCCATGCGGGTGGTACTTGCCGATGACGTCGCCCACGACACGCGCGGACTTCTTGTAGGGCTTGTTGTAGTCGTTGCCCAGTTCGCGCATGGCGAACAGCACGCGGCGGTGAACCGGCTTCAGACCATCGCGCACATCGGGCAGCGCACGTCCGACGATCACACTCATGGCGTAATCGAGATAGGACTGGCGCATCTCGTCTTCGAGATTGACGGGCAGTATTTCGCGGGCGATTTCGCTCATGCGCCTGGGGTTCGCTGGGGCCTTTCGTAAACCACGAATTTTAGCACAGCGGAGCCCCGATCCGGCGTCAGAACGGCTCTGCAAATCCCTTATACTGCGGGTCGTGAGCAATGCACCCTCCTCCAGCGCCGATCCGGCTGAAATCGCCAAGTTCGAACAGCTGGCGCACCGCTTCTGGGACCGCGACGGCGAGTTCAAGCCCCTGCACCGCCTGAATCCGGTCCGGGCCGATTACATCGCTGCGCGCAGCCATCTCGGCGCCGCAAGTGTGCTGGATGTTGGCTGCGGTGGTGGCCTGCTGGCCGAAGCACTGACGCGCAAGGGCGCCAGGGTGACAGCCATCGACCTGGCGCCTGCCATGATCGAAACCGCAAAGCTGCATGCCGTGGAGGCGGGCCTTGCCATCGACTACCGCCTGCAGGATGCCGCCGAGCTGGCAGACATGCTCACGGAACGCTTCGACGTGGTCTGCTGCATGGAAATGCTCGAGCACGTCGCCGATCCGCAGGCATTTGTCGCGGTGCTGGCGAAGCTGGTTCGCCCCGGTGGTGCCGTGTTTGTCTCCACACTGAACCGCAACCTGAAATCATTCATGCTGGCGATAGTCGGGGCGGAATACCTGCTGCGCCTGTTGCCGCGCGGCACCCACGAATACGAGCGCTTCATCCGCCCTGCCGAACTTGCCGCCTATGCACGCGCTGCCGGGCTTGGGCTGCAACACACTGCGGGGCTTTACTACGAACCCTTTGCGGATCGCTGCCGGCTCACCGACGATGTCGCCGTGAACTACATCGCCCAGCTCGCCGCTGCGGGGTCCGCCGCTTGAAGCGTCCGGATATTCGCGGCGTGCTGTTCGATCTGGATGGCACCCTGCTCGACACCGCTCCGGACCTCATTCGCGTGCTGAACCAGGTACGCGTCGAACAGGGCCGGCCGCCGGTTCCCCATGAACTGGCGCGCACCCAGGTATCGCATGGCTCCTCCGGTCTCATCCGGCTCGGGTTTCCGGACCTGGACGGCGATGCGCTGGAAACATTGCGCCTGCGGCTGCTCGAGCTGTACAGCGCCCAGCTTGCAATCGATACCGCGCTGTTCGATGGCTGCGAAGAGCTGCTGCGTGCGCTGCAGTCGCGCGCCATGCCCTGGGGCATCGTGACCAACAAGCCGGGGTTCCTCACCACGCCATTGCTGGCGGCGCTGGGCCTTGATCATCGCGCCGGGTGCGTGGTCTCCGGCGACACGCTGCCGCAACGCAAGCCCCATCCGGCTCCCCTGCTGCTGGCCGCGTCGCAACTGTCGCTTCCGCCACAGCAATGCCTGTATGTCGGGGATGCGGAACGCGACGTGCAATCCGCGCGCGCCGCAGGCATGCCGGTGCTGGTGGCGCGCTACGGTTACCTCGGCCCGGCCGACGATCCGGACAGCTGGCTGCCGGATGCGCACATCGATGCACCGCTGCAGATCCTCGACTGGCTCGACGGCGCGCGGGCCTGATGAGCGGCGAACTGCAAGGCCGCGTCATCGCCATCACTGGCGCAACCGGCGGCATCGGGCGCGCGGTGGCGCTGGCCGCCGCGCGGGAAGGCGCGCAACTCATCGTCGTGGGTCGCAATCTCCCCAGGTTGCAGGGCCTGCACGCGGAGCTCGAGCAACTGGTCCCGGGCGCGGCCTTGATGGTGCAGCTCGATCTTGAAAAAGCGCTGGCCAACGACTACGACCGGATCGCCGAGGCTGTGCTGAACCGTTATGGACGACTGGATGGGCTGGTGCACTGTGCAGGCCTGCTGGGCACGCTCACACCCATCGATCAATACGACGTGCCCACCTGGTGCCGCGTGATGCATGTCAATGTCACCGCCGCCTTCGCCCTGACGCAGGTGTTGCTGCCGGCGCTGCGCAAGTCGGCCGATGCGTCGGTGATCTTTACGTCCAGCAGCGTCGGCCGGAAAGGTCGTGCCTACTGGGGCGCCTATGCGGTGTCGAAGTTTGCGGTGGAAGGCATGGCCCAGGTCATGGCCGCAGAGTTGAGCGGCAATTCCACGGTGCGCGTCAATACGCTGAACCCAGGTCGCGCCCGCACTGTCATGCGCCGGCAGGCCTATCCATCCGAGAATCTTGAATCGCTGCCGCTGCCGGAGACACTCACCGAACCTTATCTGCGATTGCTCGGGCCGCGTGGTGCGGAAATTACTGGTCAGGCGCTGGACTGTCAGCAGGCATAGGCGCATCGACGTGCAGCAGCGCGTCGATTTCATGATCGAGCAGTTGCCGCACCTGGCCGCGTGCCAGGGTGCGTTCGAGCCCCAGACCGCCCATCGTCACCCGCAGCACGCGGCTGACCGTGGCACCCTGCCGTTCGATCAGTGAGCGCAGCTCGCGCCCGTTGGCGCCGATCGTCAGCACCTTGTACCAGCGATTGCTGCTTTCGCCGCCGGTGGGTTCGCATGCGGTGACCTGCAGTCGCTCACCGCTGTCGAGGGCGCCTTCCATGATGCCCTCCAGCTGATCCGGCAGCAGCTCACCGCGGATGCGCAGGCTGAACTCGATGGGCATGGCACGCACGGCACGCTGCAGCTTCGCCGCCAGCGCGCCGTCGGAAGTCAGCAGTTCCATGCCGCCATCGATACGTGGCATCGGGCTGATGGCGATATAACGCCGGCCCACGCGCCGCGACAGGCGTTGCGAGACGGCGTTGCGACCATCAGTGGCGTCATCCTGTTCCGCGCCTGGCTGCATCAGGTTTTCTCCCGGTGAGCGATGGCAGATCCAGGTGGCGGCACGATTGGTTGGCGCCTTGTGCACCAGCCGGCCATCCAGGCGCAGCTGGTCGCTGCCCTGGGCCTTGCTGCCCAGCGTCGCAGGCGTGCCGTTGATGGTGACGCGGCCGGCACGGATCCAGTCCTCGGCCTCGCGGCGCGAAGCAAGGCCCGCACGGGCCAGGATTTTCTGTACGCGCTCTGCTCCGTCTTCGGACTGCTGCGACGGCTTGGTTGCGCGCACCATTGGTCTGCTACGTCCCTTCTGGTTCCGCGGAGGGGCCAGCATCCGGCGCCGGCAGCGCCAGGGTTGCTTCGACTTCTCCGGCCATGGCAACCGCATCTGCGTCCGACAGTTCGGGCAATGCCAGCTGCGGATCCAGCTCTTCCAGTGACTTCAGTTCCGCCAGCGGTGGCAGCTGGTCCAGTGCCTTGAGTCCGAAATAGTCCAGGAAGTCGCGCGTGGTGCCGAGCAGCTCCGGACGACCCGGCACTTCCCGATGGCCCACCACGCGAATCCAGTTGCGCTCGGACAGCGTCTTGATGATGTTGGGATTGACCTGCACGCCGCGGATGTTCTCGATCTCGGCGCGGGTCAGCGGCTGGCGATACGCGATGATGGCCAGCGTTTCCAGCAGCGCGCGCGAATAACGCGGCGGACGCTCCGGCCAGAGCCGCGACACATTCTCCGCAACTTCACGCCGCACCTGCACCCGAAACCCCTGCGCGGTTTCCTGCAGTTCCACACCGCGACCGGTGAGCGATTCGGAAATCTCGCCCAGCACCATGCGCAGCTGGTCGTTGTCAGGCCGGTCCACCGGATCGAACAGTTGCGCAATCTCCGCCAGTGACAGGCTGCGCCCGGCGGCGAGCATGGAAGCTTCCACCACCTTGCGGGTGTATTCGGTATTCATGGCGTTGATCCTGTCGCAGCCTGGGGTTCGCCCGGCAGCGCATCTTCATCGTGAATCGGTTCATCGGTGGCTTCTTCAGCGTCGGCAGCGGCCTGGGTGTCGGCCAGCAGCCGGGCGTCGGCTGCCGATGCCTCTTCGGCAGTGCTGTCGATCACCCGCCGCGCCGCGCGCTGCGGATCCGCCGCGCACACATGAATGGGCGCATACGGCTCGTTCTGCACCACCTCCAGCAGCCCCTCGCGCAGCAGTTCGAGAATGGAGATGAAGGTCACCGCCACGCCCATGCGCCCTTCTTCCGGCAGGAACAGCTGCGAGAACTCGATGAACTCGTTGGCCTTCAGGCTCGCCAGGATGTCGCTCATGCGGGCCCGCACGGACAGCGGCTCGCGATGGATGTGGTGATGCGCGAACATCTCGGAACGGATGGCCACGTCCTTGAACGCCAGCAGCATTTCCCTGAGCGTGACTTCGGGCAGCACCCGCACCACGCGCCGGTCGTTGAACTCGGCGCTGGCGAGCCATGTGTCGCGCTCCAGGCGCGGCAGCAAATCCAGGTTCAGCGCGGCCTGCTTGAAGCGTTCGTACTCCTGCAGGCGCCGCACCAGTTCGGCGCGCGGATCTTCTTCCAGCCCCTCGCCCTGCGGCGCGGCGCGCGGCAGCAGCATGCGCGACTTGATTTCGGCCAGCGTCGCGGCCATCACCAGGTATTCGCCCGCCAGGTCCAGCTGCATCTCGCTCATCAGCTCGATGTACTGCATGTACTGGCGGGTGATCTCGGCAATCGGAATGTCGAGGATGTTCAGGTTCTGGCGGCGGATCAGATACAGCAGCAGGTCGAGCGGACCTTCGAAGGCGTCGAGAAACACCTCCATGGCCTGCGGCGGGATGTAGAGGTCACGCGGCATCTCGGTGAGACGCTCACCCAGCACCATGGCAAAGGGCATTTCCACCTGCATCGCCTCCGTGTTCATGGCGTGCCATCCGCGGGAACGAGATTCATGGAGCGACGCACCACCTGCATGGTTTCGGCCGCAGTCGCATTGGCGCGCACGGCGCCTGCAGCCAGTATCTCCCGTACGCGGCCCGGGTTGTCGATATAAGGCTGCGCGCGTTCGCGCATCGCTGTGGCGTCGGCAGCGATCCTGTCGATTACAGGCTGTTTGCATTCCAGACAGCCTATGCCCGCGGTAGTGCAGCCTGCGCGCACCCAGGCACAGGTTTCGGCGGAGGAATACAGCTTGTGCAGATCCCACACCGGGCATTTTTCCGGCGTGCCCGGATCGGTGCGCCGCGCCCGCGCCGGGTCGGTGGTCATGCCCTTGATCTTGCGCGCGATGCTGGCCGGCTCCTCGGTCAGCCCGATGGTGTTGCCATAGGACTTGGACATCTTGCGGCCATCGAGCCCCGGCACCCTGGGTGTGGGTGTCAGCAGCACTTCGGGGGCCGGCAGCAGGCGATGGTGCTCGCCTTCCAGGTTCGCCAGCAGCAGTTCGCTCTGTTCCGCTGTCAGTCGCGAAGATGCCAGCACCAGCGCGCGGGCTTCTGCCAGCGCGGCGTGATCGCCGCCTTCCTGGAAGCGCCGGCGCAGCTCCCGGTATGTCTCGCGCGCCGCGGGCTCGAGCCAGCCGACGGCGGCCTTGACCTTCGCGCCGAACTTCTCATCGCGGCCATACATGTGGTTGAAGCGGCGCGCGACCTCGCGCGTCATTTCCACATGCACCACCTGGTCTTCGCCCACCGGCACAAAGGCTGGCCGGTAGATCAGGATGTCCGCGCTCTGCAGCAGCGGATAACCGAGGAAACCATAGGTAGCAAGGTCCTTCTCTTTCAGCTGCGCCTGCTGGTCCTTGTAAGTGGGCACGCGCTCGAGCCAGCCCAGCGGCGTGATCATGGACAGCAGCAGGTGCAGTTCGGCATGTGCCGGCACCTGCGACTGCAGGAAGATGGTCGAGCGCTCGGGATCGAGGCCGGCAGCCAGCCAGTCGATCACCATCTGCTGCAAATGTTGCTGCAGCAGGCTGGTGTTGTCGTAATCGGTGGTCAGGGCATGCCAGTCGGCCACGAAGAAATAGCCTTCGAAGCGATCCTGCAGCGCGACCCAGTTGCGCAGGGCACCGTGGTAGTTGCCGAGGTGCAGCTGGCCTGTGGGGCGCATTCCGGAAAGTACGCGCGCAGGCATGCCGGTGGCGGGAGACAAATTCATCGCCGGCATTATACGGACCCGATCAGCCCCTTGCCCTGCCGCAGCACCACCGGCGGCGACACCGACAGGTCGACCACCGTGGTGGGCTCGATGCCGCAATGGCCGCCGTCGACCACCGCATCCAGCACATGATCCAGCCGCTCCCGGATCTGTTCGCCATCGGTCAATGGCTCCGCGTCGCCTGGCAGCAGCAGCGTGGAAGTCATGATGGGCTCGTCCAGCTCCGCCATGATCAGGTGCGGCACCAGGTGGTCCGGCACGCGGATGCCGATGGTCCGCCGCTTCGGGTGCTGCAGGCGCTTGGGGGTTTCGCGCGTGGCCGGCAGCAGGAAGGTGAACGGTCCGGGGATGTGTGCCTTCAGCAGCCGGAACTGCCAGTTGTCCAGCTGTGCGAAGCGGCCGATTTCCGTCAGGTTGCGGCACACCAGCGTGAAATTGTGGTTTTTGTCGGCGTCGCGGATGCGGCGGATGCGCTCCAGGGCGTCCTTGTCGCCCACGTGGCAGCCCAGCGCATAGCAGGAATCGGTGGGATATGCGATCACCCCGCCCTGCCGGACGATCTCCACGGCCTTGCGGATCAGGCGCACCTGGGGGTTCTGCGGGTGAATTTCTAGGTATTCGGCCACTTCGCTATGATACGCGGATGCAACTGTTGCTTGAGTTCTTCCCCGTGGTCGCGTTTTTCGTCGCCTACCAGCTTGGGGGCATGTATGTCGCCACCGGCACCCTGATGGCGACCATGACGCTGAGCTTCGCCATCATCTGGCTGCGTACACGCCGCATACCCCCCATGCTTGGTGCCAGCACCGTGCTGGTGCTGGTGCTGGGCACTGCAACGCTGGTTCTCCGCAGCAGCCGCTTCATCCAGTGGAAGCCCAGCATCTTTCTGTGGCTGGTGGCCATCTCGTTCCTGGTGAGCGCCTTCGTCGGCAAGCAGACCCTGGCGCAACGGCTGCTGCAACCCACCCTGGGTGACGCGCAGCTGGAGCGGCGCGACTGGCTGAAGCTCAACTTTGCCTGGGTGCTGTACGGCCTGATCATCGGCCTGATCAATATCGTGGTGGCCTATTCCGCCAGCGAATCCACCTGGGTGGCCACCAAGAGCTTCGGGCTGATGGGCTCGATGTTCCTGTTCCTGCTGGCACAGCTGTACTGGCTGCATCGGCGCGGCAAGCTTTCGCTATGACTGACCTTGCTGCATCATTGCGCGAGCAGCTCACGCTCGCCCTGCATCCGCACAAGCTGGTGCTGCGCGACGACAGCGCCCACCACGCCGGCCACGCGGGTGCCGGCGAAGGCGCACATTTCGCAGTCCACATCGTGTCGCCGCAGTTTGCCGGCGTGCGCACGCTGGAACGGCATCGCATGGTCTATGCAGCTGCCGCAACCCTCATGGCAGGACGTATCCACGCCCTGCAGATCATCGCCTTGACTCCCGAAGAAACCGGAGACCGCTCATGAATCGAATGCTTGCCACCGTCTGCACCCTGGCCATCGCCACGCTCACCATCTCCTGCTCGCAGCAGACCGGCACCAGGGCCGACGCGAAGAAGCTGGACAACGTCGCCGTGGTCGACGGCCACCCGATCAGCCGCAACACCTTCAACGAGTATGCGAAGGGCGTTTCCGGCAAACCTGCCGAAGACCTGACCGAAGCGCAGCGCAAGGATCTGCTGCAGGATCTGATTCGCGCTGAAGTGATTGCGATCGATGCAGAAACCAATGGGGTCGCGGCGCAGGATGAAACCCGCGCCGCGCTGGATCTGCACCGCCTGGATGTGCTGAGTCAGGCCTCGACGAAACACTACCTGAAGGATCGCAAGGCCAGTGAAGAGGAACTGCGCGCCGAATATGAGCTGCAGGTGGCAGGTATGTCGAAGGTGGAATATCGCGCCAGCCACATCCTGTTGCCTACCGAAGAGGCCGCCAGGCAGGTCATCGCGGAGCTTAAGGCTGGCGCGGACTTCGCGCAGCTTGCACGCAAGCTGTCCGCCGACAAGACCAGCAGCGTGAAAGGCGGCGATCTGGACTGGTTCTCGCCCAAGAGCATGACACCCGTGTTTGCCGATGCGGTGACCAGGCTCAAGAAAGGCGAAACCTCTGCTGCTCCGGTAAAGACCGAGTATGGCTGGCATGTGCTGCGGGTCACCGACATCCGGGATGCCACCCCGCCCCCTTATGAAAGCGTGAAGGATCGTCTGGCGAAGGTCGTGGAGGGCAAGAAGTTCAAGGCCTACAGCGATGGTCTGGTCGCCAAGGCGAAGATCACGCAGTCGCTGTGAAGCCTGAAGAACCTGGAGACCGCACATGAAACGCCTGCCTGCCGTCTGCGCCGTTGCCATCGCCGCCCTGGCTGTTGCCTGCACGCAGGAGAACGCGGTGACCCAGGGCACGGACAACGTCGCCGTGGTCGACGGCCACCCGATCAGCCGCCGCACCTTCAACGAGTATGTGAATGCCGTTTCCAGCACGCCCGCTGAAGGCCTGACCGAAGCGCAGCGCAAGGGACTGCTGGAGAATCTGGTGCGCGGTGCAGTGCTTGCGAAAGAGGCAGAAGCAAATGGGGTGGCTGTGCAGGACGAGACCCTGGCCAAACTGGAGCTGAACCGCCTGAATGTGCTGAGCCAGGCCGTGACGGAGCAATACCTGAAAGATCGCAAGCCCGGTGAAGAGGAGCTGCGTGCCCAGTATGACATCCAGCTGGCCGGTTTCGAGAAAACGCAGTATCGCGCCAGCCACATCCTGGTGCCCACTGAAGAGGCGGCAAGGCAGGTCATTGCGCAGCTGAAGGCCGGTGCGGATTTCGCACAGCTCGCGCGCAAGCTGTCCACCGACAAGGTCAGCGCCGAGCGCGGTGGTGATCTGGACTGGTTCTCCCCAGGCAGCATGACGCCCCCGTTTGCCGAGGCCGTAACCAGGCTCAGGAAAGGCGAAACCTCGGCGGCTCCGGTAAGGACCGAGTTTGGCTGGCATGTGCTGCGGGTGATCGACACCCGGGCTGCCGTCCCGCCTCCCTACGAAAGCGTGAAAGAAGACCTGAAGAAGATCGTGGAGGGCAGGAAATCCAAGGCCTACATCGAGGAACTGGTATCCAGGGCGAAGATCACGAGGTCACTCTGAAGTCCGACTGCATCGGGGCCACGCCCTCCGAACGCACCGGGACCCGCCCGGCCGCGTAGCACCGCTGGTGCCAGAGGTCGTTGTCCAGCAGCCGCAACGTGCCCAGCAGCAGCGGGCCCGCGAACGGCACGATGAGCGGCCGGCAATAGCTGATCTCGATGCGCAGCACATTGGCTTGCTGCAGCGATATTCCACTGCGCCTGCCCGGCGCCATGCTGCGGGATTCCAGCGCATCGTTGGGAATCACCTGCTGGCCGTCGCGGCGAATGGCAAAGTCCGCGCGAGCGTCCGGATCTGGCGCCAGCAGGCGCACCCTGGCGTAGGCTGCGATATCGACGGTTGCAGCGGCATATGCGGCTGCAACCCGCGGCAGGACATTGCCGCGATCCAGCGGCGTGCCGGACTCCACGAACAGTACGGTGACCGCCTGCGCAAAGGCCCTCTTCACCTCGGACAGGTCGCCGTGCTTGACCGCCCCGTGCCGGGCCGCAAGAAAGGCGGCGTGATCCAGGTGATGGTTCTCGATCATGAGCAGGGCCATCTGCAATGTTCCAAGGCAGAGCGGCATGAGGGCAAACAGTGCCACGATGTGGAATTCCACCATTGCTGCTCCCCGGCAGCGTTTGGCGCCTGGCTTCAGCACGGCTGGATGGCGTCGCCAACGCGCCACCCCCAGTGGCTGACCGCCCCGGCGCAAAGCTCCCACACCTGCCTGGCCCGCTGCTCCCGGGCCATGCGGCAGGGTCTCAGCCCGGCGACAATTCGCAGGATCCGCCCGGACGAATCGCAGAACAGTACATCGAGCGGATAAGACATGCCGATCGTGTGCACTGCCCGGCAGTTGCGCAGCAGGAATGCGGTGTGGACGTCAGGACATGGCCGCAGCAGCAGGCCGCGGCCACGCTCGAAACGGGACTCGCAGACATGCACCAGCATGCGCAAGCGGCGCCGATTATGTTCTACGCGGCATACCATCATGCGCGAAATGCCTCCACCATGCGAACGACGATGGGCACGGCCAGCACGATGAACGTGCAGGGAAAGATGCAGAAGATCAGTGGCCCGAGCATCTTTACCGGCGCCTGCATGGCGAGTCGCTCGGCGCGGGCGAAGCGCTCTGCAGTGCGCTGTCCCGACTGGGTGCGCAGAATCTGACCCAGGCTCATTCCCGCGCCTTCCGCATGCGCGAGCGCATTTGCAAGTGTGGTCAGGCTCTCGACCGCATGAATCCCGGCGACATAGGTGAATGCCTGCGCGCGTGGCCTGCCGCCACGCACCTCGCGCAGCACGCGGTCGAAGTAGCTGCGCAGCGGACTCTCCGGTGCCTGCGCCACGATCAGCCGCATGCCCGCCGTGAGTGTCGCACCGGCTTCGACGCAGACCGTCAGCAGGTCCAGGTACGCAGGCAGTTCACGCGCGATCTGCCGTTCCCGTTCCAGATTCACGCGGCGCAACCACAGCCCGCCGACCATGAACCCCGATATACCAGCCAGCACCGCAATCACCCAGGACCTGGCACCACCCAAAGTCAGCGCAACGCCTGCAGCAGCCAGGCCGTGGACGGCTCGCGAGGCCACCCAAAGCACCGGCGTCAGCTGTGGATGGAGTCCATTGGCGTCCAGCATGCGCAATGCACGCGCTTCATATGCTGGAGGTACGAGGCCGGACACCACGGGGACGAGCAGCAGCGCTGGTCCGCGACAGATTCTCAGCCCGAATGGGACAAGGCTGGTCTCTGCATTGCCACCCCGATTCTGCGCATGCGTTCTGACGCAGAGCAGTACGAACGCGGCAATCGCGACTGCAATGCTGAACGCAGCCGGCAGACAACCTGCCACGGGGGTCATACGTCGATCCTCACAATGCGGCGTATCAGCAGGAAGCCAATCAGCTCCAGCACTCCGATCAGTGCCAGTGCCACCCAGCCCTGCAGCGTGGTGTGCAGTACGCGCATGGTGTCGCCCTCCATTGCGTACAACACCAGCAGCAGCAGCAACGGCAAGGCACCAACCACCACTCCCTGCATGCGCCCCTGTGCCGTCAGGGACTGGATGCGCGCCTCCATCAGCAGTCGGCCGCGCAGCAGTTCGGCCAGCCGGTGCAGTGATTCAGCCAGATTGCCGCCCAGCTCGCGATTTGCCTGCAGCAGTGTTGCGAGCAGTCGCAGGTCGGCAAGTCCGGCGCGTTCACGCAGACCCTGGAACGCCACATCCATTCCGGTGCCGAGACGCAACTGGGCGAGGACCATGCGCAGTTCATCGCCCAGCGGCGAAGCCTGCCGCGCAGCAACCTGGGAGAGGGATTGCGTCGCTCCCTGTCCCGAGCGCAGCAGTCCGGACCACAGCGCCAGCGCGTCCGGAAGCTGTTGTGCCAGCCTGCGTCTGCGGCGCTGACGCAGCCACAGCACCAGTATGCGCGGCGCGGCGAGCGCGGCGATGCTCACCACGGGCAGCAATGGCAGCGGCAGTCCCAGCAATACAGACAGGCCCACCGTGAGCACCACGACTACGGCGGTGAGCCCAAGCAGGCGCCCGGCCGGAATGAATACGAACAACTGCGCCAGATCGGCTTCCGTGCGCAGCCCCAGCGCGCCCGCGCACCATCTTCCTGCGCTGACCGAAGATCTCCACAGGAGCAGCGCTGCGGCAGCGACTGCAATTGCGAGCAGCAGGCTGGCGCTCAGCATGTCGCCGCCGTGCCGAGTGGCGCGGGTCGCAGGTCTGGCGTGAGTGTTTCGAAGAACACCGGTTCATTGCCACAGGCACGGAACCGTTCCTCGGCACCATCCTGCCCGCCAGCTGCGACCCGTTCGAAACGAAACAGGTCCTGCATCTGGATGCGGCCACTTTCCGTGCCGGTGACTTCGGCAATCACCACGATGCGCCGGGCCCCGCTGGGAAACCGTGCCTGCTGCACGATGAGATTGACCGCGCTGGCAATCTGCTCCCGCACCGCGGCCAGGGGCAATTCCATGCCCGCCATCAATGTCATGACTTCAAGCCGGGACAGCAGATCGCGGGGCGAGTTGGCATGCGCAGTCGTAAGGGAACCATCGTGTCCGGTATTCATGGCCTGCAGCATGTCGAGCGTCTCGCCGCCACGGCACTCCCCCACCACGATGCGATCAGGCCGCATGCGCAGCGCATTGCGGACCAGATCGCGGATAGCAACCTCGCCACGCCCTTCGACATTGCCGGGCCTGCATTCCAGCGAGACCAGATTCTGGTGCTGCAGCAGCAACTCGGCCGAGTCCTCGATCGTCACGATTCTCTCACCGGCAGGTATCAATGCCGACAGGCAGTTGAGCAGCGTGGTCTTGCCCGTTCCCGTGCCACCCGAGACCACGATGTTGCGGCGGGCCAGCACGGCCGTCTGCAGGAATGCCGCCATGTCCCGGGACAGCGTGCCGTTGGCAATCAGGCTTGCCATGTCCGGACGATGCTTGCCGAACTTCCTGATGGTGATGGCGGGTCCGCATAGCGCAAGGGGCGGCACCACCACGTTGACGCGCGAGCCGTCTGTCAGCCGGGCATCAACCATTGGCGAGGACTCGTCCACCCGCCGACCGGTCTTCTGCAACAGTCGCTCGATTACTCCCTGCATGGCACTGGCGCTGGAGAAATGCAGGGTGGTACGTGTGAGCTTGCCCGCACGCTCCACAAATATCGCCTGCGGCCCGTTTACCATGATCTCGGAAATCGAGTCGTCCCGCAGCAGGTCTTCCAGCACTCCGAGTCCCACCACTTCCTGGAGCAGGGATTTCTCCAGTGCGGCGCGCTCCGCCGGACTGTCGCCATGGCGTTGATCGAGAATGTCACGCAGGTGCCGCTGCGCCAGCCGCCACAGGTCATCGTCACTCATCCTGTTCACGTCCGTGCGGCGCAGATCCAGCCGCTGCAGCAATTCAGCATGCACCGCGCGCAGGTCTTCCCCTTCGAGGTTGCTCATGGCTGCCGTCCGGCTTCATCGAGTTCGCCTGCACGGTCCAGCAATGCCTGCTGCCCGTCGGCATCGGAGATGCGCGGCGTGATCAGCACCAGCAACTCGGTTTCCCGGTCGAGGCGTCGGGAGGTACGGAACAGTGCGCCAAGCGCCGGAATCGCCGAGAGCCCTGGCATGCCACTGCGGTCGCGACTGCGCTCGTGCGAGACCAGGCCGGCTATGGCAATGGTTTCACCCGCCTGTGCGTTGAATGCCGTGGTGGTGCGCCGCTTCACGAATCCCGGGAAATCACCGACGCGCACGGACGCATCCATCTGGCTCATCTCGATGTCGATGTCGGCGTAGATGGCGCCGCTGCGATCAGCCCGTGGGCGGACTTCGAGAATTACGCCGTATTCCTTGTACTGTACATCGGTCGATCCCAGGCCATCGGTGACTGGTATCGGAACCTCACCGCCGGAGACAAAACGTGCGACACCGCCACTGCGGCAACTCAGCATTGGTTCCGCCACGGTGTAGGCAAGTCCCCGCTGTTGCAGCAGGTCCACGCGGGATTGCAGCACCGTTGCAACTGCAGCGCGTGCAGCCAGTGCACCCGCTCCGCCACCGGCAGTAATCGACACGGCTGGACCTGCGGCATCGGAGTTCCAGCTCAGGCCAAGTTGCTGCAGCTGATCCCGCCGCACCTCTATCAGGCGCACCTGCATCTGCACCATGGACTCCCAGCCGGATCTGCCCACGAAGTTCAGCACCTGACCGGGAAACAGTGCCGCAACTTCCGCGGCGCGCGCCAGATCGTCGGCGCTGACGCGTTCGCCCTCGAGCAGCACAAAGCCGCCGTTGATCCGCGCGCTCACATTTTCGACTCCTGCCAGCAGACCCCGGACCTGCGCGAGCCGTCCGGCGAGATCCTGCTCGGTAACTGTTATCTGCAACACATGCCGCGTGCCATCCCGCAGCCAGAGCTGGGCGGTGGTCCGGCCTGCAGCTTCACCGAACAGCAACAGCTGCCCACGTTCCGGCGTGGCGATGGATAGCACTTTGCCGCTGCCCAGTGCTGCCCGCCGCAGGTCTGCAACAAGCAGCAGCGATTCGCCTACCGAGAGCGACACTTCATCCGGCAACTCTGCCTCGGCCGCATGCACGTCGAGCGCCAGCGTCAGCAGTGCCAGTACGCACAACATGAACCTCATGACCGATCTCCCGTGGCGGGCCGGCCCTGCCCGACTGCCAGCCATGAACGGTCTGGAGTCACGCCGCCATTGCCGCCCACCAGCATTTCGATCCTGGTATCGCCGGACGCGCTTCGCGCCCGTGACGGGCGGAGCAGGAGCTCCTGACTGCTGCGCGGCTCTGCAGGCATCTCGCTCGTATCCAGGGGTGACCTGAGCACCACCGAAAGATTTCCCGACTGCTGTGCCAGCACGACGCGCGCGGCATCTGTTCCCGACAGACCCAATGTGATGGTGCTGAAGTTCCGGTCCGCCGCCGCGGGATCCGCTTCTTCGTCGCCCGCGAGCAGCGTTGCACCAGCGGCCAGCACTTCCACACGCTGGAGCAGAGGTATGAGTACCGCGCCACCGCCATCGCTGCGCGAGTAGTACAGATCCACCCAGTCGCCGGGCAGCAGGTTGCCGGCCTGTGAATTCACCTGATCGACCGCAATGGTCAATGCCCGTCGCTCACCAGCCAGAACCGTCGACAGGCGCTGTGGCCGGTTGCCACGGAGCAGCGCCGCCGGGACCACCGGCGTGCCACGCCGGATCTGGATGGCTGTCCGCGCACCGATCAATTCCGCGGCCCGCTCAACGGGCACGGCATCTTCGGGCAGGAACTCACGCGGCATCCTGCGCACTGCCAGGCGCGCCGCGTCCAGCGGTTCTCCCTGCGGCAGATCCGCAGCTGCCACGACAACAGCCTTTGCTTCGTAGCGACTGCGCAGGCTGGTTTCGGTCGCCTTGGCTCTGGCACCCAGATAGCGCCCCGACAACACTGCGCCGGCAATTCCGGCAAGAACCGCCACCATCAGCAGCACGGCATCCACACGCACCATCCACCGCCACCATTTTTTGTCGTTCAGCATTGGCTCTTCCTGTTCACAAGATTGAAATCAGATACGAACGGGCCCGGAAAGACTCCAGCAGCGCATGCAGCAACAGCGTTGCCACGGAACGCCCCTGCACGTAGGGGAAAAACAGGGCGAACGCCAGTGCCGCGGTGATCAGCAGAAATTCCACCATGGCCTGGCCGGTCGAACGCGCGTTCACTTTGCGTTTCACCGTGAGTGCTCCACGCGCAGCCAGGTCAGCCATGTGGCCTGCTCTCCCTGGTGGGTGTCCAGGGAGAGCAGGGCTTCCACACCGGGCCGGTCGAGCAGCAGGCCGCGATCTGTGGCGCTGCGCAGGCGCCAGCCCTGCGACGGCAGCGAGTGCTGCAACTGCAATGACAATTCATGTACCGAAAGCGTGCAGCGCGCACTGCGCTGCAGGTAGCGATGCGGTCCGCTGCTGCCGGATACGCTGCGTCCCCACACACATCCTGCCGGCAATGCCAGGCCAGCGTCTGGCGTGGGTTGCAGCGGACCTGTCGCATCCAGCGAGGACCAGAGCAGCTCGGGTGCTTCGGGCCCGTTGCGCCATTGCACTACTTCCGACTTCGCGCCGAGCATGCGGCTGCGCAGCGTCCAGCTGCCCTGCTGCAGGGCTTTGACCTCGCTGCCCTGGCTGCGCCACTGCGCTTCGATGCGCCGCGCCAGCTCAGGCACCCCGGCGCCGGTTACCCGGTGCACCGTCATCGGAATTCCATCGACTGCCACCGGTTCGGGAATGCGATCGATGGTTACGGTGAGCCCTGCGGCCAGCTGAGCCTCGAAGCCCTGCGATACCGGAATGGCAAAGGCCGACGCGGCAATGATCAGCAGACGCAGGATCATGGGCAGCGTCCCGGCAGCGCGGTGCGTCCAGTACCCAGCCTGTCTTCCGGAAGCCGGTCTGCCTCGATGATTCCTAGACACAGCTGCGACAGCGACGGTTCGATCAGGGCCAGCGGGGCGAGCAGTGGTCGCCACAGCGCCTGCAGGCCCGACAGCGTGGTGGTCGGAACCAGGCCCGCGGTCCTGCTGCGCACTTGAGTGACGCCGGCGGCGTTCCAGGCATCGGTCATGAGTGCAAACGGCTGCCGCAGTTGCACCGATATCGCGTCGAAGGGTTCGGGACGATATGGGCCGGGTGCAATATCCACGCTGATGGAGCCATCCAGCAGGCCATCAGCAGAAAGGTCAAAGTCGCCGCCGAAAAATCCTCCTGCCACCCGCAGCGGCTCCACCATTGCCACTGCCGCACCGTGCGCCAGGCCCGGTGCCGGTTGCGCCGACGCAGCAACGGTGATGTCGGAGGAATTCACATATCTGCCGCGCCCCACTGCATCGATCAGACCTGGGTCATCCAGGTGAAACTCTGCAACACGCCGCAGCGTGTCGGCGCGACCCGCGCGCGTCCCCAGCCATGCGCCCTGAAATGCCGCCTGTCGCGCGGCAATTGCGATGCGTCGCTGCACTTCCTGATAGCCCGCGATGGTTATCGAGCCCAGCAGCAGCAGCGTCATGGCTGCAAGGCCCACCGCAAACTCGGTCATGCTCTGACCGCGCTGCAGCGTCACGGCAGAACTCCGAATGGATCGACACCAAGGCCGAGCGCGATGGCGGCCAGGTTCCGTTCCACCGCCGAAGTGGCCGTCAAGCGCGCCTGCCAGTAGGGATTGAACAGGCTGGGATATTCGTCGCGACTGTCGCTGCGGGCTGCCGGGCGCTGGAAATAGATCTCGGCCGAGCCCAGCGCATGCAACGCGCCACCGGACAGCTGCGGCTCGACGCTCTCGATGCCGCCGTCAAGGGTGGCAAGGCCAGCTGGCATCAGCAGTCGATCTGCCGTCGCCATTGCAGTTGCAGGCAACTGCAATGCGACCGTGTAGGTCAATGTGCGTGGTCCTGGCCTGTCCGGATTCACAATGTCGCGGATCTCCGGAACTCCCTGATATCTATCCGAGACCCGGCTGTCACGCAGGGCAAGGCGGGAAGCTCGCGGGTTGCGACTCAGGCTGCCGCCGTGTTCGCCGCGCTGCGTCACGGACTGCCGGCGTTGTTCGGCTGCCCCCCACCCCAATGGTGTCTCCACATGGCGCAACAGCAGATTCAGATGCAGGGACAGGGTGTCCACTCCGCGCCAGCTGTATTCGCCCAGCAGATCCGTGCCGCCGCGACGCGGCATGCTCATCAGCGGCAGCGATATGGGCAGATCGCTGCGACGCGAGCGTGTGAACCCATCGCGTGAATCCATGAGCAGGCGCGTGAAGCGGCGCAGATCGCCGCCGCCGCGCTGATACCTGGCCGTGAACCGGTGTTGCCAGATCTCGCCGTTCTGCGTCTGCAGCAGGCGCGTTGCAGTCGCGACCTCTGCCCTGGGCTCGTTGGCGACGCTGACCTTCTGCACCAGATCTGCCGCCGCCAGCAGTGCCTGCTGGTGGGCGACCGCCTGCGCGGTGACCAGGGCGCGCGTATTCCACAGGCTGAGTGCGGACTCCAGTACAGGCAGTGCGCGCTGCACGCCATTGTCGATTTGCCCCCAGCCCTGGGCCAGCGCACGCACCGCCCCGGCGATGGGCGGAATGTAGCGGGCGATGTGATCGGCATTGGTAGTCAAACGCCCGACGAACTGCGACCAGGACCGCAGACTCACCAGCTGGGCAGTAGCCACTTCGTTGGCGATGATCGCGCGGTTGAGATAGGCCTGAAAGTTCAGGCTGCGCGCCTCCCACAGCGCGGCGCTGTATGCCGCAGCGTCGGCCGCATTCGTGAGCTTGATCTTGTCGTTGACCACCTGGCCAGCGTTGAAGATCATGACGAAGGCGCCAGTCAGGCAGGCCATGAAGGCCAGCATGACCACCAGCGCCTGCCCCGAATGCGACCGACAGGTCATCACCGCGCCTGGTCGAAGTTGTCGAGCTTCACGCCGCGCTGTGCCTGCGTGGTCGCATCTTCGCCGCCGGTGCTCGCCTCGGACCTGGCGTCGCTGGCTGATTTGCCGGCCAGTGCCTGTGCCGTGACAGCCATCTGCCCGCGCAGGGTCTTGCCGAACGCCGTGTACACACCGATGGCCGCGATTGCGACCAGCGCCACGACGATGATGTATTCGGTCATTCCCTGACCGCGTTGCTTGTGGTTCGTGTTCATGGGCTCTCCTCGTTGAAGTAGTGACGTTGCGATTGAACATGCGACGGGAGTCCGCAATGCATGCGTTAACTGGTGCGTTTGCAGGGATATGGGTCGGGCGCCGTGGCAGGCTGGATCGCAACTGCTGAATCTGGCGCGACGGCACCACAATGCGGCTAACATGACGGGCCGTGAACATTCACCGTCCACTGCTCATCGCCTGCCTGTTCGGCCTGTTGCCCGCTGCGGCACAGGCCGCTGCCCCACCGTCCACTGATCGAATCATCGTCAAGTGGCGCGGCGCCGATTCACCGGTCGCACCTGCTTCAACGGAGCGGGTGCGCGGTCTTGCCGCACGCCTTGGCCAGACCCTGATCCGCGGCAGGAACATCGGCGGCAGCATGTCGGTGCTGCAGCTGGACCGTTCCCGGACGGGCAGCAACCTCGCCGCCACCCTGCGGGCATTGCGCGCCGACCCCGATGTGGAGCTCGCCGAGCCGGATAGCTGGGTGAAGATCCAGGCGTATGCGCCATCGGATCCATTGTTCAGGGACGCCTTTTCGTACCTGGGACAGTTCTACGAACGCCAGTGGTACCTGAAGAGCGGGCAGATTGCGTCGATCCGCGCCGACGCCGCGTGGGACATCACCAGGGGCGGCAGCAGTCCCGCTGCCTCCACGGTCGTGGTGGCGGTGATCGATACCGGTGTGCGCCTTGACCATCCCGATCTGGTCGGCAAGCTGCTGCCGGGGTACGACTTCGTGTCGGACGCGTTGGTCGCCAATGACGGCGATGGCTGGGATGCCGATCCCTCCGATCCGGGCGATTACCTCACTGCCGAGGACCTGCTGAACGACAAATTCAAGGACGGCAAATGCGGCGCGGGCTCCAGCTTCGACCAGCCGACAAGCAGCAACTGGCACGGCACGCGCGTATCGGGTCTGGTCGCCGCCAACACCGACAATGGCGAGGGTATCGCCGGCACGGGCTTCAACATCCGCGTGTTGCCGGCGCGGGCGCTTGGCAAATGCGGCGGCTACGAGTCCGATGTAATCGCTGCCATGTACTGGGCCGCGGGCCTGGTGCCGCCGCCGCCGTACCTGAAGTCCACCGACCTGCCGGTGAATGCACATCCCGCCCAGATCATCAACCTCAGTCTCGGCAGCGCCGGCGCATGCGACACCACCTATGCCGCAGCGGTGCACGATGTCACCGCGCGTGGCGTGCTGGTGGTGGCTTCTGCCGGCAACGACGGCAAGCAGGTTGGCAACCCCGCCAGCTGCGACGGCGTGCTGGCCGTGGCGGGCCTGCGGCATGTCGGCACCAAGGTGGGTTACAGCAATCTGGGTCCGGAAGTCGGCATCGCAGCGCCGGCCGGCAACTGCGTGAACACCGGGCCGACTGAACCCTGCCTGTTCGCGCTGAACACTACCACCAACATGGGCGCCCAGACGCCAATCGCCGATACCTATTCGAGCCCGCAGTATCAGCCAACGTATGGCACCAGCTTTTCATCGCCGCTGGTGTCGGGCACCGCCGGGCTCATGAAGGCCGTGAATCCGGCGCTGACTCCGGCATTGCTCATCGCCCGCCTCAAGGAAAGCGCGCGCCAGTTCCCGGGCAGCAGTGCCGACGCCACCGTTCAGCCATCCGCCTGTGTTCTGCCGGCTGTCACTGCCGTGCAGGACAGGGAATGCATCTGCAACACCCAGGTCTGCGGAGCCGGCATGTTGAATGCGGCCGGCGCAGTGCTGGCAGCCCAGCGTCCCGCCGTATTCGCCGCGGTGACAGGCAATGGCCGCCAGGTGACGCTCGATGGATCGCAAAGCGCCGCAGCCACGGGGCGCTCGATCGCCAGCTACCTGTGGACAGTGGAGTCCACCAGCGGCGGTGCCGCGTCCCCGACCATTGTGTCGCCAACCCAGGCGCATGCGAGCGTGCCGGCACCCTCGTCGGGCAGCTACAGCCTGCGACTGACGGTGAAGGACAATCTCGGCAGCAACGACTCGGCCATCGTCGCCATCATGGCATCCGGCGACAACACCTCGACTTCCCCCCCGCCGACAGCAGACTCCGGGGGCGGCGGCACTCTTTCAATCCTGTTCCTGTTGCTGGCAGCAATGCTGCTGCTTGCCCGGCATATGCGCCTTCCCGCCGCCATGCGCGGCTAGCCCGGAGACCCTACATTCATGGATCTGCTGCAGGCCCTTGTTCTCGGGCTCGTTGAAGGCATCACCGAATACCTGCCCGTCAGTTCGACCGGGCACCTGCTCATCGCCCAGCGACTGCTGGGCATCGGCGCAAGCGACGCCGCCAATGGCTATGCGATTGCCATCCAGGCAGGCGCCATCGTCGCGGTGCTGGGCACGTACCGGCAGCGGGTGGGCGTGATGCTGCAGGGCGTTGTCGGACGCAACAGCACTGGCCTGCAACTTGCGATCTGCATCATCGTCGCCTTCATCCCGGCCGCCATCCTGGGTGTGCTGTTCGATGCGCGCATCGAGCAGTATCTGTTCGGGGTGAAGCCGGTCATTGCTGCATGGATCGCGGGTGGTGTGCTGATTCTCGCCCTGTCGCGCTGGGTGCAGTCCCGTCGCGAAGGCCGGGATCTCACGCAGCTGACATGGCAGGCCGCGGTGCTGATTGGCCTCGCGCAATGCATTGCGATGTGGCCCGGCACCAGCCGCAGCCTGGTGACCATTCTGGGCGGTCTCGCTGTGGGCCTGTCGCTTGCTGCAGCAGTGGAATTCGCGTTCCTGCTGGGCGTGCTGACACTGACGGCAGCGACGGCCTACGCCATCATCAAATCAGGCGACAGCATGATCGCAGCCTTCGGCTGGCCAGCGCTGTTGACCGGGTTCCTGGCCGCCTGGATCTCGGCCGCGCTGGCCGTGAAGTGGATGGTGGCCTGGCTCAACCGGCACGGCCTGACGCTGTTCGCCTGGTGGCGCTTCGCGTCGGCCGCCCTCGCCGCCTGGCTGCTGCTGTAAGCCGCGCTACGATTCCGTGATGAACTTGGTGACGAGACAGGCATCGAGTCCTTCGATGCCTTCCTCGGAGCCATGCCCGCTTTCTTTCACGCCGCCGAAGGGTGCCTCGGGCGCTGCGACGGTGAAGCTGTTGATGCCCAGCATGCCTGACTCGATCTGCTCTCCCAGCAGGTTCACCCGCCGCGCATTCTGGGTAAAGGCATAGGCCGCAAGGCCATAGGGCAGGCGATTGGCATTGGCGATGGCCTCGTCGAAATCCCGGAACGGGCTGAGCACCGCCACCGGGCCGAACGGTTCATCATTCATGATGCGGGCCGTGTCCGGCACATCGGCCAGCACCGTGGGCGCGTAGAAATAGCCTTTGCCGGCGATTGCTTCAGCTCCGGCAAGTACCCGCGCACCGCCTTGCACCGCCTCATCGATCATCGACGCCACTGCAGGCAGGCGTCGCGCATGCGCCAGCGGCCCCATGCGTACGCCGTCTTCCAGACCATTGCCGACCTTGATGTGCCGCGCGCGCGCCGCAAATCCCGCCGCGAATCGCTCGTAGATGGACTCCTGCACATAGAAGCGCGTCGGCGACACACAGACCTGTCCGGAATTGCGGAACTTGGAGGCCACGGCCTGATCGAGCACCGCATCCACATCGACATCGTCGAACACCAGCACCGGTGCATGACCGCCCAGTTCCATGGTCGTGCGCTTCATGCCCTGCGCTGCCAGCGCAGTCAGCTGTTTGCCCACCGGAATGGAGCCGGTGAAGTGCACGGCGCGGATCACCGGTGAGCTGATCAGATGCTGCGACACTTCGGCCGGCACTCCGAACACCACGTTCAGCGCACCGGCCGGCACGCCGGCATCCACCAGTGCCTGCGCAATCGCCAGCGCGCAGCCCGGCGCTTCCTCGGCCGGCTTCATGATCACGCTGCAGCCGGCGCCCAGCGCCGATCCCAGCTTGCGTGCCGGATTGCCCAGCGGAAAATTCCACGGCGCAAATGCGGCCACCGGCCCCACCGGTTCTTTCACCACCGTCATGCGCACGCCCGCCATGCGCTGTGGCAGCACACGGCCGTAGGCGCGCCGCCCTTCTTCCGCATACCACTCGAGGATATCTGCAGCCACGGTGAGCTCGACGCGCGCCTCGGCAAGTGCCTTGCCTTCCTCCATGGTCGCCAGTCGTGCAATGGCCTCGCCGCGCTCACGCAGCAGATCAGCCGCCCTGCGCAATATCCTGCCGCGCTGCTGGGGACCCATGGCGCGCCACACGGGCCACGCACGCCTGGCTGCTTCCAGTGCCGCATCCAGGTCGCCGGCATTGGCAAGCGGCAGCTCGCCGAGTACCTCCTGCGTTGCAGGATTCACCACCGGCATGGTGCGCCGGCCAGTGTGGTTCAGCCGCTGGCCATCGATGAGCAGGTAAAGTTCCGGGTACGCCATGATTGCTGTGCTTAAATACCGGCCTTTGACCGGCCAGTCCTCGGGGGAATTAGACGACCATGATAAAGAATCCCGGCTATCAGCGCATTGCAACCGAAGAGGCTTTCCTGAGCCGTGACGTGATGACAGGCTTCAAACGCCTGCTTGCGGACAGCAGTTTCAACGACCCGGGCTTTCGCAGCCTGTGGGGTTTCTACAGCGGCCACACCAGTCCGCGCGCACAGTTCATCTTCGACCGCCTGCAGGACCTTGGTCCGCAGCGCATCGCCGACATGGACGCCGCCGGCATCTCGCGCCAGATCATCGCGCTGACCGCCCCGGGCGTGCAGGCCTTCGATCCGGCCACGGGCAGTGCACTGGCCATCGATGCCAACGACCAGCTTGCCGAGGCCTGCCGCCGCTATCCCGACCGCTATACGGGCATGGTTGCAGTAGCGCCGCATGACCCTGCGAATGCCGTGAAGGAAATGGAACGCGGCGTGCAGAAGCTCGGCTTCAAGGCCGTCATCATCAATTCGCACACCCACGGCCACTATCTCGACGAACCGCAGTTCGCGCCGGTGCTCGAGGCCGCGGAAGCCCTGCAGGTGCCGATCTACCTGCACCCGCAGACGCCTCCGCCGGCAATGATCGGGCCCATTCTCGAAGCCGGCCTGGATGGTGCCGTGTTCGGCTTCGGCGTTGAAACCGGTCTGCACATGCTGCGCGTCATCACCGGCGGCGTGTTCGACCGCTTCCCGAAGCTGCAGTTCATCATCGGCCATGCCGGCGAAGCCCTGCCGTTCTGGCTGTACCGCATGGACTACATGCACACCGCCACCGTGCGCTCGGGTCGCTACCCGTTCATGAAGGTGCTCAAGCATCCGGTCAGCCACTACCTGCGCAACAATGTGTACATCACCAACAGCGGCGTGGCCTGGCAGCCGGCCATCGAGTTCTGCCAGAAGGT
>JAATEY010000182.1 GCA_015655465.1 Gammaproteobacteria bacterium | reverse complement strand
GGAGGCAGTCAGCAGGATCGGTATTTCCCCCACACCCCTGAACCTGCTGCTGGTTGCGATTGCCCTGATCTCGATGCGGGGCGTGATGTCGCTGGCGGCAAATCGCCAGGTTGGCTACACGGTGGCGCGCATTGCGACGGACATGCGGCTGACGCTGATTCGCGCCACGATGGGTGCGCGATGGCGTCACTACCTCGAGCAGTCGGTGGGCGGCCTCTCCAATGCCGTGGCCACCGAGGCACAGCGTGCGTCCGAAGCCTTCCAGCTGGGCTCGGAAATGGCCGCCATGGTGCTCAGCTCGCTGGTTTACCTGTTCGTGGCCTTCTCGATCTCGCCGCAGGCCGGTGTGGCAGCGGCAATCGCCGGCAGTGTGCTGCTGCTGACCATGCGGGTACTAATCAGCATTTCACGCCGCGCCGGACAGCGGCAGACCGAGCTGCAGAAATTCCTGCTGACGCTGATCGGCGCACAGTTTTCGGCTGCCAAGCCGCTCAAGGCAATGGCGCGCGAAGATCACGTCGATGCGTTGCTGACGGATCAGACCAGGCAGCTGGAGCGCGCATTGCGGCGACAGGTGATCAGCAGCGAGGCGCTGACCGCGCTGCAGGAGCCGATGCTCGCGATCATGGTGGGTTCCGGCTTCTTCCTCGGGGTGACGGTACTGCACCTGCCCATGGCGGAACTGGTGGTGATGCTGTTCATGCTGGCGCGCGTGGTGACCTATCTATCAAAGGGACAGAAGGCCTACCAGCAGGTCGTTGTGCGCGAAAGCGCCTACTGGTCGCTGGTGCAGGCCATCGATGCGGCCAATGAACAGAAAGAGCCGGTGGGTGGAACCAGGTCGGTGCAGCTGACGCAGCAGGTCGCACTGGATGCGGTCCGGTATTCCCACGACGGTACGCGCTCGATACTCGACGGCGTTTCGCTGGTGGTGCCGGCGCGCGGACTCACGCTCATCATCGGTCCCTCCGGTTCCGGCAAGACCACCTTGCTGGACCTTATCGTCGGGCTGAGCCAGCCTGATGCCGGCCAGATACTCATCGACGATGTGCCACTGCCCGAACTCGACCTGCGGTCGTGGCGCCGGCAGATCGGCTACGTGCCGCAGGAATCAGTGATGGTCGACGAATCCGTCGCCCACAACCTCACGCTGGGCGAAGACATTCCGGAAGAGCGCATCCGTGACGCGCTGCGCGCCGCCGATGCCTTGCAGTTTGTCGACGCAATGCCGCAAGGCCTCGGGACCCATGTGGGGCAGGGTGGATCACGGCTGTCGGGCGGCCAGCGGCAACGACTCGCGATAGCGCGGGCACTGATCCATGAGTCACGGCTGCTGATCCTCGACGAGGCCACCAGCAACCTCGATCCGGAAGCCCAGGACGCCATCGTCGAAACCGTGGCGCACCTGAAAACGAGGATGGCGGTATTGGCGGTGGCGCACCAGGAAAAACTGGTACGTGTGGCTGACCAGGTGTTGCGCGTCGCGGACGGTCGGCTGACGCAGGTCAGCGTGGTGGATGGACGCCACTTCCCGTTGGCGGCTTCATGACCGTACAGAACGGTGCGGCTCTGCCGATCGTGGCGCTGACCGGCGGCACCGGGTTCATTGGCCGGCGACTCGCGCCGCTGCTCGCAGCGGCCGGCTGGCGCGTGCGCCTGCTGCTGCGCCGTGATCCGGTTTGCCCGGAATGGCGCGGCATGAACCCGCAGATCGTGGCGGGTGACCTCGGTGATTCCGCCGCACTGGCGCAGTTGACCAGTGGCGTGGATGCAGTGGTGCATGTTGCGGGGCTGATCAAGGCGGCGCGCACGCGACACTATTTCACGGTAAATCACGCCGGTTCCGTTGCCCTGGCCGAGGCCGTGCTGCGGCACGCACCGCAGGCGCACTTCCTGCATCTTTCCACCATCGCCGCACGTGAACCGCAGCTTTCGGACTATGCAGCCAGCAAACGTGCCGGCGAAAACGCGGTGCTCGGGATGCTGGGTGCACGGGTCACCGTGCTGCGCCCCCCGGCTGTCTATGGGCCCGGGGATAGGGAGACACTGGTGTTCTTCCAGATTGCGCGGCGCCACCTGGTGCCGCTGCTGGGATCCCCCGCGGCCGTCGCCGCGATGATCCATGTCGAAGACCTGGCGCAGCTGCTGGTTGCGCAGTTGCGCGAGGCGCCGCGCGGAGCCGTGCTTACAGCCGCGGATGGGCGGCCGGCGGGATACCGCTGGCGCGAAGTGTTTTCCACCGCTGCCCGCGCGGTGGGCAATGAACGGGCACGCATGTTTCACGCGCCGGCGCTGCTGCTGCGCACCGCGGCACTGCTGGGCGATGTCGGCAGATTGTTCGGCTCGGCGAACATGCTCAATGCGCAGAAGTTGCGCGAATTGCGGCATGCAGACTGGTCGGTGGCCGCTGCCGAATGGGCCCGGCCTGCCGGCTGGGAGCCGCGTTACTCCCTGGTCGATGGTTTCGCGCAAACGGTGGCATGGTACCGGCGCGCTGGCTGGCTTTAGGTCCGGAAGCCGTGACAGCTTGATCAGCGACTTCCGCGCAGGATGCCGCGACGACGCAGTTGCCAGTAAAGGCCCGGCGCTGCCAGCAGTGGAAAGCGCCGCTGCCATGGGGATACTGCAATGCGTACGCCGCGGTGTCGTTCGATCTTCCACACCACGTAGTCCATCGCACCCTCGAAAGTGAACGCGGCCTTGAGCAGGCGCAGGATGTTCAACGGGCGACCGATGCGGCTGCGTCGCGCCCAGCGGCGG
>JAATEY010000301.1 GCA_015655465.1 Gammaproteobacteria bacterium | reverse complement strand
TCTTCAGAAAGCAGATCCACTGTCACTACCCCTTCAAAGCGTATCCAGTATGGCCGGAATGCGGGCCGGGAGTTCCGCGAGGGTACACTCTGCCTGCGCGGCGTCCAGTCGCAGCGGCTTGAGCGCGGCCGCGCCACGCTCCAGCTCGTTTTCACCCAGGATCAGCGCCAGTCGGGCGCCGCTGCGGTCGGCCCGCCGGAACTGGGCCTTGAAATTGCCGCCGCCCTGGTTCATTTCGAACACCACGGCAGGCAGTTCGTCGCGCAATCTCTCGACCAGCGCGAGGCCGGCGCGCATGGCCCGTTCGCCGCTGGCCAGCACGTAGACATCGGGCGACGGCCTGCTGAAAGCCTGGCCGGTCTGCTGCAGCAGCTCGACCACCCGTTCCACGCCCATCGCGAAGCCGATGGCAGGCGTCGCCTCGCCGCCAAGCTGCGAGATCAGCCCATCATAGCGACCGCCCGAACAGATGGCATTCTGCGAGCCGAGCGCATCGGTGACCCACTCGAACACGGTGCGCGAGTAGTAGTCGAGACCACGCACCAGCCGCGGATCCACCACGTAGTCGATGCCCATCGCGGTGAGCGTGGCGCACAACGCATCGAAGTGTTCACGCGACTCCGCATCGAGATAGGCGGACAGCAGCGGCGCGCCGCCGATCACCGCCTGCATGGCGGGATGCTTGCTGTCGAGGATGCGCAGCGGGTTGCCGGAAAGGCGTCGCTGGCTGTCGGCATCGAGCGCAGCGGCATGCTGCGTGAAATATTCCACCAGCTTTTCGCGATAGACGCGGCGTGATTCGGGCGTGCCCAGCGAGTTCAGCTTGAGCTGCACGCGGCTGATGCCCAGCAGCCGCCACAGGCGGGCGGTCATCGCAATGAGTTCTATGTCGATGTCCGGGCCCGCGAAGCCCAGCGCCTCGACATCGATCTGGTAGAACTGGCGATAGCGCCCATGCTGCGGCCGCTCGTGCCGGAACATCGGCCCCGAGGTCCACAACTTCAACCTCGCGCCGCGCAGCAAGCCGTTGGTGATGGCGGCGCGCGCAATGCCGGCGGTGGCCTCCGGCCGCAGCGTCAGGCTTTCGCCGTCGGCCTCGGTGAAGGTGAACATCTCCTTTTCGACGATATCGGTGAACTCGCCGATGGAGCGCTTGAACAGCGTGGTCTGCTCGACCAGCGGCACGCGCAACTCCTCGAAACCATAGGCAGCGAACAGCTCGCGCGCGTTGCGCTCCAGGTGCTGCCAGGCGCCGATGGCGGCGGGCAGCACATCGTTCATGCCGCGCACCGCGGCCAGATTCGACTGACTCAAGATATCTTCGCCTGCATGACCCACCACGCGATTGCGGTGAGCACCGGCAGCAGCACCAGCACGACCAGTTGCCAGCGCACCCGGCCGCTGCGGCGCAGCGGCGCTGGCAAATGCGGCCCATTGGTGAGGTCCGGCGGCACGGAAGCTTCCTGCAGGGCTGCGTACTGCGCCTGCAATGCAGCCTCGGGCGCGCCCACCAGCTCGGCATAGCGGCGCAGATGGCCACGCACGAAAACCGGTGCACCCAGCGCCGCAAAGCGGCCGGTCTCGAGTGCATCGATGACGGCGGCGTCCACATGCAGCCGCTCGGCGGCCTGCGCCAGATTCATGCCCATGGCTTCACGCGCGCGCAGCAACTGGCCACCAATGTCGATCGGCTGGTTCATCGGCTACTTCGCGCCCTGCAGCAACTGCGGCAAGGCCTGCGTCTGCGGCGCAGCAGGGAAATCCCTGCGCAGCAGCCGCGCGTAGTTGTCGGCGGCAGCGCGGTCACCCTGCAACTGGGCGGCGCGCACGCCGATCAGCAGCAGTTCCGCCGACTTGCGGGGAATCGCCAGATACTGGTCGGCGATCTGCCGCGAGAGCCCGCCCTTGCCAAGGCTCAGTTGCAGATCGGCCATCTCGATCACGGCCGGAACATAGTCCTTGCGCAGCGTCAACGCGCGCTCGAGATAAGCCACCGCGTCGGCATTGCGCTTGTCGGCACGCAGACAGACCCCGGCATTGGTGGCCGCCGCCCAGGGCGTGCGATACAGCTGATCGCGGATCACGCCATCGAACAGCGGCAACGCCTTGTCGACCTTGTCCGTCTTGCACAGGAACACCGCATAGGTGTTGGCGATGTCGGAATTGTCCGGCGACAGGCGCATGGCAGTCTGGTAGTGACGCTCGGCCTCATCGGAAAGGTTGAGCCGCTCCGACAGTGACGCCATGGCCCAATGCACTTCGAAATTGCCCGGATCCTGCTTCTCCGCACGTTCGAGCTTGTCCTTGGCCGCCTGCAGCTGGCCCTGCTGCATGTAGGCGACGCCGAGTTTCACGTTGGCGCTCGCGGCATCCTTGTTGGAAACCTTCCGGCCATTCGGTCCCGTGGTGACGCAGCCCGCGAACAGCAGGCCGGACAGCGCCGCCAGCAGCAGCGCACGCGGCATGCGCGGCATCATGCGTTCACCACTGGAATGGCGATGCGCTTGCTGCCCATGCGCGAAGTGACGCGGTCGATCACGCGACCGGCCAGCTGGCCACAGGCTGCATCGATATCGTCACCACGCGTCTTGCGGATCGTCGCCATGACACCACCCTTTAGTATCTGATCCAGGAAAGCCAGAATCGCTTCGGGACTTGAGCGCCGGTATTTCGTGCCCGGGAAAGCATTGAAGGGAATCAGGTTGACCTTGGCCGGATGCCCCTTGAGCAGCCGCGCCAGCGCCCGCGCCTGCGCGGGTGAATCGTTCACGCCATCCAGCATCACGTATTCGAACGTGACGCTGCGGCCGTTCTGCTCATCGATGTAATGCCAGCAGGCCTCGAGCAGCTCGGCAATGGGATGACGCCGGTTGATCGGCACCAGCTCGTTGCGCAGCTCATCGTCGGGCGCGTGCAGCGACACCGCCAGCGCCACGTTGCTCTCCCCGGCCAGCTTGTACATCTGCGGCACCAGGCCGCTGGTGGAAAGCGTCAGCCGGCGCCGCGAGAAATCGAAGCCCAGGTCGTCGAGCAGGATGCGCATGCCCGGCACGACATTGCGGAAATTGGCCAGCGGTTCGCCCATGCCCATCAGCACCACATTGCTGATGAGGCGGTTGTCGCCGGCCTGGAATCCCAGTTCCTTCTGCGCCAGGAACACCTGGCCGACAATCTCGGCAGCGGTGAGATTGCGGTTGAAACCCTGCTGCGCGGTGGCGCAGAAGCTGCAATCCATGGCACAGCCCACCTGCGAGGAAATGCACAGCGTGGCGCGGTCGCCATCCGGGATGTAGACCATCTCGAAGCCCTGCAGGTTGTCGGCTTCGAGCATCCACTTGATGGTGCCGTCGGCGGCATCCTGCCGCTTGACGATGGCCGGCAGGCGGACCTCGGCGGTCTCCGCCAGCGTGGCGCGGAAGGATTTTGCAAGATCCGTCATCGCGTCGAAGCTGGTTTCGCCGCGCTTGTACATCCAGTGCCACAACTGTCGCGCGCGAAAGGGCTTGTCGCCCCGCTCGACGCACCAGGCTTCGAGTTCGGAACGGGTCAGGCCCAATAAATTGACGCGCGCGTCAGTCATGTTGCTTCGTGCACTCGGGCCGTTAGCGGCTGTGGATCTCGGTCTGGGCGAAGAAGTACGCGATCTCGATGGCCGCGTTCTCGGCCGAATCGGAGCCGTGCACGGTATTGGCCTCGATGCTCTCGGCCAGGTCGGCGCGGATGGTGCCCGGCGCAGCCTTCTTCGGATCGGTGGCACCCATGATCTCGCGGTTCTTCAGCACGGCGTTCTCGCCTTCCAGCACCTGCAGCACCACGGGGCCGGAGGTCATGTAGGCCACCAGGTCGTTGAAGAATGGCCGCGCCTTGTGCACGGCATAGAAGCCTTCGGCTTCGGCCTTCGACAGTTGCGTGAGTTTGGAGGCGACGATCCTGAGGCCGGCGGCTTCGAAACGGGCATAGACCTGGCCGATGAGGTTGCGGGCAACGCCATCGGGCTTGCCGATCGAAAAGGTGCGCTCTGGCGCCATGCCAGTGGGACACCGGCTTTGGAAAAAGAGCCGGATTTTACATCAGGTCAGACGCTGACGCTCTCGCCGCAGCCGCACTCGCCCTTGATATTCGGGTTCTGGAAGCGGAAAGCCTCATTCAGGCCCTGTTTGACGAAATCCACCGTGGTGCCGTCGATGAGCTGCAGGCTTTCCGGGTCCACGAACACCTTGACACCGTGTTCCTCGAACACCACGTCCTGCGGCTGGGCCTGGTCGGCGTAGTTGATGACGTAGGCGAAGCCGGAGCAGCCGGTCTTGCGCACGCCCAGCTTGAGCCCCAGGCCATGCCCACGGCTGGCAATGAATTTCTGGATACGGTCGGCGGCGGCGGGAGTCAGCGAAATAGCCATATTTTCGGGTCAGGTCCTCGTGATCTGCCCACGGCAAAGTGCCGCAAGCGCATCTTCGATAATGAGCATTTGGCCGAGTTTTTCAACTGGTGCGGTCACGGCGACACGCCATTCTTCGGGCGTGCCGGGCGCAAGTGCCGCAAGCGGCTGTCCCGGTAATCGCGCCAGCACATGCCTGCAGGCGGCAGCGGTATGCGGGCAGCCATAAACCTGCACGCGGGCCTCTTTCACCCTGCCGTTTTCCAGCAGCGCCGCAAATCGCACCCATGTTCCCAGACGCAGGGCGCCGGCCTCACCCAGCACATGGCCATCCGCCACGCCTTCCCAGCCCTGCAGCGGCACCGGCCGGGCTGGCGACTGGTTCCACAGGAGGGTGTGCACCCGCTGCACCGCGGCGATGGCGGTGGAGATGTCATCGTCGGTGCTGGCCCAGCCCAGGCTTACGCGCAGGGAGCTCTGCGCCTGCGCGGTGTCGCGACCCAGAGCGCGCAGCACGTAGGAAGGCTCGCCGCTGCGCGAATTGCAGGCCGAACCGGTGGAAAGGGTGAGTTCCTCGAGTCCGGCAAACAGGCTCTCGCCTTCCACCCCGGCAAAAGTGACGTTGAGGATGCCCGGTGCGCGGGCCTCGGGATGGCCGTTCAGCATGGCGCCGGGCAGGTCACGCAGCGCCAGCCACAGCCGGTCGCGCAGGGCGCGCAGTCTTGCGGCTTCCACCTCCCGCCGCTGCGCTGCCAGCTCGCAGGCGAGACCGAAGCCCGCGATCTGATGCGTTGCCAGCGTGCCGGCACGCAGCCCGCGCTCATGACCACCACCCAGCTGCTGCGCCTGGATGCATCCCCGGTGAGCAGGCGCGACATACAGCGCGCCGATGCCCTGCGGACCACCCAGCTTGTGCGCGGTGAACGACAGCAGCGCGATGCCGGCCACATCCAGCGGCAGTTTGCCGGCGCTCTGCGAAGCGTCGACATGCAGCGGCACATGGTGTTCGGCGCAGACGCGGAGCACGGCGGCGAGATCCTGCGCCACGCCGGTTTCATTGTTCACGTGCAGCAGGGAGACCAGGCAGGTGCCGGGCCGGATGGCGGCGGCAAGCGTCGCGGCATCGAGCAGGCCGCTGGCATCCGGCCTCAGGATAGTTACCGCCACGCCCTGCGATTCCAGCGCCCGCACCGGCTCCAGCACCGACTTGTGCTCGGTGGCAAGCGTGATGACATGTGGCTTGCCGCCACGCGCCAGCGCCGCGCGCGCGGTACCGGTGATGGCCAGGTTGTTCGATTCCGTGGCGCCGGAAGTGAACACGATGTCGGCGGGATTTGCGCCGATCAGCGCAGCGACCTGTGCGCGCGCCGCTTCCACCAGGGCCTGTGCAGCCTGCCCTGCCGCATGATTTGCGGCGGCATTGCCCGGTGGCATTGCCAGCACTTCGGCCATGCGCTGCGCGACGCGCGGCTCCACGGGTGCGGTGGCCGCGTAGTCGAGATAGACCGGCACACGCCGGCCTTCCTGCTCAATGCTCATTGCCGGCCTTGCGGCGCCGACTCTGCACGGAGGTCAGCAGACCACGCAGGATGTTCACTTCGTTGCCATCCAGCTCGGCACGCGTGAACAGCCGGCGGATGCGGCCCATGAGGCTTGTGCCGCCCTGCGTGCGATCACGAAAGCCGACTTCATCCATCACCTGCTGCAGGTGCACGTAGAAACGTTCCATCTGTTCGGGTGTGGCCAGCGGTGCCTCGCGCTCAACCTGATACATGCCGGGCTGGTGCCGGGCCATGAGGATTTCATACGCGATCAACTGCGCCGCCATGCCGATGTTCAGCGATGCATAGTCGGGGTTGGCAGGAATGCGCAGCAATGCATGCGCGGCCAGCAGCTGTTCATTCGAGAGCCCGAAGCGCTCCGTTCCGAACAGCACGGCCACCGCACCTGTGCCGCTGCGGGCTTCGGCCACCATGCGTGTGGCCGCTTCGCGCGCTTCCAGGATGCGGAAGTACTGGTCGCGCGTGCGCGCAGTGGTGGCGAGCACCAGGCCGCAATCCGCAATGGCTTCGGCAAGTGTTTCCACCACCCGGGCACCGGCCAGCAGGTCGTCGGCACCCGCGGCCCGTGCAGTGGCATCAGGATGCGGAAATTCCCGCGGTTTGACCAGCACCAGCTCCCGCATACCCATGTTCTTCATGGCGCGCGCCACCGCCCCGATATTGCCGGGATGGGAGGTTTCGACGAGCACGAAGCGTATGGGCAGTGGGCTCATGTAACGGAATACGGCCGATTGGCCGGGGGGCTGCTGGGGCGTCTGGTATTCTACCGCGCCATCGCCGAACCGCCCCTGCAAGAGCCGCCATGCATCCCTACATGAATACTGCCGTCAAGGCGGCGCGCCGCGCAGGCGAGATCATCGTGCGGGGCCTGGCGCGCTTCGAAGGCGTCGAAACCGCCTCGAAGGGGCTGAACGATTTCGTCACCAGCATCGATCATGCGGCTGAAGCCGCCATCATCGAAACGCTGGGCGAGGCCTATCCGCATCATGCCTTCCTGGCCGAGGAAAGCGGCGCCAGCGGCACGGGCGAAAACATCTGGATCATCGACCCGCTCGATGGCACCACCAATTTCATGCATGGCTTTCCGACATTCGCGGTGTCGATTGCATTCCAGATGGGTGGCCGCATCGAACACGGGGTCATCTACGACCCCATGCGCCAGGAGCTGTTCACGGCTTCGCGCGGCCAGGGTGCCTATCTCGAGAATCGCCGCCTGCGCGTCAGCCGCCAGCGCACGCTGGAAGGCTCGCTGATCAGCACCGGTTTTCCGTACCGGGAAAACCTGCACCTGCTCGATCCTTACATGGCGATGATGAAGGCCGTGATCCAGCGCGCCTCGGGCCTGCGCCGCCCTGGCTCTGCTGCACTCGACCTGGCCTACGTTGCCGCAGGTCGCACCGATGGTTTCTGGGAAATCGGGCTCAAGGCCTGGGATACCGCGGCCGGCACGCTGCTGATCCGCGAAGCCGGCGGCCTGGTGGCCACGCTCGATGGTGGTGAATACAGGCAGAACGGCAACATCGTGGCGGGCACGCCGCGGGTGTTCAATGAACTGCTGGAAACGATTGCGCCGTTCCTGACCGACGAGCTGCGCGAGGACACCAGCCTGTCTGGCTAGGAATCGGTTTCGCGCAGCAGCAGCGCGTGCCAGCCCGTGCGATAGGTTTCGAATCCGGGCGAGGCTGCGTGGCACACCAGCACGGACCGGCCGCCGACCTGCGTTGCAACCACTCCCCGCTTGCCGCGAAACATCGCCGCCCGCTCGGGAAAATCCAGCGTGATGGCCGCGAGCTGCGGCATGGTGTCGGCGAGGATCCTGCCCCGCTCGTCGACCAGGCAGGCGCGCGTGCGGGAACGCTCTGCATCCGCCAGCGGGATCTGCTCGACCACCGTCTGGCCCAGCGACTTCCAGTTGAAGATGATGCCCAGCACTCCCAGCAAACACGCCGGGCGCTTGTCGGTATCGCGCACTGCACAGGAGTAGACCAGCGCGCTCTGCCGGTTCACCAGCGTCGAACCGTGCATGGACTCGAAGCCATACTCACTGCCCTTGCGCGTGGCCATTGCGGTGGTGAACCACTCGGCCGCCGCCACGTTTGCGCCTGCCGACTGGAACTGCGACGGGCGCCCATTCGCAACAATCCTGCCCTGCGCATCCGCGATCACCAGATCTGCATAAACCGTGTACGAATCGAGGATCTGGCCGAGGCGCCTGCTGGCGTAGGCGATGTTGTGCGCGGAAGGGTCCTTGAGGCACTGGGCAACCGCAGGCTCGGTGGCCCACCAGCGGACATCGCAGCTGCGCTCGTACAGGTTCCGGTCGACGACATCGATGGCGTTGTACGCCAGATCGCACAGGCGCCTCGCGACCACATCTTCGTGGAGCAGGTGCAACACCGCGTCGAGCTCCGAGCCCTTCTGGCTCGATTCGCGCACCACGCTGACCGCGGCTTCCTTCATGCTGGAGGACAGCCGCGTCAGCTCCTGCGCGACCACGGCGAACCCGGCGCCGGCGGTGCCGGCGCGCGCGGCTTCCACGCGTGCATTCATGGACAGCAGGTGAACGCTGCGATTCACCTCCGACATGCGGTCCACGGCATCGACCACATGCGCGCGCATGCCCTGGGAAAGCCGCACCACCGTGCCGATCAGGTCCTCGGTGGAGGTTGACGAATTCGCTTGTCTGTTGGATTCGACAACTACTGCAGACATGTCCCTATGTATCCCGCGCTGCCATGCCTTGATCCTGCACCCGGATTGCCTGCGATTTCCGGGCTGCACTGCACAATGCAAGCAAATTCAGGGGAATTTCTAGCTCAACCTGCAGTGGGATCCGGCGAAGTTTGCAATGGCCAGACCACATGCAACGCTGGTGAAAGGGTCATGCCCTTCGACGCGGCCCGGAAACAGGTCTTCCAGCAGACGCCGCACCGCCACGATTTCTGAAGTGCCGCCGGTGCGGATCACGACGCTGACGTCCGTGCTGGCGATGCCGGCCGCCGGCAGCAGCGTGTCGATACGCTCGCGCAGCGTGGCCAGGGCCGGCAGCAGAATGGCGTCGAGCTGTTCGCGCCGGAATGGCACGGTCAGGTTCAGCTCGGGAACGTCAATGACCGTTTCGGAACGCGTCGAGAGTTCGGCCTTGGCGCGCCTGATGGCCTGGAAGCAATTGTGGCTGTAGTTGAAGGAAATGAGATCGAGCAGGCGCTGGAACTTCTCCGCACCCTCACCACCACGGGACAGACGGTCTACCACCATCGCGCGGGTGTAGTTCTGGTTGAGCAGGAAGGTGGTCTGCCAGTTGAGCAGGCCGGACTCGAACTCCTGGAAGGGAAACAGCGTATCGACCTGCCGTCCGTCCACCTCGCGCACCCAGCGCTCGTTCTTGCCCAGTTCCGGAAACAGCATGTGCTCGAAGATCAGCTGGTCGATGCGATCGCCACCCAGCGCCACGCCATTGGTGGCCAGCACTTCGAAGTGCGCGCCGTCGTAACGCACGGCGGCAAGGTCCAGCGTGCCGCCGCCAAAATCCACGGTGAGCGCGATGCCCTGCTCGCTGCGACGCGCGCCATGCAGCCAGCTCAGCGTGGCTGCCACCGGTTCGGGATAGAACTCGGCGATGTGAAAGCCCGCATGTTCATAGGCCTCGGCCAGCCTCGCCACGGCCACCGGATTGCGACTGCCGGCACGCCCCTCGAAAGTGACCGGCCGGCCGGCGTGGATTGCAGGCAGTGGCGGCGACAGCTCCTGTTCCAGCGATTCACGCATATGCGTGAGGATGGGCGTGAGCAGCGCCACGATGCGGTAGTGGCGCTCGAACACCGACAGCCGCTCGATCGCAGGATCGCCCAGCAGCCGTTTCAGGCCGAGGAACAGCCGCCCCGGTAAAGTGCGGTCATACAACGGACCCTAGAGCGTGTGGCGCTGGGTTTCCAGCCGCGAGATATCGTCGCCGGTGTTGTTGCCGCCGATGGATGAGGCCGATTCACCGACCACCTCGGCCACCAGTTCCACGCGCCGGCCACGGTTTTCCTCCACATAGCGATCGATGGCGACACTGCCCACCAGCGCGGCGTAGTTGCGATCCAGGTGGATGGCAGTGGGCAGGATGGGGCCGTCGGACTGCAGGCGCACGCGATGCAGCCGCTCGCCATCGAACCAGGCCACCGCCGAGTTCGAAGTGCCGAAATCCAGCCCCACCCCCACGCGCTTCAGAGGGTCACCGTTCAGCCGCCCAGGTAGGCGCTGCGCACCTTGGGATCGGCGCGCAGTGCAGCGGACTTACCGTGCAGGATGATGCGCCCGGTCTCGAGCACGAAGCCATGCGTGGCGATCTCCAGTGCGAGATTGGCGTTCTGCTCCACCAGCAGGATGGTGATGCCGCGGCTGCGGTTGATGGCCACGATCTGCGCGAAGATGGACTTCACCAGCAATGGCGCGATGCCCAGCGAAGGCTCGTCGAGCATCAGGAATTTCGGCTGGCCCATCAAGGCACGGCCGATCGCCAGCATCTGCTGCTCCCCGCCCGACAGCGTGCCGGCCAGCTGCTTCTCGCGCTCCTGCAGGCGCGGGAACACGCTGAACACATAGTCGCGCTCGCGGCGGATGACAGCGGCGTCATGCTGCAGATAGGCGCCCATCATCAGGTTCTCGCGCACCGTGAGGTTGGCGAACACCATGCGACCTTCGGGCACATGACACAGTCCGCGGGCCACGATGCTGTGTGCCGGCAGGCCGTCGATGCGCTCGCCGTTGTAGCTGATGCTGCCGCTTTGCGGCCTGATGAGCCCGGAGACCGTGCGCAGCGTGGTGCTCTTGCCGGCGCCATTGCAGCCGATCAGCGTGACGATGCTGCCCGCCTCTATGTTGAGCGAAATGCCATGCAGCGCACGGATCGCGCCATAGTTCACCACGATGTTGTCGAGCGTGAGCATCTCAGCCCGCCCCTGCCGCG
>JAATEY010000054.1 GCA_015655465.1 Gammaproteobacteria bacterium | reverse complement strand
TTCAGCACCGGCACCACTTCAAGGCCCTGCTCGATGGCCGTGTAGCAGTTGGCAACGCTCTGCGCCTCGACGCCCTGGGCGGCATCGACCACCAGCAGCGCGCCCTCGCAGGCGGCCAGGCTGCGCGAAACCTCATAGGAGAAGTCCACGTGGCCAGGCGTATCGATGAGATTCAGCTGATAGCGCTGCCCGTCCTTCGAGTCGTAGAACAGCGTGACGCTCTGCGCCTTGATGGTGATGCCGCGCTCGCGCTCCAGCGCCATGTTGTCGAGCACCTGCGCCTGCATCTCGCGGTCCGCGAGGCCACCACAGATCTGGATCAGGCGGTCGGCGAGCGTGGATTTGCCGTGGTCGACGTGGGCGATGATCGAGAAATTACGGATCTGCTGCATGAAGCGGAGAGCTGCCGGAAAGCCGGCGATTATACCGGCACACCCGCCTTACCGTGGCCTTAACAGGCGGCGCAGTTCATCCCGGTCCAGGTGGTGCTGGCAGACCTTTACGCCATCCAGCAGCAGCACGGGGATGTCGGGGCCGTAACGGCGCGCCAGCTGCGGGTCGGAATCCACGTCCACCCAGGTGAGCGCGGGCAACGGCACCTCGACACCGAAGCGCGCCAGCTCTTCGGCGAATTCCTCGCAGAGGGGACAGTCTGGCCGCGACAGCAGCTGCAGGCCGGCGCCGCTACTCAGGGAGGACAGCCTGGGCGATGGCCCTGACGACTGCTGGCGGCACTTCACCCATCACGCTGATGTAGTGATTCTCCCGCCTGAGAACATAGCTGGCCTGGGCCCCCATCGGTTGTCCGAAACCTTCGGCAAACTTCTGGTCAATGGGATTTTCGGCCACCTTCACGATTACTGAAGCCCACGAGATTCCATCTGACACGATGAAACGGGTCTTCGGACCACTGGCCTCACCTTCAGTCGCTGGAATGGGCAGCACCCGGAAGCCCTTCGGCAACAGATTGGCGCGCGGTACGAATGCCAGCGTGACCTCCCTGGGACTCGCATCGAGTCTCTTCCAGTGGAAGTTTCTGGCGTCAACCGCTGGCTTGAAGGCTTCATCCGGAATGGCGTCCAGGAGCCGCAGGCTGCTGAAAGAAATCTCGTCGATGACTTCACCGGACTTCGTTCGCAGTTGTGTCTTGACCGGCATGGCGCTTTGCGGGTCCAGCCAGAAGCGGTATCCATAGCGCAGTGTGTCTTTGGGCTCCACGGATATCACCTGCGTGGAACTCGGCCAGCCCAGCAGGGGCTGGATGCCGCCGCTGCTGATGACGTAATTATTGTCCGACTCCGCGCTCACCCCGTTCAGCGCGGGAATATAGCCAAAACTACGCGTGAGCTTCTGCACCATGACTGTGCGTATCGCGGGAATGTATTCGGCATACTTGGATCCGTCGCGCACGGATTCGTAACCTGAGCCGTTCAGGGAGATCACACGCTCGACCATTCGACCGTTACTGTCGCGCTTGCGGTGAATGACGCGCAGACCCTGGCTACCCCCTTGCCAGCTGTGCGTCAGCACGCCATCGTAACTGCGATCTTTCAGTGCATCGTTCATGCGCTTGATCCAGCCGCGCGCTTCCTCCGATGTGGATGCCGCCGCCGAGGCGCCCGCTGTCCACAACAGCGCCAGGGCAAGTGTGATCAATCGTGTCCGCATCTCAGCGATATGCCCTGATCTCGGCATCGGTCATGTCCTCGGCGCCCTGCGTGATGTCGTAGGCGCCGTTCATGGAAGGCGACAAGGGAATGATGCGCATCGCCGATGCGGCGACCTGACTGTGCGCAACCACGATGTTGGCCAGCTGGCCGCTGATGCGCTGCGTTGGCGAATTGTCCACCGGAGTGGTGTAACTCGGTGGCGGAGTATCGTTTGCAGCCACGAGAGCCGGGCCCCGGGCCTGCGGCACGGCAACTACTGGTTGCGGCTCAACGGTCACAGCTGCAGGCGCGGCAGTGGCCTGCGCCACCTGGCTCGCCGGATCGGCGACCACCGGCCCCATCGAACGCATTACGAACAACGCCATGACCGCTACGCCAGCGGCAATGGCACCACCGAGTGCACCACGGCCAAACCGTGCCCAGCCCCGATTTGCGCCAGCGGAATCTGCAAACACGGGTGCCGACTGCTGCGGATGCTCCACCTCAGCCGTCAGCAGCATGCGCACCCGGTCAGCCACGTCCGGCTGCCGTGAGTCCGCATGGATCGGTTCGTTGCGCATGCACGCACCGATGAGCGCATAACGCGCCCAGCTGGCGCGCAGCGCCGGGTCTTTCAGCGCGCGACGAATCACCAGCTCCGACTGCTCGGGTGGCAGCTCGTTATCGAACAACGCCGACAACTGACTGATCTGTTCCTGCTCGTTCATCCGGACTCCTCGGCTCGACCCAGGCCGCCTTCAAACACATCCGACAACTTGCGGTCGATGGCCTCGCGGGCGCGAAAGATGCGCGACCGCACGGTACCGACCGGACAATCCATCGCCTGTGCGATGTCTTCGTAACTCAATCCCTCAAGCTCGCGCAACACGATGGCGGTGCGCAGATCCTCAGGCAGGGCCTCGATGGCCTGGTTCACCGTCGTCCGGATCTCTTCCGTCTGCAGCAGGCTCTCCGGCGTCTCCGGATCCGCCAGCCGCAGCTGCATTGAATTCGATTCTTCGATGTTCTGCATGTCCAGGTCAAAATCCACCGGGCTGCGATCCCGCGACACGATGGCGTTCTTCGCGGTGTTGATCGCAATCCGGTACAGCCAGGTGTAGAAGGCGCTGTCCCCGCGAAACTGGGGCAAGGCCCGATATGCCTTGATGAATGCCTCCTGTGCCACGTCCTCTGCATCCGACGGATCACGCATGTAACGCGTCACCAGCTTGATGACCTTGTGCTGGTACTTGCGCACGAGCAGATCGAAGGCGGTTTTGTCGCCCCGCTGCACGCGCTGCACCAGACCCAGGTCACCGGTGTCCACGTTCATCAGCAAACCGTAGCTTCCCCGCCCGGCGGAAGCCTGGCATGCCAGCTGAATGGACACTGAACCGGGCGAAAAGTTCGCCCGCAGGCCGTGGGCCCGTTATCCGTGTGTGAACTGTTCAATAGCGCCTGCGCCATGGCGGTGGGTAGCCCGGGAGTCTACCGCAGGATCGTCGGACACCGTCGCTGCGCCGCGTAATCGCCGCCGCAGCGTCGCCAGCCTGCCCGGGTCGAGGTTTCCGCGCCCCAGCAGCACCCGATGCCTGCGGCCAGGCGTACGCAGCACCAGCAGCATTGCACTGCCCAGCCACAGGCTTTCGCCTGCCAGCTCAACCGGTTCCACCGCGCCACCCACGCAGGCGACGTACAGCCTGCCATCGGCTGCCAGCAGCAGCCTTCTGGGTGCACCGGCGTCCTGCGGCGCCATCGGTCGCAGGGTTAACTGCGTGATTGCCGCGAGCAGCAGCATGGTTGCCACCATCACCCAGTGCCCGAGCACCAGCAGCTGGGCCACGTACACACCGATTGAGAGCAGGTAGAAGCGCATCAGGCGACCTGCGGCCGGCAGTGGTTCCAGCGGCAGCTCAAGGCTGCTGCCGGCCGGGTGAGGACGCAGCGGTGGCGGACGCCGGCAGGCCATCAGCAGCGCGGCCGCGCAGTACTGCCAGCAGGCTTTGAAGATCCGGGTCGGATGGCGCATCACGTTCCATGAGATACGCGGCCAGCAACGGGTCCGGCAATTCGAGAATGTGTTCGAAAGCGGTTCTTTCAGCGGGACCAGCCTGCGCCCAGCGCTCCCGCAGATAGCCGGTCAGCAGCAGGTCCAGCTCCTTCATCCCCCGCCGGCAACGCCAGACCAGGCGCCCCATCTCCGGATCCGGCGCGGGTGCCTGCTCCATCAGCTGCGCCGGTCGTCGATCATCCGCTTGATGTCGGCGATGGCACGCGCGGGATTCAGATCCTTCGGGCAGGCCTCGGTGCAGTTCATGATCGTGTGGCAGCGATAGAGTTTGAAGGAATCATCCAGCGCATCGATACGCTCGCTGGTGGACTCGTCGCGGCTGTCGATGATCCAGCGGTATGCCGCGAGCAATGCGGCCGGCCCCAGGTAGCGGTCGGAGTTCCACCAGTAGCTGGGGCAGGAAGTGGAGCAGCAGGCGCAGAGGATGCAGGCCGAGGACCGGTCGATCTTTTCCTGGTCTTCCTTGGACTGCTGGCGTTCCCGATCCCGCGGCGGCGGGGATTTCGCGTTGAGCCAGGG
>JAATEY010000197.1 GCA_015655465.1 Gammaproteobacteria bacterium | reverse complement strand
TCGTCGTCGCTCCAGAAGGTGCCATCCACCAGCACGCAATCGCTGTCACGCATGGCGGCTGCCACCTGCGGCGTGATGGCAGCAAGCCCGGGCGCGTAGAACAGTTGCCGGCCCGTGGCCTGCTCGCGGAAGATGAGTCCCACGTTGTCGCCGGCGCGCGGACTTTCCCGGTACGGAGAGTAGGGTCCGGGCTTGCCGGCCACGGGCAGTGCGGTGATCGACACATGCGGCAATACCGGCACCGCGAAAGCCGTGCCATCGACGGGTATGCGCTGCCAGGAAATGCCGCAGAAATGCTGCAGCACCTTCAGTAGCGGCAGGCCGGTGCTCAGGTCCTCGCGCACCGGATCGGTGGTCCACAGCGGCAGCGGCGTACCCTGTTCCCGCAGCAGCAGCAGGCCGGCGGCATGATCGATCTGGCCATCCACCAGCAGGATGGCGGCGATGCCGGAGTCGCGCAGGCCCGTCTGCGGCTGCAGCACCGCGTTCAGCTCGATCTGCCGGTGGATGTCCGGCGATGCATTGCACAGCAGCCAGCGGTGCGCATCGACCGACAGGGCGAGCGAGGACTGCGTGCGCGCACGCGCGTGCAGCGTTCCGGCCCGCAGTCCGCGGCAGTTGGCGCAATTGCAGTTCCATTGGGGAAAACCTCCACCGGCCGCGGAGCCCAATACACGGATTCGCATCACGGCGGCTGGCGAGGCGCTGGACCGCCCCGCCTCAGGCGGGGCGGAAGGCCATCAGCGATTGGCGACGTAGCAGTTGATCTCCATCCCGAAACGCAGCACTTTGGCCAGGGGCGTGGTCCACTTCATGTCGGCTCTCCTCAAAGGTTGACTTGCATGCCTTGCTTCCCGCGCATGCGGGCGCCCGCGGATACTCGCTTTCTGCAGCAGCCGTTGCCTACGCGAGAACCTTGATTGCAGCCTCATGATTTTCATGATTCCGACCGATGGCCTGGTGCAGGCGGGTCGGGATCATGCAGTACCATGCCGTCGTGAGCCTGCGCCTCCAGATCAATCTCATCATCGGTGTGCTGATGGCGCTGTTCATCGGTGCGATGGCCTGCCAGCACGTGGTCAGCACACGCGGTAGCGTTCGGGAAGAGATCGCAGGCTCGAACCAGGTGGCGACGCGGCTGCTGACTGCGGTGTCAATGGTGTATCGGGCTTCGGATCTGGCGGGCATGGCGAGCTTTCTCGAGCAGCTCGGCCGTGTCCGCGCCAACGATGTGTTCCTGTACGATTCGTCCGGCAGACTGGTTTATACCTCGCCTGCGTCCACGTACAAGAGTGGGCGCGATGCGCCGGACTGGTATGCGCGCCTGGTGTCGCCCCCGCTGCAGAAGCAGGAAATCGATATCGGTCAAGGCCGCCTGGTCGTGATCGCAAATTCGTCGCGCGCGGCGCTGGACGGTTGGGACGGTCTCGTCCGGCTCCTGTGGATCGGTGGCGCCGCGCTGGTGATGATCAACATGCTGGTTCTCTGGGTAGCAGGGCGCGTTCTGCGTCCGCTGCAGACCGTCGTGGAGGGGCTCGAGAGGATGCAGCGGGGGGATTACGACACGCGGTTGCAGGCCTTGAACAGCAGGGAGGGCCGTCTGATGAGCGAGGCGTTCAACCGCACGGCACAAGCGCTGGCAGACGGCGCTGCTGCGCGGCGGCTTGCGGATGAAGCCGGTCGGAAGTTGCAGGAGAATCGTGAATTGACGCAGATGATCCGGGTGCACGTCGAAGAAGAGCGGCGCAGCATCGCGCGCGAACTTCACGATGAACTCGGGCAGTCGATCACGGCGGTGAAGAGTATCGCGCTGTCGATCATCAAAGGCAGGGAAGGCAGTGACGGCGGAGTCGCGGATGCGGCGCGACTGATCGTCCAGGCGGCGAGCAGCATGTACGACGCCGTCCACGAGATGATTCCAAGACTGCGTCCCTTCTCGCTCGACAGTTTCGGGCTCGCCGACGCGCTCGCAGACCTGATCGGGCAGCACCGCCGGCATCATCCGGACGTCGGGATCCGGCTGCATGTCGCGGATACGCTGCCGCCACTGGACGAAGCTGTTTCCACCTGCGCCTACCGCATCGTCCAGGAATCGCTGGTGAACGCGCTGCGCCATGCGTCGCCTCGATACATCGTCGTGACACTCACGATCGATGCCGGGCAGTTGGTGGCACAGGTCCAGGACGACGGCAGCGGCCTCGCGGCTGACTGGGAAGGCACCGGCCACTATGGTGTGCGGGGGATGCGCGAGCGCGCGGCCGCACTTGGTGGCCGGTTTGAGCTCGAGCCCGCGCCGGGAGGAGGTACACGCGCCTCCGTGCACCTGCCGCTGGAGCGCTCGTGAAACGCACGACGGTGATGCTGGTGGACGACCACGCAGTGGTCCGCACGGGCTTCAGGTTGCTGTTGCAGGCCACGGACGATCTGCGGGTCGTCGCGGAGGCTGGCAGCGGTGAAGAGGCCATTGAGCGCTACGTCGAGTTCCTGCCGGATGCGGTGGTGATGGATCTCGCCATGACGGGAATGGGCGGCATCGAAGCTACTCGCCGTATTCTCGGGCGCCATCCGGGGGCCCGGATTCTGGTGTTGTCAGCCCACGCCGATGTCAGTCATCCCCGGCGCGCACTGAATGCCGGTGCGCTGGGGTACCTTTCGAAGCGCAGCGCGCCGGAGGAGATGGTCGAAGCAGTACGGATCGTGGCCGCCGGTCGCGGCTACATCGATGCCTCGCTGGCGCAGATGATGGCGCTGCCGGAGCGGGCGGGGGAGCAGAACCCGACCGGGAAATTGTCGGCACGCGAGTTCGACATCTTCCTGCACCTTGCCCGAGGTGCTTCGGTCAACAGCATTGCCGAGACCTTGCACCTGAGCCCCAGTACCGTAGGTACGCATCTGTACAACATCAAACAGAAGCTGGCCGTATCCAATCAGGCCGAGCTTGCACTGATCGCCGTACGGCATGGACTGATCGACACATGAGGTGAGG
>JAATEY010000224.1 GCA_015655465.1 Gammaproteobacteria bacterium | reverse complement strand
TGGCCAGCGCCCCAGAGCGCAACGGTTCTGCCTGCGGCTGCCTCGCGTGCCAGCCGGTCTGTCCAGTCGTGGATGCGCGCCTCGCGTATCCGCGAGAACGCATCGACGTCGGCGGAAATCGCTTCGATCGATGCGCGCGATTCGAATCTCGAGGGTGGCGGTGATGCATCGGGTTTCGCTTCGATCTCGAGTTGCGATCCGCCGAGTCCCGGCAGAATGTCGAGCACATCGAATCCGCTTTCGCGAAACAGCCTCGACAGCGACGCCGGCGAGAAAAAGCAGCCGAGTTCGTAGGCCACATTCCAGACGATCCTCTGCGCGAAAGTCTCGTCGGCATTGGGCACTTCGAAGTACAGGATCGCGCCGGACTGATCGGCAAGCGTCCTGCGAATCGACTCCAGGAAGGGGCGCGGCCTGCTGAAGTACTGCAATGCGCTCCGGCAGGCCACGAGCGCCACTTCCAGCGAACGGTGCGATTCGTCGTAGAACGCCCGGTGAGCGGTGATGCGCTGGCGATCGGCATCGCTCAGGCTCGACTCCGCGAACGTCGGATCGAAACCGTACGCGTGGCTGAATCCATGCGCGATCAGCGCCCGCAGAAAATCGCCCTTTCCACACGCGATCTCCAGCGCAGCCTTGCCCGCGATGTCGTAACGGGATTTGAGCCGTTCGATTGCGCCATCGATGTACGCCCGATACGAAGCCGAATGGAACATCGAGACGTCGTATTGCGGATCGAATTGCAGCTTGTCGGGGTCGAACTCAGCGTTCCAGATATGCCCGCAGGAGGGGCAGAAATGCAGCACGATATCGCCCAGGTCGCAGTGAACTGCCTCGTTCCGGTCGCGCGCAAGATAGCCTTCGCGGACTGGGACGTCGCGCATTTCGAAGAACGCGCGGCTCGAGGCGGCGAGGCAAACCGGGCAGGCAGGCATCGATGTCTACTGGTCTCGGGAGATGGGTCGGATACGAATCATGATATACAAGATCGGCTGGCCGCCCGATCCACTTTCCCTGCGCCGGGAACTGGCCGGGCTTGACCTTCAGCAACGTTTCTATCGAGAATCCGTGCGGCATGCCTGAGTAGCGCCCTGCACTTCTGCCGAAGGTCTTCGCCAGCAGGGTTTTCCGGATCGGATTTCCGCGGCCACTGGCTGCGCAACGAGCTTATGTCAAAGTTCTACAAGATCGCACTGTGGGGGATATACGCCGCCGTGCTGCTGGCTGTGGGATTCGCGATCGGCAACTGGGCAATCGATCACCATCTGAAGAGGCATATCGTCGAGAAAGTCCAGGATACGGCCGTGGGGCGTTTGTTGGGCTGGACAACGGATCATCCGGTTCCCGACATCCAGCATCTGGACTGGAAAGCGATCCCTTCGTTGGTCTCGAACCTGCACTACCTCCAGGTAGTGAAAGTCCGGCTGGCACCTTTCGAAACGTATGGGGAAGGTGGAGCCATCGAGGAAGTGTCCGGCAACATATTGTACGCGTCGCCACTCGGCCAGCTCGGCTACCTGAGCCGCAAGCAGGTCATCCGGACGCTCGAGGCGCGGGTGCCGATGAATATGGACGCGCTCAGGGCGCATCCGATCTTCAAGGACCCCCGGTTCGTGGCGTCCTACTTCCGGACGCTCGACTTGCTGGTCGTGCCCAGGACTGCAACTGCCTTCGACCTGTACGTCAGTCATCATCGTTTCAACGGCGCTGGCTGTTTCGAGTTCGTGATCAGTCGCACCGAGGGCAAGGTCTCGGACGACAATCTCGAAGTTTCCAGTGCCTGGCAGGATGTGTTCGTCGCCAAGCCCTGCATGCAACCCAAGGATGTGGATCTCTTCTGGGGCGGTCTGGAGTCAGGCGGCCGACTGGCCCTTCTTGACGCGCGGACCCTGCTGGTCACGATCGGGGATCATCAGTTCGACGGAGTCCGGACCGAAACTGCGGCGGCCCAGGATCCCGACTCGGATCTCGGCAAGGTGATGGCGATCGACCTGGCTTCGGGGCGAGCTCACGTTGTGTCATCCGGCCATCGCAACCCGCAGGGGTTGCTCGTGTCCCGCGACGGTACGATCTGGGAGACCGAGCACGGCCCGCAGGGCGGTGATGAGATCAACCTGATCCGGCAGGGCCTGAACTATGGATGGCCGCAGGTTACCTATGGAATGGAGTACGGCCCCAGGCGCAACTGGCCACTCAATCCGGAACAGGGCCGACACGACGGCTACGAATTGCCGGCCTTTGCATTCGTGCCCTCCATCGGGATCTCGAATCTGATTCAACCTGATCCTCGCGAATGGCCGCTGTGGCGGGATCACCTGCTGGTGTCGTCATTTGGTGGCGAGTTGCGGGCCGGTGGCGGCAAGCTCTATCTGGCGCGGGTGGAGCGGGACAAGCGGATTGTCTATGCCGAGGAGATCGTGGTTCCGGTAGAGGACGGCGAGAGGCTTCGTGACATCATCTCGCTGGCCGATGGTCGTATCGCCGTGCTCTCGGAGCACGCCACACTGTTGCTGTTCCGTAACGAGAGAGCAGAGAAGGCGTCGGTCTCTCCGCGCGAGGATGCATTCGACGTGACTCTTGGCGATTCGGCCAAGGCTGCAATCGCGAAGAGCGTGCCGATCACTCCACCCTCGCAATTGGACGCCGGCCGCCAGTTGTTCGCGTCCAAATGTGCTTCGTGTCATTCGCTGGATGGAAAGATCAAGATAGGTCCTCCCCTGAACGGCGTCGTTGGCCGGCAGATTGGAACGTTTGACGGGTTCAGGTACTCACGCGGAATGAAGGAAGCCAGGATCGTCTGGGACTATTGGAAACTGGTCGAATTCCTGCAGATACTCGAGCAGCCGTACGAGGGGTCGCCGATGCCACGGCCGCGACTTAGCTACACTTCATCCAAAGCCGTCGCCGCCTATCTGCAGGAACAATAAGGCGTGACGCACAGCCGCTGCACGCTTCCGGCGAGATGACGGATCAGGCGAGCGGCGACGGCCGCAACCGTCCCGGAGCGTCGAACGCAGACACGTACGCGATTGCGCTGCGATTGCCAATTCTCGTCGTGGTCCTCGCGGCGACGGCAATTCCGATCGAATGGCGCCCTCCGGGTGAAGCGTCGCTGAGCTTCGCCGTCCACCGCTGGGACGTCGTCGCAAATGTCGCAGGATATATTCTCGTCGGTGCGGTACTCGCCGGCATCGGATCGATCCGCGCGATCGCGGCGGCGGCGGCCGTGTCCGTCTTTGCCGAAGCCATGCAACTGCTCATGATGCAGCGGGATCCCTCGCCCGTCGACGTTGCCGCCAATGTTGCCGGCGCCATCATCGGTGTGATCGTGACCAGGTCGATCTGGCCGGAGGTGACGCCGATGATCGGGCTCACCAGATGGCGGGGTTTCGCCGCAGGCGCTCTCGCGCTGGCACTGGTGCTGCGGGTCTGGGCAATTGCCGGGGCACCGCTGAATGACAGGGGGCTCACAGCGCCCGGAGTCCTTGAAGCGCACTGGAAGCTCGATGAGCAGAGTGGCCGGATCGCCCGTGACTCTTCGGGACACGGCCTGAACGCCACATTTGCCGGAGACCCTGCCAGGGTGCCCGGGAAACTCGGCGGCGCGGTTCACGTCGATGGCGTCAACGACTATCTCGATGCGGGCCGTGCCAAGGCGTATCGACTGGTTGGCAGCATGACCGTCAGTGCCTGGATCAGGCCATCATCCTTCCCGGTCAATGACGCGGCGATCGTGTCGAACCTCGAGGAGTCCGCGCACGTTACGCTCGGATGGCAGCTCGACACCACCATCGATCGCGGCCCCCGCACCATCGGGTTCAAACTATCCGACGCCTGCGCCGGTTTCACCGCCAGGTACGGCGCAACGCCCCTCGTGGCGAACACCTGGTACCACGTGGCTGCGGTTTTCGATGCCGAACAGCGGCGGATGGACGTATACCTGAACGGCGTACTGGATAACGGAGCTCTTGTCGGCAACGTTACCCGCATGCGCCGCAGCTCGCGCCTTCCGCTTTTCGTCGGACGACGCAGCGACGTGAAGGGTTTCGGATTCATCGGCAGCCTCGATGACGTGCAGATCCATTCGTTCGCGTTGACCGCTGCAGAGATCGTCGCCAGCATGAAGGGCGATCCGGTCAGCCGCGGGAAATTCGCGGTGAACCCGGGAAGCATCAGGCAGGACACGGATCGCGCCTCCGGCAACTGTGCCGGGAGGTCGGAACCCGCCGATGGCAGGCTGCCGGCAACGGTCGTGGTGGTTGGCGTGCTCGCGGCTGTACTGTGTCTGGCGCTCCTGCCCGGCCAGCTCGTGGCCGCCGTGCTCGCGAGCGGCCTTGCAGGATTGCTGATTTTCGCCGTTTCGTCGCCGACGCTGCCGCACTTCAATCTGTGGATGTTTCCATTCACCAGCGCCGCCGGTGGCTTCGCCGTGGCGCTCAGCCTTGCGCGGCGTGCAGCGGCATCACGATCTTGCGCGCGGTGAATCCTTCCGCGTGGCCGCTTGGGGCCCGGCACTCGATGCCGCGTATGCGGGTGATCGCCCGGAAGCTGTCCGGAGTGAACCAGTCCTTGCTGCGCTGGCTGCCATAGGTTCGCATCAGCACGTCGACTTTACGGTCGACGACGTCTGCATCCAGCGGCACATGGACATTGGGCGTACCGAGGCCGCCATCCCATTTCACGATCTCGTATTCGAGGATGAAGTGGTCGCGGAATGCGCCCCAGACCATCTCGTTGACCAGCCTGTGATCCTGATGGGCATCGTGCTTTTCGTGGCAGAAAATGATGTCCGGATGGAAGCGGGTGCGCAGGGTGTTGAAGTAGTCCTTGAGTTCGCCGTATACCGCGGGAAGCCGCGAATCCGGAAAGCCGCCGAAGTCCAGTCCGCCGCGGAACGCCGGTTCGACCAGCAGCTGCATCGCGGCGGTGGTTTCGTCCCGGCGCGTCTGCTCGCCGGTAAGCACGACCCAGTCGATGGCCAGTTTGCCGGCGGTCTTCTGCAGCTGCAGCAGTGCACCGCCGCAGCCGATTTCGATGTCGTCGCAATGGGCGCCAATGCACAGCACGCGGCGCGGTTCGCCACCGGTCGGAAGCGCCAGCCCGATCATCTGGATTTCCAGGTCATCCAGGGACACCTGTCCTGGGCTTCCATGCGATCGAAGCTGATCTTGTCCTTGAAGGTATCCATGCACTGCCAGAAGCCGCTCCACGGAAAGGTGACGAGGCGCTTCTCGGCAATCAGCCTCGAAAACGGCTGCTCCACCAGCTCATCGCCTTCCTGCATGTAGGAGAAGATCTCCTTGCGGAGCACCATGAATCCGCCATTGATCCACAGCGCCTGATCGGGCATTGCGCCCATGCTGGTGACGAGGCCGTCGGGTTGCATCTGCACGGCGTGGAAACTCTGCGAGCTGCGCACGGCCACGAAGCTGGCGATGGCACTGGTTGCGGAGAACTGGGAGATCTGCCTGTCGATGGGCAGGTCGGACAGCCCGTCGGCATAATTCGCGAGGAACATCTCCTCGCCCCGCAGGTATTCCTTCGCGCGCAGCAGCCGCTGGCCGATGTTGCTGTGCAGGCCGGTATCGACGAAGGTGATTTTCCAGTCGCTGATGTCCTGCTTGTGCAGCTCGACCGCCCTGGTGCCGCCATGGAGTGTGAAATCGTTCGTCAGTTCTTCGCGGTAGTTCAGGAAGTACTCCCGGATCAGGTCGCCGCGATAGCCGAGGCAGAGGATGAAGTCCTTGTGGCCGTAATGTGCGTAATAGCGCATCAGGTGCCAGAGGATCGGCCGGAAGCCGATGTTCACCAGCGGTTTGGGAATCGTGTCCGAGTGCTCGCGCAGGCGCGTGCCGAGACCGCCGCAAAACAGTACGACTTTCACTGACTGTTACTCCCTGTGGGCTGTTCGGCCAGCAGCCCGGCGCCCTGCAGCGCCTGGGCCACCGACCGGATCGTCTCAAAATCAAGGCCCGAACGCTGCGCGATATCGAGCAGCGACCGGCCTCCGTCGGACTGGTTGAGCACCCACAGCATCGCCAGTTCCGACTGCGCCGGTGAGTTGCCGCCCACCGCGCCATACAGCCCGCGCTTGCCGAGGCGGGGTTCGCCCCTGGGTTGCAGGTTGGTGTACCGGCGGTTGCCTTCGATGACTTCGACCAGGGCCTTGCAGGCGCCGAGGCTGCGACCGATCGCACCCGGGGAGATCAGCGACAGGTCGTCGGCGGAGCTGTGGTACTGCGCGTATCCATCGTTCACCGACCGGGTGAGTCTGCCGACGGGGAGGTTGAAGCCCGGTGAACACAGCTGGCGTTCGTCATAGCCATAAGGTTCGAAGTCGATTACCCGGCTCTGCGGATCGAGCTCGCGCAGCACATGCGGCACGATGGCGTCGATCTGCGCATCGCCGCGGCGACTGCGCTTGTAGGTCCAGGGCGCCGGGTCACCCAGCAGGCCCAGCACCAGGCCGTGCTCGATCCGGCCAAGGTTCTGCTCGTTGTTGCGCAGCCAGCACAGTGAGCCGATGGTTCCAGGCGCGAACACGAAGCGCCAGCTGTAATGGCGCGGCCGGTCCGCGAGCCACTGCGCCAGTGCCGTGGCAATCACCAGGCCGCTTACATTGTCGTTGGCCA
>JAATEY010000030.1 GCA_015655465.1 Gammaproteobacteria bacterium | reverse complement strand
TTGGCGGCGTCGAACACGTCGCCGTGCAGCACTACTTCGCCGCCCAGCGCGACCACCGCCTGCACCTTGATCGCGGGTGTGGTCACCGGCATGACGACGACCGCCGGAATGCCCCGCCGCCGCGCGGCCAGTGCCACGCCCTGCGCGTGATTGCCCGCGGAAGCACAGATCACGCCACGCTTTGCGGCCGTCTCGGAAAGGTTCGCGATCTTGGTGTAGGCGCCGCGCAGCTTGAACGAGAACACCGGCTGCGTGTCTTCGCGCTTGAGCAGCACTTCGCAGCCAACCCGCGCGGACAGGCGCGGCATGGGATCGAGCGACGACTCGATCGCTACATCATAGACCCGCGCCTTGAGGATGCGCTCGACATAGGGTTCGCTCATGAACGCTGCTGGTATCTGAACTCGGTCTTGCCCACCGTCACCGTGTCGCCGTCGTGCAGGATCTGCCGCCCGACCCGATGGCCATTCACCAGCACGCCGTTGGTGCTGTTGAGGTCTTCCACGATACAGTGATCCGGGCTCGACAGCAGCACGGCGTGATGCCGGCTGATGAAGGTGGTATCCACCTGGATGTCGTTGTCGGAGGTGCGACCGATGCTGGTGCGCCGGCCGAGTGGATAGACCACATCCGAGCCCCCATCGTGGCGGATCAGCACACGCAGCACCACCTCGCCGATCACAGGCGCAAGCGCCGGCTGGTCGCCGGCGTCATCGCGGCCCGGCGGCTGCATGTCCTGTTGCAGGTCTTCCGGCGGCGTGGCGCTGGCATGGGTTTCCGGTTCCGGAGCATGCACGCGCTCGCCGGAATCGCGGCCCTGCGTTTCGGCCGCGTGCAGGCGTTCGTTCGCCGCGGCAAGCTCTGCACTCAACTGGGTGACGCGGTCCGCCGAGGCCTGCAACTCTGCAGCACCTGCCTGCTGTGCCTGCCCGGCTTCGCGCAGGGATTCAGTAAGGGCAGCGATCTGCGTGGCCGCCTGCTGCCGGGTCGCCGCGAGTTCGTCCTGCAACTGGCTGCATTGCGCCTGTGCTTCCTGCAGCGCAGCCAGGTGCCGCGCATCGACACCGCGCAGCTGCGCCTCGCTTTCGGCCAGCAGCGATTCGCTGAAGGCACGAAAACCCTGCCAGGTGGACAAGGCCTCGTGTTGCTGCTCGCAGCGCCGACGCAGTTCCAGCAGGTCGCGCTCCTGGTTGCGCAGCAGGTTGGCCCGCTGCTGCGTCTGCAACTGCGCCCGCGCCTCGGCGAGAATGTTCTGCTGCGAGCTGAACTCGCGCTGCAGGTCGGCATCGCGCCGGGCTGCTGCGGCAAGCTCGGCGCGCAGCGACGCCTCCCGCTCCGCGCTGGCGCGCTGGGCATGTTCCAGCTGCGCGCGCAGGCCGTCGGTCTGCAGCCGTGCAGCAGCGAGGTCGACTTCGAGCTTGCCGACGCGCTCGATCTTGCGCTGCAGCCGGTGCTCCACCTCGCGCAGGCTGTCGGCGAGCTCAGCCACGCCCGCCGGCACGACTGGCGTGGGGAACACATCGGTTGCAGTCGCCGGTTCCGGCAACGCCGGCGCATCCACCGTGTGGTCATCGTCGAAGTCGATGACCGGCAACGGGGCCGTGGCGTCGAGATCCAGGTCGACTATGCGGGGAGGACGATTCTGGACAGCCATGTTGCAACCAGGGAACGCGCGGACGAGGGTTGCCAGTTTAGCCCGTGACCGGCCATCCGGCTAAGAATGCCGGGATTATGTTGGAACGGCCAATAGCCCGGCGAGCTTTGCTGCAAAACCCGGTGCGTTCACTTCCGCCAGCGGCAGTGATGTAACCGCCGACCCCGCTTTCGCGGCGCCCGTGCTGCCCAGCAGCACGACGCGCCGCACCGCCGCACCGCGTTGCGCCAGCACGCGCAACGCTGCCTCGCAGCCCTGCTCGCGCGCCAGCAGGTCGAAGCTGCGAATGCGCATGGCATCGACGAAATCGACCACGGCATGTACTGCGGCTTCGACGGCATCAACCCCCGGTGCCGCATCGGATTCGCCCGCACCCGGGAGGTCGAGTGCATAGACGGAGCGTTCATAACCCAGCGGCTGCAACAACGGCACGAACACACGGCCCGTCTGCCCGGCGCCATGAATGCAGATCACCGTCGTCAGTTCATCGAAGCCGCCGCCGGCGGGAATGGCATTGTGCAGGTGCAACTGGCCGTAACGGCAGTCGAAGTACGCGCGACGCACGCGCGGCGCCGGACGGGTCATATCGTGCTGCTTGCGCAATCTGAAGCCGTCGTCCGGTCAGAACATCTCGGACGCGTCGGGTTTTTCCAGCGACGCGGTCTTGCGTGCCTTGATGAAATCGCCCGTGATCATGCCATCGTAACCCTGGCCCGGCGGCACCATCGGGAACACACCGGCATCCGGATCGATCATGACTTCGAGGAACGCCGGGCCATCGAAGGCCAGCCACTCACTCACCACGCGCTGCACATCGGCATTGCGCGCGAGGCGTTCGGCATAGCGGAAGCCATCGGCCTGCGCGGCCTTGACGAAATCCTTGGTGTGCAGCGATTTGTCGGTGGACGCCATGCGGCCGCCGTGGAACAGCTTCTGCCACTGGCGCACCATGCCGTCGCCGATGTTGTTCAGCACGCAGATCTTCACCGGCAGGTTGTAGGTGGTGGCCGTTTCCAGCTCGCCGATGTTCATGCGGATGCTGGCATCGCCGTCGATGTCGATGACGAGGCGATGGGGATTCGCGACCTGGGCGCCCAGCGCCGCAGGCAGGCCGAAGCCCATCGTGCCCATGCTGCCGGAGGTGAGCCACTGGCGCGGCTCGCAGAAGTCGAAGTATTGCGCGGCCCACATCTGGTGCTGGCCGACACCGGTCGAGATGATCGCCTCGCCCCTGGTCAGCCGGTTGATCTCCTCGATGACGTGATAGGGCTGCACCAGTTCGCTGCCGCGATCGAAATCCATCGGATAGTCGCGCTTGAGCGCAGCCAGTTCGGCATGCCACGCCGCCAGGTCCGGTTTGCCCGCAAGCTGGCGGGCCTGCGCCACCAGGCTGCGCAATGCATCCTTCAGATCGCCGATGTGGTGCCAGGCCACCGGCTTCACCTTGTTGATCTCGGCCGGGTCGATGTCGAACTGCGCGATGCAACGTGCACCCGGCGCGAACTTGGCCGGATTGCCCGCCACGCGGTCGTCGAAGCGCGCACCGAGCGTAATGAGGAAATCGCAGTCTTCCACCGAGTAGTTGGCGAAGGCCGCGCCATGCATGCCGAGCATGCGCATGGACAGCGGCGCGTGCGTATCCACTACACCGATGCCCATCAGCGTGGTCACCACGGGAATGCCCATGAGTTCCGCAAACTCGCGCAGCTCGGCCGATGCACCGGCATGCACGACCCCACCGCCGGCATAGATGAGCGGACGACGCGCCCTGGTCAGCAAGGCAAAGAATGACGCCAGCTGCGCATCGGGAATGCGCCGCGAAGTCACTTCGCGCATGCGCTTCTGGTAAACGCCGATGGACGCAGCGGTGCCCTTGCCGGCAAACACACCCTGCCAGTTCTGCACGTCCTTGGGAATGTCGACCACCACCGGACCCGGCCGGCCGGTGCGTGCCAGCTCGAACGCCGCGCGGATGATGCCTTCGAGTTTTTCAGGTTCGGTCACCAGGAACACATGCTTGGCAACCGCGCCCATGACGGCGGCGATTGGCGCCTCCTGGAAAGCATCGGACCCGATGGCCGCGCGCGGCACCTGGCCGCAGACCACCACAATGGGAATGGAGTCAGCCATGCAATCACGCACGGGGGTGACCATGTTGGTGGCGCCGGGGCCGGAAGTGACCAGCGCCACGCCCACCTGGCCGGTGGAACGCGAATAGCCCGCTGCCATGAAGCCCGCGGCCTGCTCATTGGCCGGCACAATCAGGGGCAACTGACGGCGACCCTGTCGGGCCTGCGCCTCGTTGTAGAGAAACACTGCGTCATAAGTGGGCAGCACCGCGCCACCGCTGTAGCCAAAGATCGCACTGACGCCTTCATCCGCAATGGCCTGCACCACCATCGCCGCCCCGGACATGATCTGGCCGGCGAGCGGGTGTCCAGCTGGCGGAATCGTCAGTTTCACAGTGTCGTTCATGGTCTTGGAAGGGTAGCATGTGGCCCTATGCGTCACATCATCGGAATCCTGCTGCAGAACGAATCCGGGGCACTTTCCCGGGTCGCCGGCCTGTTTTCCAGCCGCGGCTACAACATTGAATCACTGTCGGTTTCAGCTACTGACGACCCCGCCGTATCCCGCATCACCCTGGTGACCAAGGGGTCGGAGGCGGTGGTGCACCAGATCGTCAACCAGCTGCACAAGCTGATCGACATCGTCGCCGTGGACGACATGACCAGCGACGATCACCTGGAGCGGGAGCTGGCGCTGATCAAGGTGCGGGTCCGGCCGGCGCAACGCGCGGTGGTGCAGGCTCTGCTTGCCGAGGCGGGCGGGCGGGTGCTGAGCGATGAACGCGACTGCCAGATCGTCGAGCTGACCTCGAGCGAGGCAGCCATCACCGAGCTTGCCAGGAATCTGGCCGCACAGGCGGAACTGCTGGAAATCGTGCGTAGTGGTGCCCTGGGCATGTTGCGCCAGGAACGCATCCTGCACGTTGTGGAAGGCTAAGGCCCCTCCGGCCGGCGCATTGCTGCGCCGCACCGGACAGCCTCACCGCGCTATTACAGCGCGGAGTTGTCGGTTTCGCCGGTACGGATCCGGATCACGCGGTCGATATCGGTGACGAAGATCTTGCCATCGCCCACCTTGCCGGTCTTGGCGGCCTTCAGCACCGCTTCGATGACCTGATCGACCAGTTCGCTGCGCACAGCGACTTCGATGCGGGTCTTGGGGACAAAATCCACGACGTATTCTGCGCCCCGGTACAGCTCGGTATGACCGCGCTGACGACCAAAGCCCTTCACTTCCGTGACGGTCATGCCAGATACACCAATTTCCGACAACGCAGCACGAACGTCGTCAAGTTTGAACGGCTTGATAATTGCAGTAACCAGTTTCATGCGAGACTCCCGCCTCCGTTATTCTCAGGTCGCCTTCAGAGCGGTTAAGGACTGGGTTTCAGAGTGCACCTTTCGTGCCATGGACATCGTAGCCCCAAACCCATATTGCCGCAGCCTTCGCGATAGTGAACCGCCGCAGACGCACCGTTTTGGCGCACGATGATCTGGCAGGCGCGCAATGCTGGTGCGATCGACATTCCGCGCTCCGGTATGGGTCGCAGCGACCAGTGCCTTGGGCTCAGGCACGGGCGAAGTAGCTGGCGAGGTACTCTTCGAAGCTGCCGCTCTGGGTCGCTTCGAGTGCAGCCTGCCTCACCTGCGACTCCCGCGCCTCAGCTCCAAATTCCTTCAGGCGGCCGTCATTGGGCGCCGGCAGCGACCGGAAATAGTCGCGATGGATGGTCGACATGCGCAGTGCCAGCTCAAAGAATGAATCGCCGCTGGTTTCAAGTTCGCGCAGCAGACGGGCGGATGGGGTGCGGGCGGGGTCGTCCACCCTCTCCTGCTGCGCGCGCAGCGCCACCGTGTAAGGCCTTGCCGGATCGCCGTGGTCCAGCAGCTCGCAGATGCCGGTCATGGAATCGAGGATCTCCCGCGCCCAGCTGGCCAGTGGCAGCTGCCGCCCTTCGCGGGCGAGGTTTAGCCCCGGCTCGCGGCCGCGGCGCGAGACCTTGAGATAGTTGTCATCGATGCCGGCCTGCTCGCCGGGCTCGATCGGCGGCCCCGACGACAGCAGGCACAGCGCCACGAAGGCCTCCAGGAAGCGCAGCTTGGTCTGGTTGACGCCTACCGGATCGAAGGCGCTGACATCCAGCGCGCGCACCTCGACGTATTCCACGCCGCCGCGGCGCAGCGCCGCACTCGGGCTTTCGCCGGAGCGTGTCACCCGCTTGGGTCGGATGGCGCTGTAATACTCGTTCTCGATCTGCAGCACATTGGTGTTGAGCTGCTGCCAGTCATCGCCGCGTTTGAGACCCAGCTGCTGGTAGGCCGGATGCGGCGTGGTCACTGCCCGCTTGAGGTCGCGCAGGTATGCGTCGAGGCTGTTCACCGACACGCTGACGCCCGCCTGGTTGCGGTTGCGATAGCCGATGTCGCTCATGCGCAATGAAGTGGCGTAAGGGCCATAGGCAGTCTTCGCATCGAGCACTTCAAGACCGGCGAGTGAATTCCCCAGAAAATCACGGCCAACCACCGGTGACACGCCGAACAGGTACAGCACCATCCAGCCCATGCGGCGGAAGTTGCGCAGCACCTCGAAGTAACTGGCGGAGCGGAAGTCGGGCGTGTTGGCAGGCAGCTCGCGCAGATCGACGTACACATCCCAGAATTTCGACGGGAACGAATAGTTGAAGTGCACGCCGGAGATGGCCTGCATCAGGGCGCCGTAGCGGTTGCGCAGGCCTTCGCGATAGACCGTCTTCATGCGACCGACATGCGAGCTGCCGTAGCGGGCGGTGGGCACGTCGGCATCGCCCGTGAGCGGACAGGGCATGGAAGTGGCCCACAGCAGCTCATCGCCCAGATGGCTGTATACGAACTGGTGCAGGTCGAGAAGGTATTGCAGCAGTTCCCAGCTGCGGGTGAACACCGGCGTGACCAGCTCGATCAGCGACTCGGAAAAATCGGTGGTGATGTGCTCGTTGGTCAGGGCCGAGCCCAGCGCCGCCGGATGCGGGGTGTGGGCGATGGCCCCGTCGGGCAGCACCCGCAGGCTTTCCTTTTCGACCCCTTTCAGGCCGTGCTGCAGCACCCCCGGCTCGCGGGCATTGACCAGCGCGCTCAGGCGTCGCTCGAATACGGTGTCTGTGGCGCGCCTCATGTGGCCGCGCAGTCTACACGGTATGGCATGCTACCCGCCGCTAGCCCGGATAGAGGTTGATCATGCTGGTTGGAACCCAAGTCAGACGCGTGGCCATTGTCGGCAGCGCCCGTATTCCCTTCGCGCGCGCCTATGGCGCTTATGCCAAGGTCGGCAACCAGGAGATGCTCACCGCCGCGTTGCGGGGTGTGGTCGACCGCTACCAGCTGGGCGGCAAACGCCTGGGCGATGTCGTCGCCGGCGCGGTGCTCAAGCATTCGAAGGACTTCAACCTGGTGCGCGAATGCGTGCTGTCGTCGGGGCTGGATCCGGAAACCCCCGGCCTCGATATCCAGCGCGCCTGCGGCACCAGCCTCGAGGCGGCGATCCTGGTCGCCAACAAGATTGCGCTCGGGCAGATCGACTCCGGCATCGCCGCTGGTGTCGACACCATCAGCGATCCACCCGTGGTGTTCCCCGCGTCCTATCGCGAGCTGCTGCTGGCGAGCTATCGCGGCCGCAGCTTCCTGCAGCGGCTGAAGCCCTGGCTGGGTTTGCGGCCGCGACACCTGAAGCCGGTATTGCCGGGGGTGATCGAACCGCGGACCGGGCTTTCCATGGGCCAGAGCTGCGAGCTGATGGCCAGGCAGTGGCAGATCACGCGCCAGGCGCAGGATGAGCTGGCGGCCACCAGCCACATCAATGCAGCGGCCGGCTGGAAGGCAGGCTTCCACAAGGATCTGGTCATTCCCTTTGCCGGCCTGGAACGCGACAACAATGTGCGCGGCGACAGCACCGTCGAGAAGCTCGCCAAGCTGCGCACGGTGTTCGACACCAGCAGCGCCGGCACCCTCACGGCAGGCAACAGCACTCCGCTGACCGATGGCGCCGCAGCCGTGCTGCTGGCCAATGAAGACTGGGCGAAGCAGCAGAGCCTGCCGGTAAAGGCATGGCTGACCTATGGCAAGACCTGGGCGGTGGATTTCGCCACCGGCAACGAGGGCCTGCTGATGGCGCCCGCACATGCCGTGTCGGAAATGCTGCGGGATGCAAACCTGTCGTTGCAGGACTTCGACTTCTACGAAATCCATGAAGCCTTTGCCGCGCAGGTGCTGTGTACGCTCAAGGCCTGGGAATCTGCCGACTATTGCCGCGACCGGCTGCATCGCAGCGCGCCGCTGGGCAGCATCGACCGCAGCAAGCTCAACATCCGGGGCAGCAGCATCGCTGTCGGTCATCCGTTCGCCGCCACCGGCGCACGCATCCTGGGTGTGGCCGCGAAGCTGTTCGAGGAACTGCCCACCGCGAAGCGCGGCCTGATCTCGGTATGCACGGCGGGCGGCATGGGCGTCACCGCCATCGTCGAGCGCGCCTAGCCATGGGAGAGTTCAACCGCCTGATGGCCCGCGACGGCCATGAGTTCGGCGCCTGGCTCGCGCCGGCGGTGGGCACGGCGCGCGGCGCAGTGGTGGTGCTGCAGGAGATCTTTGGCGTCAATGCGCATATCCGCGCGGTGACCGACGGCTATGCGGCCGATGGCTACGTGTGCATCGCGCCCTGCCTGTTCGATCGCGCGCGCCGCAATGTGGAACTGGGGTATGGACCCGAGCAGGTGGAAGAAGGCCGCGGCTATGTGCTGCAGATTCCGGAAGAGAAACTGCTGCTCGACATGCAGGCCTGCATCAATGTGGTGAGGCACGCCGGGCCGGTGGCGGTGATCGGCTATTGCTGGGGAGGGAGTCTTGCGCATCTGGCCGCCTGCGAGCTGCCGGTGCGCGCGGCGGTGGACTACTACGGCACGCGCACCGTGCAGAACCTGCACCGCAAGACACGTGCACCGGTGCTGTATCACTTCGGCGATCGCGACAGGACCATTCCACCCGAGGCCATCGGGAAGATCCGCGCTGCCGACCCGGGTGGCGAGTTTTACGTCTATGCGGCAGATCACGGCTTCAACTGCGACCAGCGGGCAAGCTTCGATGCTGCAGCGGCGAAGCTGGCGCGCGAACGCACACTGGCATTCCTGGATCGACACCTGGGCGCACACGACCCGGTTGACGGCGATACGGAATAGTCCTTCGAACATGTCGCAGTACACGCCGTCTCCCGCGTATCGCGACCAGGGTCCGTACAAGGCTGGCGTGCTGCTAGTGAATTCCGGCACTCCCGACTCGCTGACGGCGGCGGGAGTGCGCAATTTCCTGCGGCGACTGCTGCGCGACCGGCGCACCATCGAAGTGCCGCGCGCCATCTGGTGCTGGGTTCTCTACTGCATCATCCTGCCGCTGCGCCCGGCGCGCGTGCTGCCGAAATATCGCCGCGTCTGGACCGAACGCGGTTCGCCGCTGCTGCTGCATTCAAAGGCACTGCGCGATGCACTGCGCCTGCGGCTTGCGGAGCAGACCAGTCAGGATGTTGCGGTGGAACTGGGCATGCTCTATTCCACGCCAGATGTCGCGCGCGGGCTGGCCGCATTGCGCGATGCCGGCGCGCAACGCATCGTCGTGCTGCCGCTGTTTCCCCAGTACTCCGGCACCACGAATGCCGCTGCCCTGGACCAGGTTGGCGGCGCGCTGCGCAGCTGGCGTTTCGTGCCTGAACTGCATTTTGCGGCCGATTACGCAGCAGACCCGCAGTACATCGCGGCGCTGGCACAGAGCGTGCGTGCACACCGCGAGCAGCACGGCGCGGGCGACCACCTGCTGATGACCTTCCACGGCATTCCCAGGCAGTATGTCGAGGAAGGCGATCCGTACCGGCGCAAATGCGAACTCACGGCACGCGCGCTGGCCGGTGCACTGGGTCTTGCCGACGACGCCTGGTCGCTGAGCTTCCAGTCGCGTGTAGGGCGCGCCGAATGGCTGCGACCCTATACCGATGACGTGATCGTGCAGCTGGCGCGCCGTGGCGTGCGCATACTGGATGCCGTCTGCCCCGGCTTCGCGGTGGACTGCCTCGAAACCATCGATGAGATCGGCCACGAATGTGACCTGGCCTTTCGCGCGGCCGGTGGCACGAAGCTGCGCTATATCGCCGCCCTGAATGCCGGGCCCGCGCAGACCGAAATGCTTGCGGGACTGCTGCGTCCGCTGCTCTGAGGTAACCCACCCATGCTCGGCAGATTTCTCGAACTGGCACTGGTGGTGGAAGACCCGGGTACCGCCTGGCAGCGTTACCAGCAGTATGGTTTCGCCGCTGCAGAGACCGGCGATGTCTGGAGCCATGCCTATGGCGTGGTGGCCTGTCGCGGCTTCGCGCTGGGGCTGCATGCGCGCGGCGCGGAACCATTCAGCATCGTCTTCGTGCGGCCGGACGTGGCGGCGTTGCATCGCGACATGGCGGACTGCGGCGTGCAGATTGAACAGGCGCGGCTGGGCAGCGATGTATTCAACGAGCTGGCATTGCGCGAACCCGGCGGCAAGTTGCTGCGGGTACTCGAAGCGCGCAGTTTCTCGCCACCTGCAGAAACACCTGACCACACCCGGTTCGGCATGTTTGCATCGCTGAGCCTGCCCTGCCGCCATCTGGATGAGGCAGCGGATTTCTGGCGACAGCTCGGCTTCGAAATCACGGCAATCCGGGATCCCTGGGAAGGATTTGCCGTGCCGGGCACACCGTTGGCATATCACAAGGGTCGCTGGCTGCCGGAACCGGCGCTGCTGTTCGATCAGGCAGCAGACGGAATCGACAGCCTGATCGACGACGCGGGATTGCAACGCGATTTTGCGCTGGATTCACTGGGCGAGCGGGAGCATTCCGTGCTGCGTACCGCGGAGGATCTGGCGGTGATCGTGCTCGGGTAGTTGCGGGAGGGGGACTATGTCCAGCCCCTGGAACGGCGACGACCGGGCGGTGGCGGGTGTCGAAATTGCGTGGCAACAGGCCGTAACAATTGGCCTGGCGGACCTTGCTCAGCACGCTGGCCATCCGCGTCTGCCAACCTGGTCCGCTGGCCCGCCACCGGGCAATGACATCGGCGGGAAGTCGAATGGTCAGGAGCGTTCTGGGATTGGCCGACACGGGTCTGCCACCTTTCATCAACCTGGAACGCGCAAGCATCTCCGGAGTGAGCTCCGGCAGTTCCTTGTACTCATGCGGCTTGATCACATGTGCATCGATCCGCGCGAGATCAGACCTCGAGATAGGACGCGAGACGCCTTTTTTTGCGGGCATTGGCCTCAAAGGCGCCGTGGCCTATGATCGAAGCCCACTCACCGCAGCCGCAACGGCGGCAATCCAGACGGGGGACAAGACGATGGACGAACAGTCACTGAACCGACGACAGATTCTCGGCGGGCTGGCCATCGCAGCGGGCACCACCACCTTGCTGGGTGGCATCGGCTCGCGCGGTGCCGCGGCGGCAGAAGCGCCCGGCGCTGCGCCCGCAGGCGGCTCGCAGGCACCAACCATCACCAGCGTGAAGGACAAGGTTGCCTACATCACCGGCGGCTCCAGCGGCATCGGCCTTGGCATCGCGCGCGCGCTGCATGAAGCCGGCGCGAAGGTGGTGCTGGGCAATCTCGACGACAAGCAGTGGGCCGATGCACTGAAGAACTTCCCCGCCAACGATCCGCGTGTGTTCACCATCGTGCATGACGTGATGGACAAGGACGGCTGGCAACGCACCGCCGATGCCATCGAGAAGAAGTTCGGACCAGTGGATATCCTCGTCAACAATGCCGGCGTGGGCCTGCAGCAGGCGGCCAGCACCGGCACGCTGAAGGACTGGGAATGGGGGATGGGCGTCAACTTCTTTGGCCCTGTCTACGGCATCAACACCTTTGTGCCGCGCATGCAGAAGCGCGGCACGGGTGCGCAAATCGTCACCACCACTTCGACCAGCGGCATCCTGCCCCAATCGGGCGCCGGCATTTATTCGGTGAGCAAGATCGCCGCGGTGGGATTGATGGAGACGCTGCGCGCCGAGCTCGCCGCCACCAACATCGGCACCACCTGCTTCGTACCCGGCCAGACCACCACCAACATCGGCCAGAGCGAGACGCACCGGCCGGAGACGCTGAAGAACGACGCAGCGGCCGCGCCTGCCCGGCCTGCGGGCGCTGGCGGTCCGGCCCGTGCCGCTGCTCCACGCCCGGCGCCCGCCGCACCGCCTTCGCCTTATTGGGCGCGACCGCAGGATCCCCTGGTGGTCGGTCGCGTAGTGGTCGACGGCATCCTCAACAACGACCTGTTCGTCGTGCTGCAGCCCGAATGGCGCCCGGGTGTCGAGTCGCGTGCCAATGCGCTGCTCGAATCGATGGTGCCGGTGCTGCCGATGCCGGAATCGATGGCGGGCGGTGGCGACAGGTATCTGCGCACGCCGATCTTTGCGCAGGAAGTCGCGCACCGCAAAGCGACGCGCAAGCGGACGATTGCCGGGATCTGATCAGGGTGGGCGCGAAGAACTTCCCGTTGCTCTCGACAGAGCTGGATGATCCGTAACCGCTGACCATTGCGGCAAAGACCTGGGGCGGCAAGAGTCTGCCAGGACTCTTGTCCGACGTGCGGTATGAAATTCGGAGTGCTTGGCTGCGCCTTCGAGGTGCCTGTATCAATGGAGACAACGATCTGTGCTGTCCAAGGGAATGTTATTCGGCTGCTTGCGGCAATACTTCGCCGCAATTTCGTCGGCCTAATTGATAGTTAGGCGACAGAGGCGCATCGCTCAGCACTTGAAGAAGCGCGTCGTGCGTTCTCGCCAGGCAGGTCTGCTCACCGATGCGCAATAGGCGGTGCGCGGCACATATAAAACTCGCTTCCAGCGCGCCGCACCAAAGAGAGCCAGACGTTACGGAGCGGTGGTCAGAAGAAGGTCAGCGATCCTGTGTCGAAAACCGGTTCTCGATAAAGTGCCAACGGAAAGGTCCGTGGTCTCCGAGTTTCGTCCACTATTGTCACCTTCACCTCATGCGTCCGAGTCGCGTCGACATGCCCAGCCCGCGCCCGCCCGGAAAGCGCGTGCTTGCAGATCACAGTCGCGCGTAGCATTCTCGGTTCTTCATGATCCGCAGCAGTGGATCGCCGAGACAGAACGGATGCGCCAC
>JAATEY010000277.1 GCA_015655465.1 Gammaproteobacteria bacterium | reverse complement strand
GGACATGGGGATGTAAGCCACGCGCTTACCTGATCCATCGTTCGATACGAAGAGGGCCGGCAGAGATGCTGGCCCTTTTTGTTATGCGATGACGTCAGCTATCCGGATGGCGGCTGGTGGCTGCACGGTCTAAGCTTGGTGCCATATGAGTGTTCGACCCCGCGTAATCGTCATTGCTGGTCCGAATGGAGCGGGCAAGTCGACAACAGCAGCCGAAGCAGTGGTTGCGCCCAAGAGCGCCGGAAATCCCGACAATGGCCACAAGCGCGTGATCGCTGCAGCGCGCAGTGCTGTTCGCAAGGCGTTGCGTGCGCACAAGGCTGCTGGAGATTCGATCGTGGTTTGGAAGGACGGCAAGATCGTCAAGATTCCAGCCAGCAAGATATCTGCGTAGCGCTCCATCACGCCAGCGCAGCTGGTGAGCAATTCCTCCGGCCCGCCTCCAGCAAGGACCTCCCGTCCGCCAAATCGCGGAATCCTTGGCATGGGCGGTATGGGGATGTAAGCGACTCGCTTACTTAGACCATCGTTCGATGAAGAAGCCTCGGCGGGAAACTACCGGGGTATTTTCTTTGATCGAACAGGCGGCAGTCACCCCGGCGTAGTTGCGGGCTTGTTTCCACCAAACTCAAGCGGGTGCGTTGCCGCCTTTCTTTTCCTGAACGCTGCGCGCCGCAGCATCAGACTTCATGCCTTGCAAATGCCCGGAGAGACAGCGGTACGGAATGCGCTCCTGTTCAAATCGCAGCCGCGGTTGAATGCGGTCGAACCTGAGGTCGTCATACAGCGAAGCCTCGTCGGGCCCAAGCCGCGCGAGATCGTGGCGTACAGGTTCAGGTTCAACAGTCCACATCTGCTGATGAGCGAACAAAGTCTGGCGATCCATCAGGAAGGATGCCGTGTGGGGAAACCGGGCCCGCAACTGGTCCAGTATTGCGAATCCATGAGTGTCGATGTCGCCCCAGTAGCGCAGGTCGCAGCGATGCAGCCATGTCGCGCCTGCCAATGCATCCCAGCCGTAGCCGGCGCCAAACACAACGATGGCGTTTTCCGAGGCCGGGAAGGCCAGGAAGTTGACCTCGTTCTCGGTGATGTACACGCGTTCGACGGGCAGCACCAGCGCGGCAAAACTTGCAGCATCCAGCGTGATGTCGGCCAGGCCCCGGCATCCGGGCATGCTGGGCAATCGCGGATCCAGCAGCCGGAAACGGATGCGGACCGGCTTGTCGAGGAACCCGAAGCGACGGGAAAACTGCGCCACGCCTGCCGCGGATGTGTCGATGGCCTCCGCGGGCAATGCCAGGTCCAGCAGTTCTGTCAGCACACCACGATGGGCTTCGATGAATTTGCTGTCCACCAGCGGCGCATCCACCTGGCGCAGGTATACGGCCGGACGGGGATGCGACTGCAACCACTCGACGATGCCGAGCATGCGTTCCCACCGATCCGCGATTTCCAGCGCCTTGAGCGGGCGGCGACCCAGCCAGTCGAGTAGTGCCGGTTGCGCCGCAGCCGTCTGCTGCCAGAGCTTGCGGTAGGCATCCGCCTGGCGCGCGTGGCCGATCAGGTCCACGGCCTGTCGTGGCGAATCGATCCATGCAGAGTCAGGCAGCCGCTGTCTGCCCTGGACACGATGTGTCCACTCGCGCCAGTCGAAGCGGACATGCGGTGTCCGGACGATTTCGGCACTCCAGTCGCGTACCGCTTCGAAGCGATCAGCAAGATCAGATGGCGCCGGTACTTTCAAAGTCAGCCGCAACGGCCAGGTGGCTGTCTCCGTCACGCAGGCCCGCAGCAGGTCGCCCTGGTCCCAGAGGCGACGCACTTGCGCGCGAAGGTCCGCCGACGTCGTCCAGCTCATGGCGGTGCCGCGTCCTTGCCGGCCTTCTGCGCCCGGTATTCCTCGATGGACAGACAACGCAGCCGGGACTCGCGCCCGCCCTCGTTGTGCACGAAGCCCACGCTGGCGACGAACGGCTCGATGACATGGATCTTCTGCAGCGGCGTGACGATCAGCAGCTGCAGGTTGAGCTTCCTGAACAGGCGCAATCCGTAATGCGCCGACTCATCAGAACCGCGCCCGAAGGCCTCGTCGATCACCACGAAGCGGAAGGAGCGCGAACGCGTCGCGCCTGACTCAAGACCGAATTGATAGGCAAGGCTGGCGGCGAGAACGGTGTAGGCGAGTTTTTCCTTTTGACCGCCGGATTTTCCACCGGAGTCCGAGTAATGCTCGTGCTCTTTGCCATCTTCATGCCATCGTTCGCTGGCCGAGAACAGG
>JAATEY010000134.1 GCA_015655465.1 Gammaproteobacteria bacterium | reverse complement strand
TCTGCTGCGTTCCCACGTGCGTGGCTGGCAGGCCAACCCCATGGACCGTCATGCCTCGCGCGACCTTTATCTTGCGCTGCCGGACGGCTACTGACGATGTGGCGTTTCCTGCTTTCGCGCCTGCTGTCGGCCGTGCCGACCTTGCTGGCCATCGTCACCCTCGCATTCATCCTGCTGCGTGCTGCGCCAGGCGGGCCTTTCGACAGCGAAAAGGAACTGCTGCCGGCGGTGCGTGAGCGCATAGAGCGCAGCTATCACCTCGACGAACCCTTGCCTGCCCAGTACCTGCGCTACATGGGCCAGCTGTCGCGCGGCGATCTCGGACCTTCGTTCCAGTATCCCGACAAGCGCGTCAATGAACTGATCGCGCAGGGCTTTCCGGTGGATCTGGCAATCGGCGGGTTTGCGCTGCTGCTGGCCTGCGCCATTGGCATTCCGCTCGGCGCATGGGCTGCGTGGCGGGGGGGTGGAGCCGACCGGCTGGCCGGCGGCCTGGCGTTGCTCGGGATCTCCGTGCCGGTCTACATCACGGCACCGCTGCTGATCCTGTTGTTCGCCGTGACGCTGCAGTGGCTGCCGGCTGGCGGCTGGGGCGAGGGAGCAGCGCGCAATCTGGTGTTGCCGGTGCTGGCCATGGCGCTGCCGTATATCGCCTATGTCACCCGCATCGTGCAGTCCGGCGTGCAGGCGACGCTGCAGCAGCCGTTCATGCGTACCGCACGCGCCAAGGGGCTGGGTACCGGCGCGTTGCTGTTTCGCCATGCGCTGCGTCCGGCGCTGGTGCCGCTGGTGGCATTTCTTGGCCCGGCTGCGGCGGGTGCGATTACCGGCTCCATCGTCATCGAGTCCACCTTCGGTCTGCCGGGCATCGGCCGGTTCTTCGTCGAAGGCGCGTTCAATCGCGATTACACGCTGGTCATGGGTGTGACGATCCTCTATGGACTGCTGATCGTGGTGGCCAACCTGCTGGCCGACCTGGTCAACGCGCTGCTCGATCCGCGCGTGAGGCTGCAGCAATGAGCGCACTGCCGCGCGTGAGTGTCGTGCTGCTGCTGGTACTGGTTGCCGGCGCGATAGTCGTGCCGTGGATTTCGCCGCACGACTATTTCACCCCGGACTGGGATGCGACCGACCTGCCGCCAACGTTTGCGGGCTGGCATCTGCTGGGCACCGACGACCTGGGACGCGACCTGCTGGTGCGCCTGGCCTGGAGCTGCCGGATCTCGTTGCTGGTTGCGCTGGCGGCCAGCCTCATCAGCCTGACGATCGGCGTTGCCTGGGGCGCCGTGGCGGGATACCGGGGCGGTCGTGTGGATGCATTCATGATGCGCACGGTCGATGTGCTGTATTCCGTGCCGTTCACGCCGCTGGTGGTGGTGCTCACGGTATTGTTCGGCCGCGACCTGGTGCTGCTGTTCGTTGCGATCGGCGCGGTGTCGTGGCTGGATGTGGCACGCATGGTGCGGGCCCAGACCCAGGGCCTGGCGCAGCGCGAGTTTGTCATCGCGGCTGAAGTCGCCGGCGTGCATCCCGCCGCCATCCTGTGGCGGCACATTGCGCCGAACCTGGCTGGGGTGGTGATCGTGTGGCTCACGCTCACGATTCCCACCGTCATACTCACCGAGGCATTCCTGAGCTATCTGGGGCTGGGTGCCCAGTCGCCGCTGACCTCGCTCGGCGTCATGCTGGCAGACGGTGCCGCCCAGATGCGATCCAGACCCTTGCTGCTGCTGTGCCCGGCACTGGTGCTGATTGCGCTGGTGTATTGCTGCAACCGGATCGGGGATGTCCTGCGGGCACGCCATGGCAACTGAATCCACCGCGCTGCTGTGTGCCCGGGGCTACTCGCTGCGGCGAGCCGATGGCATGCCGGTATTGCAGGAACTCTCCTTCCATCTGGGGCGCGGCGAGATTCTTGGCGTGGTCGGTGAGTCGGGCAGCGGCAAGACGCAGTTGCTGCTGTCGCTGCTGGGGCTTGCAATGCGTGGCGCATGCAGCGGCGGCAGTTGCCGGTTCGACGGCGTCGAGCTGGCAGGGGCTGGTGAACCCGTGTATCGGTCGCAGCGTGGCAAACGGATCGCGATGCTGTTTCAGGATCCGCTGCTGTCCTGGAATCCTTGTCTCACCATCCGTACGCAGCTGACCGAAGTGTTGCATGCGCACTGCGGCCTGCGTGGTCGCGCCGCCGATGCGCGCGCTGCAGAAGCGCTGGCGGCAGTGGGATTGGCGCAGCCGCAGCGGCTGCTGCGCCAGTATCCGCATGAACTTTCCGGCGGCATGCGACAGCGGGCGATGCTGGCGATGGCCGTGCTGGCGGAGCCCGATCTGTTGCTGGCGGATGAACCGACCACCGCACTGGATGCCACCACGCAGCTCGCCATCCTCGATCTGCTCGCGCGGCTGCGCCGCGAGCGCGGCATGTCGATCCTGCTGGTCACCCATGACCTGGGCGTGGTGGCCCGCGTCGCAGACCGCGTCATGGTGATGCGCAGTGGACAGATCGTGGAAACGGGGGAGGTCGGCACAATGCTGCGCCAACCGGCCGGTGGCTACGCACGCGCACTGCTGGCGGCCGCGCAGCAGCTGGAGCGCCGGGAGTTCCCGCAGTGAACGCGCCACCATTGCTCGAGGCCCGCGAGCTTTGCGTGCGCTACCTGCGGCCAGCGGGCTGGCTCCGGCGTCCAGCGGCACTCGAAGTGCTGCGTGGCGTGAACCTGCAGCTGGCGCGTGGTGAGGGTCTGGCAGTGGTCGGCGAGTCCGGCAGCGGCAAGTCCACGCTGGTGCGGGCGCTGTTGCGGCTGGTCCGTCCGCACAGCGGTCAGGCGCTGATTGCAGGTTCGGATCTGGCCATCCTGTCGCCGGCAGAGTTGCGCGCGCATCGCCGTCGGGTGTCGCTGGTGTTCCAGGATCCGGTCGCATCGCTGAACCCCGCGATGCAGGTGGGGCGGATTGTCGAGGAACCGCTGCTGGCCGCCGGATCGGCCAGCGCCGACACGCGCCGGCAGCAGGTCGCGGTGCAGCTCGAAGCGGTGGGCCTGGGCCGCGAGTACATGACGCGGCGCCCGCACGAACTTTCCGGCGGCCAGGCCCAGCGCGTGGCGCTGGCGCGGGCGCTGATCGCGCAGCCCGAGGTGCTGATCTGCGATGAACCGGTCTCGGCGCTGGACATGAGTCTGCGGGCGCAGGTGCTGGCATTGCTGGCGCAGCAGTGCCGGCAGCGCTCGCTGGCCCTGCTGTTCGTGACGCATGATCTTGCCGCCGCGCGGCTGCTCTGCGAACGGGTGCTGGTGTTGCGTCAGGGGATGGTGGTCGAAGCGGCGACCACGGCGGAGCTGTTCAGCAATCCGCAGCATGCCTACACGCGTGAGCTGCTGGGGGCGATGCTGACTGTCGATCCGGATGCGGCGCGCGGCAGTGTCCGCAGCTCGTAACTCGCGTCGGAATTGAGCACCAGACAGCTGCCCTGGTCATACCAGTCGCCCAGCACGATGCGCGTCGCGCGGCGGCCATCCAGCAGCTGCTGGTGGATGCCGGGTCGGTGCGTATGGCCGTGAATGAGCAGGTCGCTGTCACCACAGCGCAGCGCTGCCACCACCGCAGCCGCATCGACGTCCATGATCTCGCTGCGCAGCTGCCGTGTATGTTCGCGACTGCTGGCGCGCGCCATCTGTGCCAATGCGCGCCGCGTGGCCAGCGGCAGGCGCAGGTAAACCGCCTGAAAGCGTTCGCCGTGTGCCAGCGTCCTGAATTGCTGGTAGCCGTGGTCGGCGGTGCACAGCAGGTCACCATGCGAGATCACTGCACGCACGTCGCCGACCTGCAGCAGCGTGGGGTCGGGCAACAGCGTGCAGCCGGTACGGCGCTCGAAGTCGACTCCCAGCAGGAAATCGCGATTGCCGCGCATCACCCAGCAGGGTGTTCCGGCGCAGGTCAGTTCGCGCAGCGCCGTGCAGACGGCACTGCGCGCGGTCTCGTCATCGTCGTCGCCGATCCAGGTTTCAAACAGGTCGCCCAGGATATACAGCCCGTCACAGTTGCGCGCCTCGTGCTGGAGGAAGCGATGAAACTGCGCCACTGCATCCGGTGCAGTGGCGTCGAGATGCAGGTCCGAGACAAACAGATGACGGCCGTGGGGCATGCATCGAATATAGTGGAGGGATGTCGCAAAGTCCTGTCGTAACCCGCTTCGCGCCGAGTCCCACCGGGGAAATGCACCTCGGCAATGCACGCACGGCACTGTTCAATGCGCTGCTGGCGCGGCGCAGCGGCGGCAACTTCCTGCTGCGCATCGAAGACACCGACGCCGCACGCAGCAAACCCGAGCACGCGCTGCTGTTGCAGGAAGACCTGCGCTGGCTGGGCTTGCAGTGGACGGGCGAACCCCTGCAGCAGTCGCAGCGCGCGGCCATCTATGACGAACATCTGCACCGGTTGCACAGCAGGGGCTTGGCGTACCCGTGCTTCTGCTCGCAGGGTGAGCTGGCGTTGGCGCGCGCCGCGCAGATCGCGGCGGGCCGTCCGCCCCGCTATTCCGGCAAGTGCCGGAACCTGTCCGACGCGGATCGCGCTGCCCGTCTGGCCGCCGGCGAACCGGCCTCGATGCGCTTTGCCGTGCCCCTGCAGGGCGCGGTGGACTTCGTCGACCTGGTGCATGGCCCCAGGCATTTCACGCATGCGGAGATTGGCGATTTCGTGCTGCGCCGGGCCGATGGTTCGGCTGCTTTTTTCTTCTCCAACGCCATCGACGATGCACTCAGTGGTGTCACACAGCTGCTGCGCGGCGACGACCATCTCAGCAATACGCCACGCCAGCTGCTCATCCTCAAGGCACTGGGTCTGCCTGCGCCGCAATACGGTCATCTGGCAATGCTGACCGGCCCCAGTGGCGCGCCGCTTTCCAAACGTGATGGCGCCACCAGTATCCGGACCCTGCGTGACGAAGGCCTGCTGCCGCTGGCATTGGTGAATCATCTGTTCCGGCTGGGGCACTCCAGTGCCCGTCATGAACTGCTGTCACTGGACGAAATGGCTGCTGCGTTCGAGATCGAACACCTGCAGCGTTCGCCGGCGCAGTTCGAGCATGCGCAGTTGCTGGTGTGGCAAAAGGAGGCCGTGCACCGGCTCAATGTCGATGAGGCGCTGCGCTGGCTGGGGTCCCGCGTCCCGCAGACTCTGCCCGGAGAACAGGGCCAGGCGTTCATTGCGGCCGTGCTGCCGAATATCGTGCGGCCGGACGATGTCACGATCTGGGTGGAAGTCACCTTTGGGGGCGACCCGCAACTCGATGATGAAGCTGCTGCCGTCGTCAGTGCTGCCGA
>JAATEY010000238.1 GCA_015655465.1 Gammaproteobacteria bacterium | reverse complement strand
CTTTGCCGTGAAGTTCTATACGCAGGAAGGCAACTGGGATCTGGTGGGCAACAACATCCAGGTGTTTTAAATCCAGGACGCGATGAAGTTCACGGACTTGATCCACGCGGTGAAAATGGAGCCGGACCGCGGTTTTCCGCAGGCGAGCAGCGCGCATGACACATTCTGGGACTTCGTCTCGCTGATGCCCGAGTCGATGCACATGATCATGTGGGCGATGAGCGACCGCACGATTCCCCGCAGCCTGCGCATGATCGAAGGCTTTGGCATTCACAGCTTCCGGCTGGTGAACCGCGCGGGCGATTCCACCTTCGTGAAGTTTCACTGGCGGCCGAAGCTCGGGATTCAGTCCACGGTCTGGGACGAAGCCGTGAAACTGCAGGCTGCGGACAATGATTTCCATCGGCGCGACCTGTGGGAGGCCATTGATGGCGGCGATTTCCCCGAATGGGAATTTGCGGTGCAGCTGTTCACGCAGAAAGAGGCCGAGGCGTTTCCGTTCGACCACCTCGACTCGACCAAGCTGATACCTGAAGAACTGGTGCCCTTGCAGGTGATTGGCCGAATGGTGCTGGACCGCAATGTGGACAATCTGTTTGCGGAGACCGAGCAGGTTGCATTCTGCCCAGCCAACATCGTGCCCGGCATCGACTTCTCCAACGACCCGCTGCTGCAGGGAAGGTTGTTCTCCTACCTGGACACGCAGCTCATTCGTCTTGGCGGCCCGAATTTCCATCAGTTGCCCATCAATGCACCCAAATGCCCTTTCGCGAATCAATTGCGCGACGGCCACATGCAGATGCAGGTGCCCAGGGGACGTGTGGCCTACGAGCCAGCAAGCCTCGATCCGCAGAACCCCGTGGCCAGCAAGGCAGCTGGAACCGTGCACTTCGCCGAGCCGGCTGATGGTGACAAGGGCCGCATCCGGGCTGAAAGTTTCGCCGATCATTTCAGCCAGGCCCGCATGTTTTTCCGCAGTCAGTCCCCACTGGAGCAGGCACACATGGCCTCCGCGCTGGTGTTTGAGCTCTCCAAGGTAGAGACCGAACATGTGCGACTGGCGGTGCTGGCGCAGCTGCAGAATGTCGATGCATCACTGGCCAGGCGCGTGGCCGCGGGGCTGGGACTCGACACACTGCCTGCACCTGCAAAGCCTGCCGCGCCGGTACGCAATCTGGATCTGTCGCCCGCGTTGCGCATCATCGACCGGATGAAGCCGACGCTGCAGGGTCGCTGCATCGGCATCCTGGTCTCGGAAGGTACCAACATGGGCTCCGTGGAGACGCTGCGGACGGCGGCGAAGAAGGCCGGCGCGAAGGTTAAGCTGGTGGCGCCAAAGCTCGTTATCCGCGACTCGGCTGGAAAGGCCGTCAAGATCGACGGGCAACTGGCTGGAACGCCTTCGACGCTGTTCGATGCCGTGGCAAGCATGCTCAGCCTGGAAGAGGGCAAGCGCCTGTCGAAGGAAGCGGCAGCGGTGGACTGGTTCCGCGATGCGTTTGGTCACCTGAAGGCGATCGCCGCCTGCAAAGGCACCCGCCTGATTCTTGCAGCGGGCGGCATCAGCCCGGATGACGGGGTCGTCATGCCCGAAGAGACCGCTGCATTCCTGAAGCGGGCCGCTTCGCGTGAATGGGCCCGCGAGCCACAGGTGCGAACGCTGGCGTAATTCGCCAGAGTGCGCAGATGACTCATCGTTCGATACGAAACTTCCCGGCGGGAAACTGCCGGGGCTTCTCTGCTTCATGCATCTGCGCCCGACCGGCTACGGCTGGCGCTTGCCCGTGATCGGCGAGTCGCTGCCGTTGCGCAACAATTTGCCCGCCAGCGAACCGTCCGCCGCCAGCGCGACTTCGTAATCCACGCGCGCGGGCTTGCCATTGAACACCAGGTCGTAGCCCCACTTTGCCTTCGACCCATCGACAGTGCCGGTCAGATTCGAGGCCTCCATACCGGCGATGTCGGGCTTGCAGCTCCCCGAGAGCACGCTGCCTTTTTGCACGAGTGTGCAGTTGACCACCGAGACCTTGCCGGTGAAGGTGTTGTCGAGTTTCCAGTTGCCGGAGAAATCTGCCGCCGATGCGAAAGCGGGCGCGAATGCCGCGGCCGCAACGAAGTATGCGAGCTTCATGTGAACTGCCCACGGTTGGTGACCTGTGGCCAGAGGTTACCGGCAGTGAACCGCGACATCTAGTGTCACTACGGCAAAATCCGGGGGAAAGAACTCATGAAACATCTTTGGCGGTCGCCTGCAGGGCGACGATCGCGCGGTGTGGCCGGACGAGACCAGACAAGCCCGGGACTGGATCAGGTCCTGACGATCTGCACCGGCACGCCATCCGGATCGCGAACGCAGAAGCCGGCGTCCGGGTGATCTTCGGTCTTCAATCCGAGCTTCGCGAGTTCGGCCGTGACCTTCTCCCTGTCGAAGTCGTCGATCGCGATGGCGAAGTGGTCGACCATGCCGACGGGGGCTTTCTCGTGCAGCGACACGATGACTTTGGTGACGCCCATGCGCGCGATCTTGTTGGCCTTGTCTTCGCTCAGGATCCTGAGTCCGAACACCTTTGAATAGAACTCGATCGAGCGTGCCAGGTTCGCGGTCTGTACGCTGAGGTGATCGAGGCGCGTTGACTTGAATGGTGCCTGCTGTGCCGCGGCTGGCAGCGCACCACCCGCCGCCGCGAGCGTGGTGAGCCCCAGAACCAGGTGCCGGCGCGACAATGTGCCGCGATCGAAACGGTCGACGAGATCGGTGATCAGCTGGTCCATCGGATGTCTCTCCGCTTGAATGAGCGACCGGAGTCTACGTCCGCGAGGCCACAGCGCAACCGTTGACAAACGTGGGCAATTGTATACAATTGCCCACGGAGAGTCATATGGCGCAAATGCAAACACTGTCAGCGCGGCTGCCGATGGAAGACGTCGAGTGGCTGGCATCGATAGAGATTCCGGGGGCAACGACCGCAAGCGACAAGCTGCGGGCCCTGGTCGCGCGTTCACGACAAATCCAGGAATCAACGGCTGATTTCCAGACCAGCCTGATCTGGGCACGCGAACTGGTGGCGCCGCTGGTCGCCGAAATCGGCGCTTTCGAGCATCGGGAGGGCGTCCATTCGGAGGCGCTGCACCTCGTCGCGGAGGCGGTCCCGCAATTGATGGCCCTGCTTCTTTCGGGGCGGAATTTGGCGAATAATCCGAAACAGAACGCGACACAACTAGAAGAACGCCTGATCGCGCGATCCATGCAGCTGGCCACAGCGTTGCTTCGACTGTCCGTTACTCCAAACTCGCCGTGCTACGACCCTGCGGGGCTCGACCGGCAGGTGCTTCCGATGATTGAGCTTTCACGTATCGTAGGAGAAGAAAGATGGCTGACACCCTCGCAGTCCGTGTGACCCGAATCATGGCGGGGAGTGCTCACGCCTTCCTGGATGCCGTGGAAGACATGGCACCGGAGGCGATGATGCGCCAGGCGATCCGCGAGCTCGAGCAGGTACTTGCCGAGGTTCGCGTGGATCTGGGCAAGGTCGAGGCCGGCAAGCATCTGGTGGTCAGCCAGATGACCAAGCTCAATGATGAGAACGAGCTTCTCTCGGCGCAGATCGAAACTGCGCTCTCCCAGGGAAAGGACGATCTTGCCCGTGCCGGGGTCGAACGCCAGACGCTGATCGAAGATCAGACACCGGTGCTGCAGAGATCGCTCGCCGAACAGAATGATCGTGCTTCGGAGCTCGAAGGCTACATCACCGGTTTGCTCGCGAAGCGCCGGGAAATGGAAGAGGTGCTCAAGGAGTATCTCGCCGGCCAGGCGAGGGTGAGCAGCGTTTCCACGGCGGCGGGGAAAGGCTCCAAGGATTCCAAAGTCGAGAGCGCGCAATCATCGTTCGACCGGGTGCTGTCTCGCCAGACGGGAATCAGCGGGATGGTCGGCGGTGCCACCGGCGATGCGGTAAAGCTGCGTGAGCTGCAGGAGACGGCGCGCCGCCAGCGCGTCGACGAGAAGCTTGCCGCGTTGAAAGCCAAGCTCGGCAAGTGAGCTGACCGGATGGAGGTCTTCGTCGCCGCGCAGAGTTGGCCATTCGTGGTCGCGCTGCTGTTGCTGCTGCTGGTGACAGTGGTGGAAGGATTGTCGGTGCTGTTCGGTGTGAGCGCGTCGGGCTGGCTGGACCACATGCTGCCGGATCCGTGGGACGGCATTCATGGACCTGTCGAAAGCTGGCTGGGCTGGCTGTACGTCGGGCGCGTGCCCGCGCTGGTCCTGATCGTGATCTTTCTGGCTGCTTTCTCGTTCACGGGCCTGACGGCGAATCTGGTCGTGCACCGGTTGCTGGGGAGCTGGGTGCCGGTCCTGGTCTCCATTCCGCTGGCATTTGTTTCTGCGATGCCTGTCGTTCGCATTCTGGGAGCCGGGTTGGCCCGCGTGATTCCGAAAGACGAATCTTCCGCGGTGACGCTCGATACCCTGGTGGGTCGCGTTGCCATGATCGTGGGGGGCGAGGCGCGCAAGGGCAATCCCGCGCAGGGCAAGGTCGTCACGGATTCAGGCCAGACGCTGTACGTCATGATCGAACCGGATGACGCACAAGGGACGTTCGTGAGCGGCGAAAAGGTGCTGCTGGTCCGGCAACTGGGAGGTACGCGCTTCGCCGCGATACCGAATCCGCGCCCCGACATTCTCTAGGATTCGACGAACAGCGCGCAAGAACAAAAGGGAGTGACCGCTGATGGAATTTCTGACCGTAAATCTGGCACTGGTGGGGATCATCGGAATCGCCGTTCTCGCGATCGGAATGATTTTCGCGCGTCTCTATCGTCGGGCCTCGAAGGAGCGGGCCTTCGTTCGAACGGGCCTGGGCGGACAGAAGGTCGTCATGGACGGTGGCGCGATCAAGCTCCCGGTGTTTCACGAGATCATTCTCGTCAACATGAATACGCTGAAACTGGAAGTGATCCGGCACAGCAAGGACAGCCTCTTTACCAAGGACCGCATGCGCGTCGATGTGGTCGTGACATTCTTCGTGCGCGTGATCCCGACGGTGGAAGGCATTGCCAACGCGGCCCAGACACTGGGTCAACGAACCCTCGATCCGGGCGCGTTGTCGCAGCTGGTCGAAGACAAGTTCGTCGACGCACTGCGTGCGGCCGCCGTTTCGATGACCATGCAGGAGCTGCTCGACAAGCGCCAGAACTTCATCCAGGGCGTGCAGAATGCCGCGAGCGAGGATCTCCTGAAGAACGGCCTGGAGCTGGAGAGCGTGTCGCTGACGCGTATCGACCAGACTGCGATGCAGTATTTCGACCCCAACAACGCCTTCGACGCCGAGGGTCTGACGCGCCTGACGGAGCAGACACAGAAGCGTGCGCGGGAGCGCAATGAAATCGAGCGCGATACGGCTGTCGCAATCTCGATGAAGAATTTCGAGACAGCGCAGCAGCAGCTTTCGATCGATCGCGACAAGCGCTTCGCCGAGTTGAAGCAGGGCCAGGAAGTTGCGGCCCGCGAGGCCGAGCAGTCCGCCATCGTGGCGAACGTGCAGGCCGAGAAGCATCGCGAGGCAGAGCTCGTGCGCATCGAGGCTGAGCGGAAAATCAAGGAATTCGACGTCGCCCGCGACCAGGCGGTGCAGCAGCGACAGATCGAGGCCGGACGTGAAGTCGAGGTCATGAAGATCGACCAGCAGCGGGCCATGCAGATGGCGGATCAGGCTCGCGCCATCGCAATTGCGCAGAAGTCCGAAGAGCAGTCGCACGCCGAGGCGCGCGCCAATGAAGCACGGGCCGCAGCCGTCAAGGCAGCGCAGGCGGTCATTACTGCCGAAGAGGTGGCGACGGCCGATCGCGACAAACAGGTGGCCCTTGTCCTTGCCGCGCAGGAGGCCGAGAAGCAGGCCATTTCGATTCGCGTCGCGGCTTTGGCCGACAAGGATGCCGCCGAGAGTCGCGCCGAAGCAATCCGCACGCTTGCCAAGGCAAACCGCGACAACTACGAGGTCGAGGCTATCGGCAAACAGCTCATCAATGAAGCCATCAATACCCTGTCGGATGCGCAGGTGGCCCTGCAGGTCAAGCTCGCACTGATCGGTGCATTGCCGAAGATCATCGAGGAGTCGGTCAAGCCGATGCAGAAAATCGACGGCATCCGGATCGTGCAGGTCGAAGGATTGAACGCCGGGAGCCCAGGCGGCGGGGGCGGGAAAGGTGCCGATTCGGTGACGGCTGGTGGTGGCGGCGGCGGCAATCTTGCGGAACAGGCGGTGGATGCGGCGCTTCGCTATCGGGCGTATGCGCCAGTCGTCGATCAACTGATCAAGGACGTGGGTCTCGGCGATCGCGGTCTCGCGGGGCTCGTGCCCAGCACGGTGGGCCAGGCCACCGGCAGATGAATGGCGTCGAGGTGAAATGAGGCAGCTGATCCTCAAGGTGCCCGAATTGTAGTGGGGTCCTGATCCCGTGCGATGGGTTAATCTTGCATTCCCATGCCTCACCGTGCCGCACCACTGCTTTTCACCCTGGCGACTCTCTCAATGCCTGCAATCACCCTGGCGGCACAGCCCGTGCCGCTGCCTGCTGCCAACCCGTTCATCGCGCCCAGTCCGCTCCCGCTGCATTACCCGCAGTTTGACCGCATCAAGGACACGGACTTTGCACCGGCGTTCGACGCGGGGATGGCCGCGCAGTTGGCGGAAGTCCGCGCCATCGCGGACAACCCGCAACCACCCACCTTCGAGAACACCCTGCTGGCGCTGGAGAAAAGCGGCCAGATCCTCGACCGTGCGACCACCGTATTCTTCTCGCTGGTCGGTGCGGATACCAACGATGTGCGCAACAAATTGCGCAGCGACTATGCGCCGCGCTTTGCGGCCCATGGCGACGCGATACACCTGGACAGCAAGCTGTTCGCCCGCATCCAGGCGCTCCATGACCAGCGCGCCGGGCTGAAGCTCGATGCCGAAGGCCTGCGCCTGATCGAACGTTACTACGCAGACTTCGTGCGTGCCGGCGCCAGACTTTCCGCCGCCGACAAGGAAAAGCTCAAGGGCATGAATGCCGAGCTTGCCGCGCTGGGCAGCCAGTTCAGCCAGAACGTGCTGGACGAGGTGAATGCCTCCGCGGTGGTGGTGGACGATGTGAAGCAGCTCGATGGACTGACCGAGGCGCAGATCGCCGCCGCAGCAGCCGAAGGCAAGTCCCGCGGCCTCGCCGGCAAGTATGTGTTGACGCTGCTCAATACCACCGGCCAGCCGCTGGAATCGCAGCTGCACAATCGGTCATTGCGCCAGCGGCTGCATGAGGCCTCGGTGCAACGCGGCAGCAACGGCGGCAAGTTCGACAACCGCCAGATCATCAGCAGGACCATGAAGCTGCGCGCCGAACGCGCGGCGCTGCTGGGCTTCGCGAATCATGCCGCGTACAGCCTGGAAGACCAGACAGCACGCACCCCGACAGCGGTCAACGCCATGCTGCGGCAGTTGGCGCCGGCGGCAGTGGCCAATGCGAAGCGCGAGGCCGCAGCGTTGCAGGCCCGGATCGACAGCGATGGCGGCAATTTCACGCTTGCGCCCTGGGACTGGGATTACTACAGCGAGAAGGTCCGCGTCGAGCAGTACGCTTTTGATGAGGCGCAGATCAAGCCCTATCTGGAGCTGACCAATGTGCTGGAGAACGGCGTGTTCTACGCCGCAAACCGGCTGTATGGCCTCAGTTTCAAGCGTCGCACGGATCTGCCGGTCTACCATCCGGATGTACGCGTCTATGACGTGTTCGATGCCAACGGCAAGCAGCTTGCGATCTTCATCGCGGACATGTATGCCCGCAAGTCCAAGCGCGGCGGTGCGTGGATGAATTCCTACGTATCGCAATCGGCACTGACCGGCTACCGGTCGGTGGTCGCCAATCACCTGAACATTCCCAGGCCCCCGGATGGCGAGCCCACACTGCTGACCTGGGCCGAAGTGGTAACGGCATTCCACGAGTTCGGCCACGCCCTGCATGGCATGTTCTCGAATGTGAAGTATCCTTACTTCAGCGGCACCGCCGTGCCGCGGGACTTCGTCGAGTTCCCGTCGCAGGTGAACGAGATGTGGGCCGACTGGCCTGCCGTGCTGAAGAACTATGCGAAGCACTACAGGACCGGCGCGCCCATGCCGCCGGCACTGCTGGAGAAGGTGGTGGCCGCGGCGAAGTTCAACCAGGGCTTTGCCACCACCGAGTATCTCGGCGCAGCGCTGCTGGATCAGCGTTGGCACCAGCTCACGGCGGCGCAGGTCCCCGATGCCGCCGGTGTGATGGCATTCGAGGCAGACGCACTCGTTGCCGAAGGCATCAGCTATGCGCCGGTACCGCCGCGCTATCGCACGCCGTACTTCAGCCACATCATGGGTGGCTATGCGGCGGGCTATTACGCGTATATCTGGTCAGAGGTGCTGGACGCCAACAGTGAAGACTGGTTCAAGTCGCATGGCGGCATGACGCGCGCGAATGGTGACCACTTCCGCGAGACGCTGCTGTCGCGCGGCGGCAGCGTGGATGCTTCGCAGCTGTTCGAGAACTTCGCCGGTCATGAGCCGCGTATCGGTCCGTTGCTGGAGAAACGAGGCCTCGTGGTCGCCGAAGGCAAGTAGCTACCCGGCATCGCGCAGCGTGTCCAGGTGCATCAGGCGGCGGATCAGCGGTGCAATCGCCAGCATGGCAACGCCCACGCCAACCGCCAGCCAGCCGACGTTGCTGTAGATTTCAAGGACGCGCTCGGGACCTGCTCCCTCGCCACCGGTGGCGGCCGAGATCAGGCCCGCCGCGAAATTGCCGGTAGCCGAGGCGAAGAACCAGGTGCCCATGATCAGGCTTGCCAGGTGTGTCGGTGTCAGCCGGTTCATCGCCGAAAGGCCGACTGGCGACAGGCACAACTCACCGGTGGTATGGATGAGATAGATCAGGAAGATGTAGATCACCGGCGTAAGGCTGCCCGCTCCGGTTGCCTTCGCGCCTGCCACGAGCACCAGGAAACCCAGGCCGACCTGGACCACGCCGAGCGCGAACTTGGTGGGTGTCGAAGGCTCCAGCCCGCGTCGTCCCAGGGCGAGCCACAGCCAGGCAAACGCCGGAGCAAGCAGCACAATGTAGATGGCGTTGAGGGACTGGAACATCGAGGCCGGCACAGTCCAGCCGAGGAAGGAGCGATCCACGGAGCGGTCGGTGTAAAGGCTCAGTGAGGCGCCGGCCTGTTCGAACAATGCCCAGAACAGGATCGAGCCGATGATCAGGTAGAGCGCGGCGAGGATGCGGTCGCGATCCTCCCTGGGCAGGCGGAACACGGCCGTGTACAGCACGTAGCCAACCAGCAGGAAGCCGGCACCACCAAGCAGCAGGCCGACCAGCTTCTGCTGCTGGATCATGAACCAGGCCAGGCCCACGGTGAGGAAGCTCGCCATATACAGCAGCCACTCGAACGAAAGGCCAAGCACTGGCCGCGCGAGGCGCTGTGGATCCGGGGGTTCGCCGTGCCCCATCAGCAGCGGTTTGCCAAGCATGAACACCGTGAGGCCCAGCAGCATGCCGACGCCGGCTGCGCCGAAGCCATACGCCCACCCAAAGGTCTGGCCCAGATAGCCGGCGAGCAATGCACCCAGTGCGGCGCCCAGGTTGACGCCCATGTAGAAGATTGTGTACGCCGGGTCGCGGCGGATATCAGTGCGCGGATAAAGCAGGCCGACCATCACCGAGATGTTGGCCTTCAGGAAGCCGGAGCCGACGATGATGAAGGACAGCGCCAGCCAGAAGATATTCAGCGCCGCGCCCTGCTGACCGCCGTTACCTTCGACGGCCATCAGGAAATGGCCGAAGGTCAGCAGCACCGCACCGAACAGCACCGCCTTGCGCTGGCCCAGGTAGTGGTCGGCCAGGTAACCTCCGACCACGGGCGCGATGTAGACCAGCGCGGTGTAGGCGCCGTAGATCACCGAGGCCTGCTGGTCGGAGAACAGCCAGTGCTGGACCAGATAGAAAATCAGCAGCGCCCGCATGCCATAGTAGGAGAAGCGCTCCCACATCTCGGCGAAGAACAGCACGAACAGTCCGCGCGGGTGGCCGAGAATGGTCCTCTGTTGCTCGAGTGCGTGGGGGTTGCTGGACATGGGTTCGCAGTTCCTGATGGTGACACGCCGCGATTGCTGTCGGTCGCGAATGTCAGCTAAGGACCCTTACTGGCGATCCGGAGTACTCCTGGGTTCGCCTTGAGTCGCGGGGGGCAAGGCAATAACGAACGTGGTGCTGGTGGAATCGGGGGCAAACATGACCGACACCGGTACTCTGCGGTCGCATGCGGCGATCGTCCACGTCTCACGCCACGCTGGCCCCCTGGCTCCCGGACGAGTGGTGGACTCTTTCTCCCCGAACGCCGTGTCGGCAACGTAGGCCATCGTGCAGCTGGGATCGCGCCAGCCTCTCAGGTACGCCTGCAACACCGGAGATCTGAACACATCGATCTGCAGCCTTGCGTCCGCCATCGTCGTGCCAGGCAGCAGCGGACGCACGTTTGGGCGCTGTCCTTCGACGATCGCAATGAGGACATTCAGGGTCCGGGGTGCATTGCAGCCGGTGTAGTCGACCACCTGCTTCCAGGAACCGGAACGCAAGGTCCCGGCCTGATCGAACACGGGTGCCTCGATGATCGCAATCTTGTTGGCAATGGTGAATTTCCCCTCGGCACAGGGGTTCTCGAGGATCACGCTCGACTGTTTGGCCGCGTCGACCACCATTCTCTGCTCACCCGGATTGGTGAGCACCTTGGCGAACTCCGGGCTGATCTGCGCCAACGCAGCACGCATCGACGCACCGAGCAGCAGCAACAACAACCGCAGTCGCGTTCTGTCCATGATCGCCATGCTTTTTCCTCCCTGACAAATTGCCCGTCGCCGGTGGTCTTGTGCTGCCCAAGGGACTGCGACAAGCGTACTCCAAAGCGACAACAAAGGCCCCGGCGGGAAACTGCCGGGGCTTTTTTCCCCGCCAGCTGCATGCGTGGATTGCCGCAGGGTCAACCATGCCCCGCAATGGTTGGCCGGCAGGATGAGAGAGGTATGTCCCGTAACTCAACTTTGAGTCCCGATTTTCCCATGCCTTGCTGAACTGCACACAGGACGCACTATGATGGGGAATCGGGTGCCAAATCTGAACCGGAAATTCCAGCTCCATAGCAGTACGCCATGCTCACTCGCCGCCGCTTGATCCAATCCGCCACCGCCACCGCCTTCATATCCTCGAAGGCGGCCTTCGCCGCTTCCGAATACGACCTGCTCATTCGCGGCGGGCGCGTGCTGGATCCCGGCCGCAAGGTGGATGGCATGCTCGATGTCGCCATTCGCGGCGGCAGGATTGCAGCGGTGCGCAAAGGCATTCCGGTCTCTTCTGCCGCCGAAGTGATGGATGCCGGTGGCAGGCTGGTGGTGCCCGGCCTGATCGACGATCACGTGCATGCGCGTGATGCCGAGCTGCCTCCCTCCGAGTTCCTGTCCACCGGCGTCACCACCATGGTGGATGCCGGCTCGCGCGGTGCGGACAACATCGACCAGATCGTCGCCATCGCGCAGGGCGCGCAGAATCGCATGCGCCTCATGCTCAACATCGGTCGCCTCGGCAATTATCCGGGAGGCAGGGGCGAGTTCCTCGATGGTGTGGAGCAGGCCGACGTCGGGAAAGCCAAGGCCGCCGTGGCGAAGCACCGCCAGTGGATCATCGGCATGAAGGCCCGCCTGTCGCGCGGTATCGCCGCCGACAACGACATGGTCGTGCTCAAGCGCGCCATCGAGGTGGCCGACTTCACCAGGCTCCCCTTGATGCTCCACATCGGCGACACCGCATCGTCCCTTCCTTCGATCCTCGCACTGCTGCGTCCGGGCGACATCATCACGCACTGCTACGCGCCCACGCCCAACAACATCCTCGACGCGCGGGGGCGCGTGCTCCCCGAAGTCTGGGCGGCCCGCAGGCGCGGCATCCGTTTCGATTTCTCCAACGGCCTGAATGAGCACTGGGACTGGAGCGTCTCCGAGAAGGCCCTGGCGCAGGGTTTTCCGCCGGACACCATCGCCACGGATCTCACCGTCGCTGGTCGCAAGGAACAGGTGTTCGACCTGCCGAATGTGATGTCCAAGATGCTGCTGCTGGGAATGTCGCTCAAGGAAGTGGTGGCATGCACGACGGTCAACTCCTCGAAGACCTTCAAGGAACTGAACCCTTACGGTTCGCTCGCTGTGGGCGCGGCGGCGGATGTCACCATTCTCGAACTGGGCAACGGTGGTTATGAGTTCGTGGACAACTACAGGAACAAGCGCCCAGGCAGGCAGCGCCTGTTCACCCGCGGCGTGGTGATGGGTGGCAGGCGCGTTGCAATATGACCACTGTGCTTCCGGGCGCGGCAATCAGCCCTGCAGGTGTCTTTCGCTTTGTTCAGCAGGGTGTGTGACGGCGTTCACAGATTTACGGCACTCCAGCGCGTCGGGACTCTTCTGCAGTTATTGATTCGGGCCGATACTGGCGATATCCCGGTGTTTCACAGGGTAGAGGGTCCGCCACAGGGCTGGAGAAGTGCGCATGAGCAGACTAAGCATTGTGCAGCGTTCGGTGCTGGTGATCGACGACCAGCCCGCGATCGGGGAAGTGATCGCCATGGTGGCGGAGAAGCTCGGCATGTCGTGCACCGTGCTGACCTCGGCGCTGCAGCTGGGAGAGGAACTGGACCCGGGCGTCACGGCGATTGTCATCGACCTGATGATGCCGGACATGGACGGCATCCAGCTGGTGCGGCGCCTGGCCGAACGCAAGTGCCGCGCTTCCATTGTGCTGATGAGCGGACATGATCGCAGCGTGCTGCGCTCTGTGCAGGAGATGGCGCGTGCGCTCGGACTGCGCACCGCCGAGCCACTTCAAAAACCGTTCCGGCTTGCCGACATCGAGGCCATGCTGAATGCCGTTGCGGAGCCGCAGCTTGACCGTCGCAAGGCCGTGGATGGCGACAGGCTGCCTATTCCGGAGGATGAGTTGCGCGCCGCAATCGCCGAACGTGCCGTGGTCGTCCACTATCAGCCGCAGATCGCGCTGGCGACAGGGCGGGTGGAGGGCGTCGAGGCGCTGGCCCGCCTCTCGCATCCCCGTCTCGGCCTCGTGTATCCCGACCAGTTCATCGAGGAGACCGAGCGGCTCGGCCTGATGGATGCGCTGACGGACATCGTGATGGAACGCTCGCTGCAGGAGGTCGCTGACCTGGAGGGCCTGGCTGAAGCGACCCTGTCGATCAATTTCCCGGCGAGTTCGCTGGTGGATCTGGCGCTGCCCGAGCGCATCGCGCAGGGTGCAGCGCGGGCCAACATCCCCCTGTCCCGCCTGGTGGTCGAGATCACCGAGTCCGGCCTGATCAAGGAGTTCGGCAAGGCACTGGACGTGCTGGCCCGGCTGAGGTTGCGCGGCGCGAGCGTGTCCATCGACGACTTCGGCACCGGGTATTCTTCGATGGCTCAACTGAGCCGCGTGCCCTGCACGGAGCTCAAGATCGACCGGACATTCGTCAAGGACATGCTCTCCGACGAATCCGCCATGGCAGTGGTCGAGGAGTCGATCGGCCTGGCACACCGGCTGCGCCTGCGGGTGGTCGCGGAAGGCGTCGAAACGCCGCAGCAGGCGCGTGCGCTGGCGGATGCCGGCTGCGATCTCGCCCAGGGTTACTACTACTCCCGCCCCATCTCGGCACAGGAGCTGGGCGTCTGGCTGGCAACGAGTGCTGCCGCTATCCGCGATACGGGTGCGAAACTGGCCTGATTCCGCGCTGCGCCGTCGTTCGAAAGGCTGGAATCCCTTCACGCCGGCGCTGGAAAAAACGGCCCGCGCTGACTATTCTCATGGGCTCGACTCTGACGCCATGACTGCACAATACTGCCCTGAAACAGGGCATCAAGAACCGGGGGAACACAATGCGCATACCGATGCATCGCTTCAAGTACACCAAGCTGACGAAAGATCAGATTGGAACGAAGCTCAAGGCAGCAGAAGGGGGCCCCAGGAGCGCTTCCTCCTTTTCGAATGTGCTGAATGGCAAGACATTGAAAATCGTCACCCAGGACGGCCCGACTCTCGAATACAGGTTCGCGGCAAACAAGCGACTGACCCTGACTGAAGGCGGCAAGCAGGTATCAGCCGCATACGGCGAGCTGACCCTGAACCAGGGCGTGTTTTTCTCCCACCTGATTCCCGGTGAGCAGAAAGGCTACAACGTGTACATCGACCAGAAGACCAATCTGGCCACGGTGTTCGAGGTGTGGTTGTCCAGCGGCATCAAGGTGAACGCCGGCCGCCCCAACGAGTACACCCTCGATGACCGCGAAGTGCAGCGGCAGATCTATTTCGGGTATGTCGACAACGGGTCGG